>PKDW01000015.1 GCA_002863145.1 Flavobacteriales bacterium
CAGCCAAGGCATCTCTTGTTTGGCCAAACTCAAGAATGGGGCGCCCTACCCTGGGTTGGAGGATCTTGGAGAGGCCAAAACCGAAGACTTCAACGTGGGTGTCCTCCCCAAGTTGTGCGAGGAAAAGATGTGCGTCTTCCCTGAGACGCGACGTGCAGACGATTTTGTCAGCGTCACGTACAACAGCAACATCGACGTCGACTTGACGGACATCGACAACGGCGAAGTGTACCTGCAAATCAAGGCGCGAGCCACCGACGGCACCTTCTACTCCATGGTGCCCGACGAGGAGGTGGCCAACACACCAGAGCTTCGCATGAAGCCCGTCTTGGACAAGCCCGGGTTTTACCGCACGGTCATTCTCCCTGTAGAACATTTCGAGGAAATCATCCCCGAAGGCTTGGGCATCCTCACACTCATTTGCTACCCGTTGAAGCCTGGATTCACGTACCCGCCGGACACGACGCCTTGGGATGGCATTTATTACGAAACAGGGGTCCCACTCCTCGATTGCGAATGATCCGATGAACTTCTTCCCATCGACTTCAAAGGCCGTGGCAACCGCCATGGCCTTTGCCATTCTCGGGTGTCAACCTGCCTCGGAGAACCCCTCCCTGCCATCATGGGGAGCCATCATGCCCATTCAAGTGGGAGCTTCCCCTTCCACTTGGATCGTGCATGACTGGTTGGCGCCTTGGGAAATGGTGGACCAGATTGTCTACTGCGTCTCATCCGATGAATGCGACACCCTCTTGATGGAGGACGGACAAATCACCCTTCCTGGTGCGCCTTCCAACGGTTTGGGGGTGCTCAAATTGAATGTGCAGGATGAGGAACGCATGGTTCCTGTGCTGTCCAAAGGCGAAGTCCACCACACCTTCACCTTTGACGCCTCCCTCAAGCCCCAACCTGAGTCCTCCTTGGCAATCGTGGGGGACCTCACAGGATGGACCCCCAAACCAGCAAGGAAGGCGGAGGATGGCTCCTTCGCATACGAGGCCATCCTCCGCCCCGGCAACCACCCCTACCAATGGGTGGTAGATGGCACATGGATTCTCGATCCCGCCAACAAGAACCGCATGTCCAACGGCATGGGCGGATGGAACTCCGCAGTGCGCGTGGCCGCGCCTCTCCCACCCCAACTTCAAGCTTCTGAGAAGGACGGCGAGCTGTTCTTTCAAACGGATGGTGCGGCCGAGGTGTTGATCACAGTCGACAACATGCTCGTGCATCACGGGTCGCACGAAGACGCCATCACCTTGCCGGTCCTGCTTTCTGAATTTGACGCGGGCCGTCACCTCGTGCGGGCATGGGCGGCGCATGATGGAGGCATTGCCCAAGATTTGTTGATTCCCACTGAAGGCAACACGCCCTTGACAGACCCGGCAATGCTCACACGTTCCGATTGGCACAGCGCGACCATGTACTTCCTCATGGTTGACCGCTTTGTCAACGGCGACAAGAACAATGACGAGCCGGTCAACGACCCCGACATCTTGCCCATGGCCAACCATTTTGGCGGCGACCTGCAAGGGGTGGCTGCCAAGGTCGATGAAGCCTACTTCGAGGACCTCGGCATGAACACGGTGTGGATTTCTCCTGTCACCCAAAACGCTGAAGGCGCCTGGGGCTACTGGCAGGACAGCGCACGGACGGACGTCACGAGCCGGTTCAGCGGGTACCACGGCTACTGGCCCGTCAGCTGCACGGAAGTGGATCGCCGGTTTGGATCCAACAAAGCCATGACCCACTTGACCGGGCTCGCCCATATGCACGGCATGAATGTGCTATTGGACTACGTCGGCAACCACGTCCACGAGGATCACCCCTTGATGGACGTCCATCCCGATTGGACGACCAAACTCTACCTCCCTGACGGTTCCCTGAACACCGAGCGTTGGGACGAGTACCGGTTGACCACTTGGTTTGACACATTCATGCCGACTTTGGATCTGGAGCGCCCAGAGGTGGCCGAAGCCATGTCCGACAGCGCGGCTTGGTGGGCCACACACAGCGGCATTGACGGCTTCCGCCACGACGCCACCAAGCACATCAGTGAGGTGTTTTGGCGGAAATTGACCACCAAACTCAAAGCTGCGCAAGCCCAGACGGGCAATCGCCTTTTCCAAATCGGCGAGACGTATGGAAGTCCCGACCTCATTGGAAGCTACCTGTCCAGCGGCATGCTCGACGCCCAATTTGACTTCAACCTCTATGACAAATTGGTGGGCGCCATCGCCTTTGATGAGGGTTCTTGGGCCGACTTGGTCGCCACCAACAAAGCCAGCCTGGCCACCTACGGCGCCCACCACCTGATGGGCAACATCACAGGCAATCAAGATCGCCCGCGCTTCACTTCGCTGGCGGACGGCACGCTCGACGTCAACGAAGACATGAAGTTCCAAGGCTGGACACGCGACATCCAACACGGCGGAGACGACGGTTACGCGAAAATGCGCTTGCTCATGTCCTACCTCATGAGCGTTCCAGGCATTCCATGTGTGTACTACGGCGACGAGATTGCCGATGTCGGCGGCAACGACCCTGACAACCGCCGCATGATGCGATTTGACAACCTCAACGAGGAAGAGACACGGACCAAGCAATGGACCTCCGACTGGGCCAAGCTGCGCCGCAGCCGGATGAGCATGCTTTACGGCACCACGACCTTTGAGATTGTGGACGAACACATGCTTCACATTCAGCGGACCTACCTCAACGAAGTCACTGACCTGTACCTCAACCGAGACAACCAGCCGCATGCACTCCCTTCAGACCACGCTGCTGCATCCACCTTGGCGGGCATGTTGTCCACAGAGGGCACGTTGCCTGCATTTGGCGCCGTAGCTTTCGGAACGACCCTATGAATCGACCCCATGAAGAATCACATCCACGCCTTGGCCCTGATCGCGATGTCTGCGACGTGCACCCTGGCCGCTTATGCCCAGCCCACTTGGAACGTAGGTGAAACCGTACTCAACGAATACGACCTTGTTTCTGGGGTCAACATCCCTTGGGAACTCACATGGGGGCCCGACGACATGCTTTGGTGCACCACGCGTGAAGGCGACGTGCTGCGCATCGACCCAGCCTCCGGCGCGTACGAAACCGTGCTCTCTCAGAACGTCAACGACTCAGGCGTCGAACCCGGGTTGTTGGGCATGGCCTTGCATCCCAACTTTGAATTGGAGCCGCTGGTGTATTTGGCCTACACCGCCCAAACCTTTGCCAACGGCAATCACGAACGTTTGAGCGTGTTCTACTGGGACGGCACTTCCCTCGGCAACGAGCAAATCCTTCACATCGTGGGCGCAGCTGGCATCCACAACGGAAGCCGCTTGCTGGTTTTGCCTGACAACACCCTGCTCATGAGCACAGGTGACATGGGCGACGGCGGCGTCTCCTCCCAAAACGACAACAGCGACAACGGCAAAATCCTTCGATTCAACCTGGATGGCAGTGTCCCTGCAGACAATCCCGACCCCACGAGCTACGTGTTCACCAAAGGGCACCGCAACAGCCAAGGCCTTTGCGTCGGCCCCAATGGCGTGATCTACAGCAGCGAACATGGCCAGTACAACTCCGACGAGTTCAACATCCTCGAGGCCGGACGCAATTACGGCTGGCCCAACGTCGAAGGCGCCTGTGACGGCATCTGCGATTGGTGCAATGCCGGCGCAGAGGAATCGTTCTGCGAGACAAACAACGTGCCCGAGCCCCTGAAAACGTGGTCTCCTTGCGCGGCAGTGAACGACATCATTTACTATGACCACCCTGCCATTCCTGAATGGCAAGGAAGCGTGCTCATGGCGGTGCTCGGCGGATTCAGCTCACCTGTCGGTGGACGCCTGGAAGTGTTGCACATGAGTGAAGACGGTTTGACCTTGGAGGGCAGCGAGATGTACTTCACCGAGTTCAACCAGCGCATGCGTGACGTGGCGGTCAACCCTTACACCGGTGCGATTTACCTGGCCTTGAACGGCCCGAGTTACACAGGCAATGGGCCCAATTTGATCAAGGAGTTTCGTCCTGCGGCCACCGACGGTGTGACCGATTGGAAAGACGAACGCGGCTTGGACATCTACCCCAACCCCGCGGTGGACCAAGTGCAGTTGCGCGTTTCGGAAGCGTGGGCTGGACAGACATACCAGGTCATGGACCTTCAAGGACGTGTGTGGGCCCAGGGTCAACTTCAGTCCGGCCAAACCTTGGATGTGACTTCTTGGCCCGCGGCAACCTACCTTTTGCATGCTCAAAGTGAAGATGCCCACATGACGCGTGTCATCTATATCCAATAACCATTTGCCTATGCTACGTGCCCTTTGGCTTGGACTCTGCTTGACGGGGTCAGCCGCCACAACAATTCACTGTGCCCTTCCTTCTGATTCGCTGATGTGGGATTGGGTCTCGCTCGATTCTGCTTCAATCGCCACGTTCAGTCCGCTGCTTTCTCCTGAACAAATTGCAGCAACGCGCTGGACAACCGACTCCACACTTACAAACGGTTTCGGCAGTGCAGATGTGTCGAATGCCTTGAATGCCTTGCCCGGAGTTTTGATGGAAACGCGAGGCATGGGAGGAAGCCGGAGAATCAATGTTCGTGGTTCTGCCCTTCGGTCTCCATTTGCGGTCCGCAACACCATGCTGTTCGTGCGCGGCTTCATGTTGACTGAGGCGGACGGCACCAGCCCCGTCGAGTGGCTCGACCCTGCCTGGTCTGGAGGAATGGAGCTCGTTTCGGGTGCGGCGGCCACCACGTTTGGTGGGGCCTACGGCGGAGCCCTGGTGGTTCACGGCACATCCAATCCCGAATTGGCCCGCCTTCAAACGGTGATGGGCACCACAGGCAACAGCGGATTGCAGTCGCGTGTCAACGGTGCACTGCAGATTCAAGGGTGGAACCTCAGGGTGTCGCACACCCAAAACAGCGGTTACCGCGACCAAGAAGCCAACAACCGCCTTCACCTCGAAGTGGACCATGCCTGGGGCAACGACAACTTCAAGCACTACGATTGGCTGGCCTTCCAGGACGGCAGTTGGGAACTGCCGGGGGCTGTGGATTCATTGACCGCATTCACAGACTCGACAGCCACCTTTGCTCCCGGGCTTGCTTACGACGCCTATGTGCGTCGCCGTCGGGCATTGTGGGGGCACCACATCCACGTTCCCAACTTGAGCAACAAGCAACACCGAAGCAGTTTGGACGTGTGGTCCCTTTTGAGGTGGAGTGACAAAACCAACCCGTTCGGAACATCCGCCTTCTACAACGGCTACAAGGAAGAGTCTGGCACGGGAGGAAGCCTGCGCATCCGCCAGCGCTTTGGCAAGTGGTCCTTTGAAAATGTCGATTTCCAGGCCGAGTGGACCCTCATGGCGGTGGTCGATCAAGGAAACTTTGCCCAATGGAGCGACGCCGTTTTGGGCAGTGAGAGTCCCCTCGAATACGACTTGGACATTCGCCAGTCGCGGGCCCATTGGGCTCCTGCCCTCTCCTGGGCGTGGGATTCCGGATGGCGGTTGGAAACGTCGGCCGCTTTTTCACAACGCTCCCGCCTCGCGCAGGGGACAGCCGCCGACACGGCCTACAACTCGCCCTTCAACACCACCCAACTCCTTCCTCGCGTCGGTGCGTCAAAGTCGTTGGGTTCGGCCTGGACGGCCTTTGTGCAAGCGTCCACTGGATTCAGCGACCCTACGAATTTTGAATCCCTTTCCACCAGCATCACAGGCGCCTTGCCTGCGGTGCTCGACGCAGAGCGCGCGTGGACCTTGGAGTCAGGATTTCGCCACAGCCAAGGGGAAGTTGTGCTGTACCACCAAAGCGTCAACCGCGCCATCGTACAGGCGGTCGATTCGTTGGACAACCCCACGTTTGTCAACACCACTTCACCTGTGACGATGCAGGGAATCGAATGGCGGGTGCAGCAAACTTGGCCGCGTCATCGACTTCAAGGCTCAGGTGCATTCCAATTCCATCGCTGGGCGGAAGGTGACTTGCCCGGATCGCCAAGTTGGATGGCCAACGTCCAGCACCATTGGAAGGCTTGGGATCGCAACCACACGTGGACGCTTCAAACGTGGATTCGCGCGGTGGGTGCCACGCCGCTCAACACCAGCGGCAAAAACTTCCATCCCGCCTACGCCACAGCCAACGTGGACCTCGGGTGGACGCCTCCTTCCGCGCCTTTGGGCATGTCCTTCGGAATCCGAAACGCCACCAACACGGCATACTCTGGATGGCATCAACTCAATGGGTTTGGCGGCAAACTCTACAACCCTGCGCCTCCGCGAACCCTTTACGTGTCGGCCGTCTGGAACCTGCGTTGACGTCAGCGCTGGGGAGAGGTCAATCGAGGATCACCACCTCCACCCTGCGGTTCAGGGCACGGCCTTCGTCCGTCTCGTTGTCCGCCACCGGATTTGACGGGCCATCGCCCTGGGTCTCGATGCGCTCGGCTTCCACGCCCCTTTCTGTAAGAAAGCGTTCTACCGCTGCAGCCCGGTCTTGACTCAATGCCATGTTGAAGGGCACGCTGCCCACGTTGTCTGTGTGGCCCACAATGCGAATGTTGACCCTTGGATTTTCCGTCATCCATTGTGCCAAATGCTCACAACCCGCTTGATAATTCTCGCTGAACTTGGAAAGGCCCGATTCAAACTGAATGGCTTCGAGCTTGAAGGTTTGGCCGACCTCAATCGGCATGAGCTCAATCTGGACGAACGGCGACCGGTTGAGGTCCATCCCCCCACCCTGTTCGTACGTGGTCATGCCGTAAAGGTACCCCTCTGCACTCGCTTCAAAACTGTAGGAGCCCAGTCCTGGCAGGGGAATGACAAAGCCTGTCTCGCCCTCAGAGGTTGTCCGGCTGACGGTTTGGCCTGACGAGAGGTCCACAATGGCCACCTCTGCGACCAGTGCCTGGCCAGTATTTGCATCACGAACCACCCCTCGGAGGGTGGCCACCTCAATGGGCTTGACTTCCTCCGGCAATTCCACCTGCCAAAAATCCAAGTTCCCCGAGCCCTGTGTGGTGGCAAACATGGCCACGCCCCCTCGGGGCATCACCATCAAACTGTTGTCTTTTCCTGGGCTGTTGACCTCACGCCCCAAGTTCACCGGCTCGCCCCATGTCCCGTCCTTTTGCAACTTGGACATGAACACGTCGAGCTGACCAAAACCCGGATGACCGTCGCTGCTGAAGTACAGGGTTTTTCCGTCGGGATGCAAAAACGGACTCTCTTCGGTGTACGGCGTGTTCACCTCGCCCGCAAGCTTTCTCGGGGAGGACCACCCGCCATGGGCCAACCTGTGGCAGACCACCAAGTCAGAGGGCTCGAGCTGTCCTTTGGGGCCGCGTGCAAACACAAGCAGGTTGCCGTCCGCACTGAGCGCAGGTTGGCTTTCCCAACCCGCGGAATTGGGCGCGCCTAGGTTGGATCCCAAAGACCACTGTTGCCTGGTTTCGTCCCAAGTGGATTCGAACAAATCGCAGGACCCCTTGCCCCGACGCGGGCCATATCCATCCCGGGGTGTGGCGCATGCCGTGAACACCATGGTTTTCCCATCGCCGCTCAACGTCGGCGCTCCTTCGTTCATGGGGGTGTTTACGCCCCGCAGGGGCACCGGGGGCGACCACGTTCCGTCGTCCAACTGCACGGACTCGAAAAAATCTTCGCCGCCCACAACCCCGGGCGTCGTGCGTTGCTCCTCGTTGGACAGGCCCGACCGGGTCAAAACCAAACGGGTTCCGCTGAGGTCGAGTGCGCCGTAGTACTCCAAGGCATCCGTGTTCAATCCACCCTGCACGACCTCTGCTTTAGGGACTAGCTCTTCTTTGGCCATGGCCTCCACCGCAAAGGTCAAACCTGCATCCACCCATGCGCGACGCCGTTCAGATTCGTCGGACATGCGAGGCGCAGACAGCTCATCCAGCCGGGCGAGCGACTGCAATCCCTCCTCGTATTTTCCGAGATTCCATTGAATCTCAGCCAGCGTGACCCACCCGTGCGGAAACATGGTGGCGTTGGCGTTCAATGCCTGAGCAAGGGCCTCCTCCTGACGTGGATGCGACATGTCCTGGTAGATCTGCGCTTTGAGAAACAAGGCCTCTGCAAACAAAGGACTGCGATCGAGCGCGTCGTCCAGGTGACTGAGCGCAAGATTGGGCGACATGAGTCGATATGCTTCCAAGGCCTTTTGGTAGTCTTTTTGCGCTTTGCGAGTGGGCTCTTTGGTTTGGGCGTGACCCTGTGGTGCAAGTCCACCGACAAGGGCCAGAACAAGCCCCCAAGACAGCAACGTGGTTTTCATGAAACGAATGTGGGACATTTTTGGCCGAATTTGCCCTGTCCGAAGGAACTATTCCCATGAACATCGCAGTGCTGTCAGACACCCATGGCCACATCGACGACCGCATCAAACGGCACGTCGAAGGCTGCGACGAAGTGTGGCATGCCGGGGACATTGGGGACCTCCATGTGACCGATGCCCTGGCGGACATCACCAAGGTCCGGGCAGTCTACGGAAACATCGATGACCAAATTGCGCGCTGCACCTGGCCGGAACACCAACGCTTCAAAGCAGGTGGACTGCAGGTCTGGATGACCCACATCGGCGGGCGACCGCCCAAGTACGCCCGAGGCATTCTTCCTCAGTTGCGGGAAGAACAACCCGACCTCTTCATTTGCGGACACAGCCACATTTTGCTCGTGCAGCGTGTGGACGCCTGGGGTGGCCTCCACTTGAACCCCGGAGCCGCAGGCATCTCTGGCTTTCACAAGGTCTGTACCATGCTCAAATTTCGCGTTGACGAAGAACAGTTCAAGGACCTTCGGGTTGTCGAATGGGCGAGGAAGTGTCCATGACAGAAGCGAGACGCACATTTTTGGGCACCAACTGCACCGACGGAAAGGACATTGACTATCTTTGTCTTATCGGCGTCATCGGGACGCTCGGGGTTTTGCCCCTCCCTCACCCAACGTATTAGGATGTTTGACATCATCGAACTGAACGGCAAAAAAGTTGCCGAACTGCGAGAAATCGCAAGCAAACTTGGAATCACCCGCGTGGACAAGCTCAAGAAGCAGGACCTCGTGTACAGCATTTTGGACGAGCAAGCGGCACAGCCGAATGCCAACAAAAGCAAGGCCAAGAGTGACGCCAACGAGAGTGCACCCAAAAAGCGCGCCCCTCGCGGCAAGAAATCAGCAGACGATCAAGGCCAGGACAAGCCCAAAAGCGACAACCGCCGCCGGGGAAAGGATGACGGACAGGACGACAAGTCCAAAAGCGACGCACCTTCCTCAGAAAACGGGTCTGACGCCAACAAGGATGGCCAAGA
>PKDW01000161.1 GCA_002863145.1 Flavobacteriales bacterium
AGCGGGAACCAAACAGGCGTCCAGTTCATGTCGGATTTGGATTTCGTCCAAGTCTTGGCCGATGATGACGATTTCAGTTTTCCGATCTCCGAATTGGGGGTCCCACGTCTTTTCGATGTCCATTTGGTTCTCGACGAAAGACGGAAATTGCGTCCTCGAGGAGAAAGGCATGCTGCTCCACCACAACCCTGCGCTGTCTGTGCGAATCGAACCTCCCGCTTGACCCCAAATCAAGGCCTGGTTGGGGCGCGAGGCGATCCAAAACAGCCCCTTGCTTCGGATGATGTTGGATGGAAATTTGGCATGAAAAAAATGCCAGAACCGTTCAGGGTCGAAGGGCAGCTTTGTCCTATAAACGAACGAACCAATCCCATATTCCTCCGTCTCTGGGGTGTGTTCCTCTTTGTTCAGCTCTTCAATCCACCCTGCACTTTCCTCGGCTTCTTCAAAGTCAAAAAGTCCCGTCTTCAGAATGCGTGTGGGATCGATTTCGCTGAAGTTGGTTTCCAAAATTTGGGCACCGGGATTGAGTTTTTGAAGCGTGCCTCGGAGAATGCCGAGGTGCTCTTCCGACACCATGTCGATTTTGTTCAGAACAATGACGTTGGCAAACTCGACTTGGTCTGTGAGCAGGTTGACGATGGTTCTGTCGTCTCCCTCAATGTCCGTGAGTTCTCGGTCCTCCAGCGTTTCTGGGCTCCCAAAGTCGTTGAAGAAGTTGACGGCATCGACCACCGTCACCATGGTGTCCACGTAACTGAATGCACTGAGGTCAATTCCGTTGTCTTCGTCCACAAAAGAAAAGGTTTGGGCCACGGGAATGGGCTCACTGATGCCTGTGCTTTCAATGAGCAAATAATCAAATCTCTCCTCTCGGGCTAGGCGTTCGACCTCTTCCATGAGGTCCTCGCGAAGTGTGCAACAAATGCATCCATTGCTCATTTCCACAAGCTTTTCCTCGGTGCGTGACAGGACGTTTTCGCTTGCGACCAAGTTTGCGTCGACATTGACTTCACTCATGTCGTTCACGATGACCGCAACCTTGAGGTTCTGCTTGTTGTGAAGAATGTGGTTCAGCAACGTGGTCTTGCCCGCTCCGAGAAAGCCGGAGAGCACCGTAACTGGAAGTTTGTTGTCAACTTTCATGGATGGTGCAAGTTGGGTTGCCACATTGGCAAAATGTCATGTTGTAGACGTGCAAACCAATCAGGCCCGAGGCCGAGGCGTATTTCAATGCGGGGAGAAAAAGAGCGTATGCAAAGGCTTCTGACAACACTGAACATGTCAACACCACCCATGCTGCCCAAAGGCTTCGCCAGACCCATCTCTTTGAACTGGTTTGCATCGAGCGGTACACGGCGAATCCTGAAACGGCCAAGAAGACGAAATCGACTGCGCGCCACCAAGTGGGTGCATCGCTGCAGCAAGCACTCGAACAGGCTTGAGCCACAAACAAAAATGGCGTGGCCAGACAGTGAATCATGCACAAGAAACTTGCGGCGGCACCTACTGTGTCTGACTTGAAGGTGAATGATGTCATGAAAATCAAATCTGATGCGAAATTAGGCGTGCAGCACATTGTTGCAACCCAGTTGCATTAATTTTGAGCCATGGGCGTTGTCAGAAAAACCAAACACCTCGAACAGGTGCTTCGTGTGTTTCGCCAATCGAGCGACCCACTCTCTGCCAGGATGTTGCTCGACGCATTGCCCAATGAGGTCAACAAGTCCACGGTCTACCGCATGCTTGACAAACTGGAAGACGACGGTGTGATTCATTCTTTTATGACCTTGGAGCACATTCGGTTTTATGCGCTTTGCAAGGGCTGTTCAAGTGGTCAACGTGTCGACAGCCATGCCCATTTTCAGTGCACCTCGTGCAAGCGTGTTTCGTGTTTCTCAGATGAGATTGTCCTGCCAATCCCTGAAAAAGCGCGTATCACAAGCGTCCAAGTCCTGTTTACGGGACAATGTCAGTCCTGCCTGTCGTAAACGAAGGTGCCTCTCATTTTTGTGGTCCCATTTTGGGAGGGGTGCGCGGACCAAATCGGGGTCAGGGACACACGTTCCCGAAATGCCCGAGGAGAAACAGAACGTCGGCCACAGACACCAAACCGTCGTCGTTGAGGTCGGACGGACACGTGGCGCACAATTGAAAGGCTTCTTCGCCATCTGGACAGTCGTTGCCGTTGGTGTCGACCAACAGGGGATTGGTTCCTGACGTGAGCACTTCAAAACCATCTGTCAAGCCATCGCCGTCGGTGTCGGCCCCAAAGGGGTTGGTGCCCATGTCGTTTTCCAACGCGTCCTCCAAGCCGTCTCCATCCGAGTCCGTCAAAGGGGGGGGAGCCACAGTGAAATCCATCACAACGGGCAAATGGTCGGAGGCAGAGTGGGTGTCGTCTTGCATCAGCCCCAAGGGTGCGAGGACATCCGCCGGGGTCGATTCGGTCTCCAGCACAAAAGCACGCTCTTTGACAATCACGGCGTCACTATAAAGAATAAAGTCCAACCGTCCGGGAGGAAAATTGCCGTCGCCATCGTCGCGCCAAGTGTACGTGAAAGGCTGATGAGTCTGGCGAGGCAGCGCGTCTGACCAAGGTGTTCCATCCCAATCGGGCAGCCCTCCTTGGCCAAAGGTTTGCGTTTGCACAATGTCGCCGTTCAACAACGTATTGAGTTGTTGCGCGTATCCCACCAAGTTCAAATCGCCCGCGTAGACAATGGGCGTGTTCTCGTTCAGGCCGCCTTCGTTGTTCACAATCCAAGCCATCATTTCATCGACTTGATCCTGGCGCGCCGCGTCGTTGCCGCAACAACTCAAATGACTGTTGATGAAAAGCACCGGGCCTCCAAGGCTGTCGGGGACATTGACCATGAGGGGATGTTGCTTCGGAATGCCCGTCCACGATTGGAGGTGGTCCCAGCGGCTTGCGGTGATCAAATCGCCATTCTTGGTCGTTTGCCATCCCACGTCGCTTTGGAGGGGCAGCCAGTTGTCGAGCAGCGATTTGACCTCCGTAGCCGTTGTGTTTCCGCATTCGCTGAAGAGATAGACATCTGCGTTCAAGGTCGGAACAATGCGCTCGAACCGCGATTGGCGAACGGGATGTATGAGGCCGTTGCCGAGGACATTGTAGGCACAGACACGCAGTAAGGAGGGATCTCCTTTGGCCATGGAGATGGGGGCGAGCAGAGAAGTGTTGGCCTCGTTGAAATCGTAAACGAATGAAGCTCCCACATCGGGCAGGTCATCGTTGTATTGGGTGTCTCTGAAGAGCAGTCGAATGGAGTCTTGAGGAAAGAGCACATCTCCGGCCTCAAGAACAACATCACGACGAAGGGCGAATTCAAACTCCTTGGACGTCACTGTGGGGGAGGGGACAAGACCAATCTCTGAAAAGTTGACCTGGTCGGCGGGGCCAAAATTGGTGTACGCAAACAAGCCATTGAAATCGATGCCCAGTTCAGACCCGAAGCCCTCCCGCACTGGATAACCCGTTGACGCATCCATGTCGACGTCGATCTGGAGGAACAGGTTGTGTGGATACAGGACGTCGGTCAAGTCGAGGTCAGAGGCCAAACGCACGTAGACGTACAAATGTTCCGCATCGCTGGTCACCTTCATCTCCAACAGGTCAACTGCGGGAACGTCCTCTGTGACGGAATCCTCGACCCCCTCAATGGCAGCCCAATCGTCGAACACACCGTCAAGGACAATGAGGTTGCCTTGCGCCATGACCTGAACCATGCTCAAAAGCACGATTGCCGTCATCAAGCCTATTTTTGAGAGGACCATCACAACTTCAAGATAGGTATTTAAAAGCCAAGGGATGACCAAGGATGTTTGTTTCACCTGCGTTCATGGACTTCAGACAACATTGTCCGGCTTTGGGACGTTGACGAACGCATGAACCCATGTCTTCAAACCGCTTCGGGTGTGGTGTCCTTGATTTTGGTGGCAGCGTCCGCAACTTCATGCAATCCTTGGTGCAACAACGCGCCGGCTGCGTGTGAAATGTCGCCCGAACCTGGGCCCTGCTTTGCGGCCATAACCAAATTTTATTTCGACCAAGAAGCCCAAGAATGCAGGGAATTCACGTGGGGTGGATGCGGAGGGGTGGTGCCATTCGACACCTTCGATGAGTGTCAGGAATGTCAATGCGACTGATTCGCAGTCATTTTGTTGTTTGAGCTTGGCTTTGGCATTGTGATGCCTGCCAAGCCTGCCGTGCCTCAAAGTGCCACAATTCAGCGTCTACTGGGACCAAATCCCGTCCACCCACGCTAATTTTGAGTCATCGTGATTCGAACCAAGCACATCTCCACCACGGCCCGCTTTTCGGCGTTCGCGCTGCTGGCCACATGGTCTTTGTTGGCGGGGTTGGAATTCATGCATCAAGTCGGGCACATGGTGTCGGGCTGCTCGCACCACGCCCACCACGGTGAACATGGCGATCACCACGACGGCTGTTCTGCATGGGAGGGACCGCACGACGACATCCGCCTCGTTCAGCACGAGCACGTGTGTGAATTGTGCGACTGGACGTTTTGGTTGGAGGTGCCCCCGCTGAAGCTGGAGGATTCCCAGAGTTGGCAAACATGGCACGCCGAACGCGGCATCGGGGAAGTGACTCCGGGACACGCACTACAGGTGTTTTGGACAACCACAGGACGACGCGGACCGCCCCATCGCGGCTGAGTTTCCGTCCGATTTGTCTGTTGTTCCATTTCCTCTCACATGAATCACATTTCATGGAGGCGAGACTTTGATCACGCGGTAGACGTCCGATGCGCAGTCTTGACATTGTGCTTGGTGGTGCTTTCTCCTTTGATGGGGAGGAGCCAAACGTCGATGGCCGTAGAGGGTCATGTGTTGCAAGCTTCCTCCAGTTCGAAGTTGCCAGGTGTGTTGGTGATGGCTTGGCCCTGTGGCCTCGCCGCGTCCACCGATGCCCTGGGTGCGTTTCGGGTGTCTTGTCCGCAAGGCATCGATTCGCTCACGCTCTCATGCGTGGGGTTTGACACCCAAGTGGTGGTAAGCCCTGCCTCGCATGTGGACGTGTGGATGGAGGATTTGAAGGTGATGCTGGGCCAAGCTCAAGTCGCGGCGAATCGCTTCAGCGAATCGGAAGCCTCAGCCCTCGACCAACCCACCCTCATGCAGGCCCTCGACCGCACGCCGGGCCTTGAAAGCCTCGACCTTGGGGCAGGCATGATTCAGCCTGTCGTTCGGGGCCTCTTTGGTTCGCGGGTGGCTGTGCTGGAAGACGGCGTTCCTCAGCAGGGAGGGCGCTGGGGCTCGGACCATGGCGTCTTGGTCGCCCCTGAACTGCAGGTGGCCTCGGCGTGGGTTCCAGGCGGGGGGCACGTCTGGATGGGCCCAGAAGCCGTGGGGGGAGGGCTGAGATTTGAATCGCCCAGCCGTACCAACGCTCCAGAAACGCAGACACGAATGGGGGCCATGGTGCAGCTTGGTCAAATCAAAGGCGGTCTTCACGCCCTTCACATCGCGTCCACGCCCAAGATTCACTGGCACGCGGGCATGTCCGTCACGGGCTTCGGTTCATCACAAGTTCCACAGCGACGGTTTGCGTACCTCGGTCGGGTGTATCAACTCGAAACAGGAGCGTTGACCAATACGGCCGGACTGTCGGGTCATGCGGTGTTTGGCGTCGAACGCGAAACACATGCGGGCCGAACCTTGACCTGGTCCATGCGGCTCTCGGATGTCCATCAGGGCTTGTTCCCCGGCATTGTGGGCTTGCCTCGCCAAGGAGACTTGTCGCCCAATGACGGTTTGTTGGAGATCCGACTTCCCAACCAGCACGCTTCCCGCATCCAATCCATCGTCAAATGGTCCGGGGCGGAAACAGGCGTGGACGCTGGCTGGGGGTACATGTTGTCGGGCTCCTGGAACCAAAGGAGCGAATATGCACCACCCCACGCCCATGGCTGGGGGCCTTTGCCCGATTCGGATTTGAGCTTGGCCTTGGAGGAGTGGACGGCCTTTGGAGAGGCGCGGCGCAATTCGGCGCACGGTTCGGTCGGCATGCAGTTTGAGGGTCAGCACGTGACCACCACGGGATGGGAGTTTTTGTTGCCGAGCCACCGGCGAATGCGGTTGTCGACCATGGGGGAGTTCAACGTTGCACGTTCGAGGTTGTCAGGGCGGATGGATCTGGTGTATGCCCAACAAGGCAGCCATTCCGAACCCCTTTACAACTCGGAGGGTGTGGTCGTGGGAACAGACGTTCGGGCCTTGGCCTTCGACACCTTGATGCCGGGAGGCATGTTGTCATGGCAAAGGCCCTTTTCTTGGAAAGACACTCGGACTGAGGGCATGGCGACAGTGGTGGCCTACGGACGCGTTCCGAGCAACCATGAATGGGGTGCCAATGGCATACATCACGGATCGTTTCGGTTTGAACAGGGCAACCCCCAACTCGGCACCGAATGGGCGATGGAAGGGCGATTGTCCGTGCACAACGGAACTCGTTCCGTGGGCTGGGGGTGGAAAACGCAAGCGTTTGTGGCCCTTCACCGCGGATTCATTTCACTCACTCCGAGTGCGCAATTTGCGCCCATTTCTCATGCGGGACAGATCTACGCGTTCCGGGCGAACGACGCGTTTCGCACAGGCCTGGAGGCAGAGATGAGTCACATGTCAGCGCGACAAACCCTGTCGATCACAGGGTCAGCGCTTGGTCAGTGGGACCTTCAAACAGGGCTTGGATTGCCGTTCACATCCCCTGCACAGGCCCGTCTCAGTTGGGAAGGACGAACGCGTGGAGGCTTTGCCGCGCAATTGAGCGGCCTTGCCGTTGCACCCGCTGTCCTCACCGCCAGGAATGAAGACGCCACTCCAGGTGCGCTTTTGGCGGACATCACACTTTCTCAAACCACCGCGAGGGGACAATGGACGCTCGACGTCTCCAATTTGTTCAACCGTGCGTGGCTTGACCACACCAGTGCCTACCGCGCTTTGGGACTCGTGTCTCAGGGGCGTTGGGTGCAACTGCGCTTCACAACGTTGTTGAAGCGGGGATAAAAAATATTTTAATCAATTCATGATGATCAATCACAAAACCAACATTCAAAACGCGGCCCTTCTCGGATTGGCCATTTTCTTCACTTCATGTCAAACAGACACAGAAGCACCGACCGTTTGCACTGGTCTTGGTGCCATGAACAGCATCACTGCCGATGAAATCGAAGGAGTGGCTGGGGACCATGTGGACATCGAAGATGTTTTCTGCGACAATGAAGGGCTAAGTCAGGTGCGATATGACATTCATTCCGCTGAGGGGCATGCTCACGAGGTCTCAGATGAAGACGACGAGCACAACGACGGTTTGATTTTGCACAGTGGTACAGATTGGAGTGTGCTTCGCACCATCGAACTCGACGGCACTGAAGCCGAGGCTGATTTGCACGTGGACGTGCCTTTAACCGCCCGCGGAGTTTGGCATGTCATTGTTGACTTGGTCGACAATGAAGGCAATACAGCAACGTTCCTTTCTGATTTACACATCGAGAATAGCCACATGCCTGAATTTTCATTGACTTCTGTGGGCGGAGAAGACCCAGCCACCTGGCACGGTGAGCCTACTTGGTCTGCGGGGACAGAGGTTGTGGTTGAAGGCGCAGTCACCGACGGAGACGGCATCGCTTCAGCAGAGCTTGAACTCATCGATGAGGCGACCGAAACCGTTGTTTGGTCCGCGGAGCTTGTTGCATTTGAAGCGTTCAGCGAGACCGTCACGGTGCCTGCTGCAGCAGGTGAGTACCACTTCGAAATGAAGGCGACAGACGCAAGCAATGCGGCTGTGAGCATGGAGACCGGCTTCCACGTGGAAGTCGAGTGACGCTTCTTTGAAGAGTCTATGGCAAGGGCGTCCTGCGGGGCGCCCTTTTTTGGCTTCAACAAATGGGGTCTTGAAGGGTTGTTCTGACATGGGCAGACCACAGCCATCGCGTCAGAGGCTTCGCACCTTGTGGTGGCGACACGGCAGCTTGGGCAGTTTGCTCATTGGGGCAGGACTGTCGGTGACGTTGGATGCCTCAGCCCAACGCATGATTGGCGGCGAGTGGTGGCTTTGGGGGCTGGAGGGCACGGCCGGTTTGGTGATATTCATGAGTGGCCTCGGCTTTTTTGGGAGTGCCGTTCGGTACCTCGTGTTGACGAATCTTGCGGAAGAAGAGGCCGGTCAATCCTGAGGGGCTGTCAAGCGCACCCCTTCGATGGGGCATCCCACAGCGTCCGTGAAGGGTTTGGCCACGTCTCGCCCGGCCAGGCAATCACGAAGCGCACCATCGAGGTCGCGGCGCTTCGTCTTGGACCTCCGCTTTCCAGGGGCGAAGTAGCGGTCGTTGATGCGGCCTTGGTACACCACCGAATCGGCTTCATCGAGGACAAACACTTCTGGGGTCCATCGGGCGCCCAAGGCTTCTGCCCAATGCGCGGTGTCCTTGCCCATGTTCATGTCAAGGCCGTAGGTCTGTTGGAAGGCGGCGATTTGGTCTTCAGTGGTCGACGGGTTGGGGAACACACCCACAAATTCCACAGGCTCACCCGCAAAGTCCTTCTCCAGCTGACGCAGGTCGAAGGACATGTTTTGGCAAATCGGACAGAGTGGGGCCAAAAAAATCAAGACGCGCCAGACGGGTTCCATGCCGCAAAGGTCAACAAGGTTCGCCGAAGGCACTGAGCAGTTGCAAGAGGTCAGAGATGGTGACGGCGTTGTCGAGGTCAACGTCTGCATTGCAGTCCGTCACGCACCCAAAATCGGACAACAGGAAGAGCATGTCTTCCACGCTCACGATTCCGTCGCCCGTGAGATCTCCCACACAAGGGGGCTCATCGGAGGGGGCTAGTGAAATGAGCTCGTCTCCCCCTTGGTACAAGACGTAGTCGAAGAAGACAAAAAACATTTCGTCGGTGGTGCCTTCCCCAAAGGTCACGTTCTGAGGAGGGTCGTTGGGGTTGAAGGGGTTGGCGCTCGTATTGTCGTAGGACGCGATGCCATGTAAGGTGTAGCCAGATGGGATTTTGGTCAACGTCGGGAAAGTGAAGAAGCCCTGCCAGTTGAAATCCA
>PKDW01000152.1 GCA_002863145.1 Flavobacteriales bacterium
GCCGTGGACGCGCGCGTCGGCCAGACCCTCAACGCCTGGGTGGTGGTGCGGATCAAAGAGCGCACCAAGGAGATTGGCGTACGGAAGGCCTTGGGGGCGACCAACGGCAGCATTGTCAGCCTTGTGGTCATGGAATCTACCGTGCTCATGCTTGTAAGTGGCAGTATGGGATTGATGTTGGCGGTTGGTCTGTTGTCCGTTGTGGCCCCCATGGCGAACCATGAATATTTCCAAAACCCGCAGGTGGATCACCGCATTGCCCTCTTTGCGCTGGGCGTACTGGTGCTCACGGGACTCGCCAGTGGACTTGGGCCTGCATTGCGGGCAGTGGCCATCCGACCTGTAGAAGCATTGCGCGACGAATGAGGTGGTGGGAACGAGATCCGTGGATTGAACTTGCGCAGGTGCTCTTGCGCAATCCCTTTCGCACATTCCTGAGTTCGCTCGGCGTGGGATGGGGATTGTTCATGATTTTGATCACGGTGGGCGCGTCCAACGGGCTGGAAGAAGGGGTCAAGTCCGACATGGGCAACCGCGTGAAAAACAGTGCCTTTTTGTGGGGCGAGTCGACCAGCCTGCCCTACAAGGGGTACCCCCGGGGCCGATGGATTGAACTCACAAGCCCCGACGTGGAATACCTGGTGAAGAATGCGACCACACTTGAAGTCGTGGCGCCTCGAAACCAGCTCGGCGGTTGGCGCGGAGGGAACAACGTGACGCACGGGTTGAAAACGGCGGCATGTGGCGTTTACGGCGACATGCCGGTGTACAAGGACATCGACCCCATCCTGATCACCGAGGGTCGGTACATCAACCAACGCGATCTCGACGACCGACGCAAAGTGGCGGTCATTGGGAAGCGGGTGAGGCAGCTGCTTTTTGACCGGGAGGAACAAGTCCTCGGCAGCCACATCCAAATTCAGGGCGTGACATTCACCGTGGTGGGAGTGTACAAAAGCCAGCAGACGGGCGAGGATGCGGAGGAGGCGGAGAACAGCATTTTCACGCCCTACACCACCTTCAACCACGCATTCCACATGGGAGACAAGGTGGGATGGTTAAGCCTGCTCATCAAAGAGGATGTGCCCGGGGACACTGCGGTGGCTGAGGTGCTCCGCCTTCTGAAGGCCCAAAAAAGCATCCATCCCGACGATCCGCGCGGGTTTGGCCACTGGAGCATGGCAGAGATGCACGAAGAAATGTCGACCGTATTTGCAGCCTTTCGTTGGGTGTCGTTTGTGTTCGGCGGGCTTGCGCTCTTCGCGGGCGTCATCGGCATCATGAACATCATGCTCATCACCATCAAGGAGCGCACCCGCGAGTTGGGGGTGCGTCGCGCATTGGGCGCCACTCCAGCGAACATCGTCGTGCAAATCATGGTAGAAACTTTGACGCTGACCGTGCTCGCCGGATTGCTCGGTGGCATCCTGGGCGTGTTTGCACTCGAAGCCTTAGACACCTATCTCGTCAGTGCCGAAGACAACGGCATTTTCCGTCACCCCCACGTCACGCTCGACGTGCTGTTGACTGCATTGACGACGATGACCGTCCTCGGTGCCTTTGCAGGCGTGTTGCCGGCGCTTCGCGCGTTGCGTGTGCAACCTGTGGAAGCCCTTCGAACTTAATTTGACCTCAGAATCTCAAGTCATGAAAAACGGAAAACTTGTTGCCCTCCTGACTGGCGTTTTGCTCGTGTTGGCGGGCACGGTATACACGATCAAGCATCTGCGCGACCAGGAACAGCAGGCGGAGGCGACGTATGGCACGGAAATGCCGCGGGTGGCGGACATCGTCTTGAAGACAATCGCCTCTGGCAGTGTCCAGCCACGTCAAGAAATCCTCATCAAGCCACAAGTGTCGGGCATAGTGCGCCGGGTGCTTGTGGAAGCAGGAGATGCTGTGGAGGCTGGCGACGTTCTTGCCGAAGTCATGATTGTTCCGGATGTGGCGGCGTTGAGCAACGCGGAGTCGCGATTGGCACGAGCGCAGATCACGTTGGATGATGCACAGCTGAACCACGATCGAAATGCCGACCTGTTGGCCCGCGGTGTACTCGCTCCGGCAGAGGCGCAACGCACAGAGCTTGCCTTGAAACAAGCCCGCGAGGAGCTCTACGCGGCCGAGGACAATCTCCGCATTGTGCAGGAAGGTGTCACGGCCCGGGGTGGAGGCAATGCATCCAACACCCTCGTGAAAGCCACAGTGTCCGGGATGGTGCTTGAGGTTCCCATCAAGAAGGGAAACAGCGTCATTGAGGCCAACAACTTCAACGAAGGAACCACCATCGCTTCGGTGGCGGACATGGCGGATTTGCAATTCGTGGGCAAAATCGACGAGAGCGAGGTGGAGAAACTTCACGTGGGCATGCCCATTCGTTTGACCATTGGCGCCATTGAGGGAAGCCAAATCCCAGCCACCCTCGAGCACATTGCACCCAAGGGTGTGGCGGAGGGAGGTGCCATCCAATTTGAAATCAAAGCCGCCGTGATTCTCGAACAAGGACAGTTCTTGCGTGCCGGATATTCAGCCACGGCCGATGTGGTGTTGGACGAGCGCAAGCAGGTGCTGGCGGTGAGTGAGCGCCTCATTCAATACGACGGGGACCAACCGTTTGTGGATGTGTTGGTGGGGGAGAACATCTACGAACGGCGCGATCTGAAAGTGGGGTTGAGCGACGGATTGGTCACCGAGGTGTTGGAAGGCGTTGAGCAGACGGATGCCCTCAAAATCTGGAATCAGCCACGCTACGAGTGAGCTTGCCTGAAGCCAAGCTTCGCACAGGATTTCTTGCCACTGAGGCCAAGGCCGTTTCCAAGGAAACCACGCGTCACTCCGAATGGGAGCACGACTTGATTCACCTTTCCACCCGACCAGAGGGAGGTGCAGTGCTTTGAAAGGCCGCGTGGTTTCTGTGTCGTGCCGCGATTCGTTCC
Organism: Flavobacteriales bacterium; assembly: GCA_002863145.1. Lineage (GTDB taxonomy): Bacteria > Bacteroidota > Bacteroidia > Flavobacteriales_D > Sanyastnellaceae > UBA11663. The sequence continues at coordinate 2,934 of PKDW01000152.1, forward strand.
TGTCATGAAACCAAACTTGAAATCAGGACCCCGGCGGCTTGGGGCCTCGGAATTTGCGCTTCTTCTTCCACCGGCGGCTGCCGCTTGGACGTCCTTGTTGCGATCCCTCTCCTTGGGGTCGGCCCTCGCGGTTGGGACGGCCTTCGCGCTTGGGTCGTCCGTCTTGGTTGGGGCGTGCCTCACGGTGGCCTTCTCGGCGAGATACGTTCTTCTGCCCGGAGCGCCGGTTGGAGGGTTGTCCCTGTCCGCCGCGCTTGCGCTGACCCCCTCGGCCTTTTTGTGAGTGTTGTTTGCCGCCTTGGGCATCGGCCTCTTTGGGCACCTTGTGGGTTTTGGAGTCGGCCTTGATTTCAGGCAAATCCAAGTGCCATTGGTGGTCCTTCTTCAAGGGGATGTCGCGTTTGATGAGCCGAACAATGTCGCGCATGTGGTTGCGCTCATCGCCTTCGTTGACCATGGAAATGGCGACGCCTTCGCGTCCAGCACGTCCGGTGCGGCCAATGCGATGCACGTACGTTTCGCTGATGTTGGGGATCTCGAAGTTGATGACGTGACTGACGCCTTCGACATCGATGCCACGGGCCGCAATGTCCGTGGCCACAAGCACGCGAATCTTGCCTTTGCGGAAGGCGTTCATCGCCTTTTCACGCTGGGGCTGGCTCTTGTTCCCGTGAATGGCTTCGCCTCGGATGTTGTTTTTTTTCAGGTAGCGCACCACCTTGTCAGCGCCGTATTTGGTGCGGGTGAAGACCAGGGCGGTCTCCACTTCCGGTTGATTCAACAATTGGACGAGCAGGTCGCGCTTGGCGCCTTGGCTGACAAACATCATGCGTTGTTCCACCGTTTCTGCAGCACTGCTGACGCGGGCCACTTCCACGCGGATGGGGTCGGTCAGGATGGTCTTCGACAGTTTGACAATGCTTTCAGGCATGGTGGCGCTGAAAAACAGGCTTTGTCGCTTCTCGGGAAGCATGGCCATCACGCGACGAATGTCGTGGATGAACCCCATGTCGAGCATGGTGTCCGCCTCATCCAAGACCAAAAACTCAATCCACTCCAGCGACAACAAGCCTTGGTTGCACAGGTCGAGCAGACGGCCGGGTGTGGCTACGAGGACGTCGGCGCCTTTGCGGAGTTGGGCCACTTGCTTGTGCTGGCTGACCCCGCCAAAAATCAACGCCGTCCGCACCTTGACGTTCTTGGCGTAGGCCTTGACATTGTCGTCGATTTGGGCGGCGAGCTCACGGGTGGGTGTGAGAACCAAGACCCGAGGCACCGCGCGGCCATGCATCATGTTGTGGGCGAGGTGGTGCACCAAGGGCAGCGAGAACGCGGCGGTTTTACCGGTGCCTGTCTGGGCGATGCCCATGACATCTCGGCCGTCGAGGACGTGGGGAATCGCTTGTTCTTGAATGGGGGTGGGTTGCTCGTAACCGAGCGGAATGAGGGCTTCGAGCACCCGAGGGTGCAGGCCCATGTCAGAAAATTTCATTGAAAATGGGTTCGCCACGAATCAAACACGTTGTGGCTTACGCACCGGATCTGTCAAGCCTTCGTTCTGCCTCGTGCAAACTTCAAAGGGGGCGTGCCGATCTCGGTGAAACACGCACGCGGCATTTCCACCACGTGAGGCAAAGGTACGAATTCACGATTTGACCGTGAAAACGCGGCTCAGGTTGAAGCCAAAATACAGGTCGCCGTTGGCCCAGCTTCCAGCGGGTTCCGCGAGGAAAGAGCGCTCGAACATGCCACGGGCGTTGGTGATGTGCAGTTGAAACACGTGCCCTCCCGTCTCAATGTCCACGCCAAGGGAAAGGCTGGGAGAAAAGGCATCGCCGAAAGACTGCGTCAGAAAGTGGTGGTATTCGCCATTGACGCTGAAACGAGGTGCGAGTTTGCACCGCCCGCCTACGCCGAGCAGCGCCAAGTCGTGTGCCTCGCCGCTTTCTTGCACAAAGTTTCGGTGCACAAAGGAGGGGACGAGGGCCAAACTCCATCGCTCACTCATTTTGCGCGCCACAACTGCCTGATGGACGTAGCTCAGTCTGCGGGTGAAAGGGTAGGGCGATTCCTCGGATGTCAACCGGGTGCCGTTGGCCATCGCGACACTGTACCACGTCACGCTCAAGGGAAACGCCTCGGGGCCAGTTTTCTGCCGCAGAAGCCGCGCTTTCACATTGGCTTCGTAAGTTTTTTGGTAGGTGTTGCGTGCCACTCCGACCGCCAGGCCGTCCGTGATGCCGTAGTCAAAGGCCATGCGCATCTGGGCGTTGTCCAGACCCCACAAATCGTAAGCGCCGGAGCTCAGGGTGCCAAAGCGGTGCGCGATCACAAAGTGCAAGACGCCCTCGGCAGGGGTCTCATTGCTCTGGACGTTAACAATGCGGGTATCCTTGAAAGTGGCGCGAACGGGAAGGGTGGGCTCCTCAATCACGGCATTCAGTTCGTCGAGCAGGCCCTGTGCATGCAGTGCGCCTGAGCCGATCCAGACCAAACCAGCGAGCCACCATGTTAGACGCTTCATCGCGGCAACAGTTGGGCCTCCACATCGATGGCGATGACGGGGGAGATGTTGTCTTTGACCACTGCGGGAATGACGATCTTGTGGTCGGCCAACGTCACTTCGAAGTTGGCCTGGAGCTTCCAGCCGCCGTCCATCCACTGGACCGTCCCTTCGATGCGTTGGGGTTGGGTCACCCCGTGAATGTCGAACTCCCCCTCGGCCACAACATCATGCCGCTGGCCGTCGTTTGGAATGTTCTCCCAAGACGCGATGCTTCCCTGAAAGGTGGCCTTGGGGTAGGTTTCTGACTCCACGTAACTCTCGTTGAAATGCTCTTCCATCAGGGCCTTTTCAAAGTGAAAGGCACGCATTTGGACTTGAAAGGCAAAGTCGCCCGTGGACGCGTTAAGCAACCCGCTCATCTGGCGGTTGTCGGCTTCAATGTCTTCGATTGGCGTCGAGGAGAAAAAGTGCACATTCCCTTCGCGTGTCATGAATTGTTGCGCACCTGCATCGGGGGCGAATCCCACAAAAAGCAGGGCGAGCAAGGAGCCAAAAAGGAGAGTGTTCATGGGATTCATGGAATTCATGGGATCAATTGTTGGGTGCACCTTCCGAAGCCCAAACCTCGAACAGCGCGATGTCACACTCTGGCAGTGGATTCCCATTCTGGGGCATCATCAGGATGTTGGTTTGGGGCAAGTCGAGACGCTCAAGAAGGCTACCTAAGAGTACGCTTTGCGCCACAGAAGCGTGGTTTTCCAGGTTCAATCCCGCACTGGGACTCCCGCCGCTGTGGCACCCATTGCAATGCACGTCGAGCAAGGGCAAAACGTCTCCTGCGAAGGATACGCCTGAGATGTCTCCACAGGGAAGTGGAGGAGGGGCCACTTCGTAAGTGCACCCTTCGAAGACAACGACGCTCATGCTGACAAGAAGCCCTCCAATGAGGCGGAATGCATGGAAATTGGGCGATTTGGTCGTATTTTCTGTCATCGCGTTGTTGCAGGGAAAGAAGAACCTTGTTCTGAATCAAGAACATGTGTTTGAGTGCTTTGGTTCTGTCAAGGAGGCAACGCGGATGAAAACGTCACGTCAAATAAGAGAGGACCATGGAGGACAGCAACAAAAAATACGCCGCGTTTCTGACGCGATTGCAAGAGGAATTGATGACGGCGGCCACGCAACATTCGGTGGCTTGGAGGTTTGGCAATTGGACTGCGCGCCAGCGCCTGCTGCTCGTTCATGAGCGTTTGTTGCGCGACGTCCGTAAGAACCTGCAACGGCTCAACAACCACGTCTTGAAGGAGTCTCCGGAGTTCAGGCGGGCGTTTGGTGCCGAATTCCAGCGCTGGGCCAACCAGCTCCCTGAGCCGGCCAAAGAGCAGTTGTCCCTCTTGAAAGAATACACAGAAGTGTTTGCCGCACCCAAGCGTCGGTGAGACCTTCTTCAACCCAAAACCACAACCGAGTGAAACATTGTGAACGCCCTCTGTCGCGTCTCGCGACCACTGCATGTTTGTTGGCCACATCTGGCCTCTCTCTCGCACAAGCTTCCTTTTGGTCGACGCCCCGGAGTGTTCGGGCCGAGGCGCCCACCACAGAGGTGGCAGCGTTTCGCGCGTTTCAGGTTGACGTGGCGTCTTTGGAATCTTGGTTGAGCGAGGTCCCCACGGGAAAGGCTTTCGAGGCGACGCGCTCGTCCTGGATTTTGGAATTGCCCATGCCCGACGGGGGGATGGAGCACTTCAGCGTGCTGAACAGTCCTTTGATGGCACCTGCCTTGGCTGCGCGTTATCCTGAGATTCAGGTGTTCGCAGGTCAAGGGGTGGATTCCCCAGAAGCCACCGTGCGCTTTGACGTTACGCCCCAAGGATTCCACGCCATGATTTTGAAGGAAGGGGAGACCGTGTACATCGACCCTTATCACCCGGGCGTTCGCGACGAAGTCATTGTCTACACCCGCTCGGCGTTTTACCGCACGACCTCCAAACAGGCCAAAGGCTGTATGGCAGTGGAGGTGCCTCAGACCACATCGCCCCAAATGGGGCCCACGCCAGGCTCTGAAAAGGAAGTCAAGGTCATGGGAAGTCCCGCGATTGCCACAAGCCGTGCAGACAACGGCTCGCAGCTGAGAACCTACCGACTGGCGTTGGCGTGCACGGGAGAATACGCTCAATTTCACGGAGGAACGGTGTCAAGTGTCTTGGCGGCGATGAACACCTCCATGGCAAGGGTCAACGGCATTTTTGAACGCGACGTGTGTTTGACCATGGAATTGGTTCCCAACAACGACCAACTTGTGTTTTTAAACTCAGGCAGCGATCCCTACACCAACAGCAACGGTGGCAGCATGCTTTCCCAAAACATCAACACTTGCAACAGCGTCATCGGATCTGCCAACTACGACATCGGACACGTGTTCTCCACGGGCGGTGGCGGCGTGGCCTACCTGCAGTCTCCTTGCGGAGGAAGCAAGGCAGGTGGGGTGACGGGCCAAGGGGCTCCTGTCGGCGATCCGTTTGACGTGGATTACGTGGCGCACGAGATGGGCCACCAATACGGTGGGAACCACACCCAAAACAACAGCTGCAACCGCGCGTCTTCGGCCGCCTACGAGCCTGGTTCGGCTTCAACCATCATGGGGTATGCGGGGATTTGTGCGCCCAACTTGCAAAGCAATTCTGACGACCATTTCCACAACCACAGCATCAATGAAATGGTGGCGTTCACGGTGAATGGAAACGGCAACACGTGCGCTGTGAAAACCGCCACGGGCAATGGCATTCCCGTCGTGAATGCTGGAGTGGACGGCTTGACCATTCCGATTTCAACCCCTTTTGAGTTGACGGCCTCTGGCTCGGATCCCGATGGCGATGCCGTGACGTTCAACTGGGAGCAATACGATTTGGGTCCATCCACGGCCTCAGGCGACAACAACCTGACCAACCCGTCGGGCAACCAGCCCATTTTCAGGTCATTTTCGTCCACAACGTCGCCCACCCGGACGTTCCCTCGTGTCCAAGACTTGGTGAACAACACCACGACCATTGGAGAGCATTTGCCCACCTACAGCCGTGAGATGAAATTCAAGTGTACCATCCGTGACAACCGTGCCGGTGGCGGAGGGTTTGCGGACGATTTGAAATCACTCAATGTGACGGCCAATGCAGGCCCCTTCCTCGTGCAGGCGCCAAATGGAGGCGCCAGTGCGGTGGGGAACACCCAGCTGCCTGTGACCTGGGATGTGGCAGGTACCAATGGAAATGGTGTCAATTGCAGTACGGTGGACATTTTCTTGAGCACAGACGGTGGTTACACATTTCCGACGCTGCTTGTGGCGGGCACCCCCAACGATGGCAGTGCATCTGTGCTGGTGCCCAACGTGACCACGTCGCAAGCGCGCATCAAGATCAAGGCCAGCAACA
>PKDW01000087.1 GCA_002863145.1 Flavobacteriales bacterium
GTGGTGGCCCCTGAGGTGCGTACTCGTCGCGAGTTACTCTCCGCTGCCTTCCCGGCAAACCCGGGTGTGGACATCACGCCAGGCGGGGTCCAAAGGAAGGCATCCTCCCATGCACTGACCGCCCTTGGCTTTTCATTCCAAGTGCAGGACCCGCTTCAGTGGGTCCAAAGCTGGGGGGCGGTCACCGACGACGGGGTCTGGGAAGGACCGTACGGTCCGCTGAATTGGACGAGGCACCCGTCTCGAGGATTGGCCAAAGGATGCGCCTTGATGGTGCACGGGTACAAAGGTTTCCGACATTGGGGGCTGTGGCGGGGCGTCGCCGAGCGCTGGGCGGAGGAAGGCTGGGATGTGTATCGCATGGACTTCTCCCACAACGGGCATGTGGCGCCCTTTGCAGAGGATTGCTTGGATGAAGCCGCGTGGAGTGAAAACAGGTACCATTTCGAAGCAGAAGAAGTGGCATTCGCACTGCAAAAACTGGCCGAGGAAGACTCAAAGTTGGTGGTCATGGGCCACAGTCGTGGAGGGGGGATGGCCGTCTTGGGCGCCAAACAATTCCAAAAAGCGGGCGGTTCATTGTCCGGTGTGGCTTGCTGGGCGCCAGTGTCCGATGTGTTTGCACGTTTCCCTTGGGGTCCTGCATTGAAGGAGTGGGAAGCGTCGGATCGTTTGGAAGTCTTGAACGGGCGCACAGGCCAAACCCTCGTTCATCCCTACGCCTTTTACCTCGACGCCAAAGCCCGGGAATCAGAGCTTGACATTGAATCGGCAGCCACGGCATTGACATGCCCTGCGTTGGTTGTCCACGGCACGGACGATGTGGCCGTGGGCCTTCACGAGGGCGAGTCCATCGCGTCGTGGGCAACACAGGGGACGATGGCGACGATCGAGGGAGCCAACCATGTGTTTGGCATGGCCCATCCATGGACAGACGCAACCCAGTGGCCCCCGCACCTTGAGCAGGCTTGGGAGTCGCAAAAGAAGTGGTTGCGAATGTTGACTTGATGCCATCCTCGCTGCTCGTGCAACGAATGTTGAAGGCATCAAAAAAGCCGACCCTCGGGCCGGCTTTTTCGTTTCAGTGGGGATGACCCTTACTTCTGAATCACAAGGCGCTGCGTCATGCGCTGGCTGCCATTGGTGAGTTCGAGGAGGTAGATGCCGTTGTCCAAATCGAGGTTCACATGCGCACCACCCACGAGGTCGTTGCGACGCTCTTCCAAGACGACTTTGCCGTCCAAGGCGAGCACACGCACCACGGCGTTGTCGAGGTTGGCCTGAACGCGCACGAAATCTTGCGCAGGGTTGGGGCCAAACGTGCAATCGAGTGCAGCCACCGCTTGGACGTTGTCGACCACGGGGTCGGTGATGTCCACGAGCACATCGTCGATGTAATATGTGGGGATGTTCACAGCATCGCCGGCAGCATAGAAGTTCACGCCGCCGATTTGAGCGCCATCGTAAGGGACTTGAGCGAGGTAAACGTCGTTCAAGTAAAGGTGCATCAGGTCAGAATCGGTGTCAATGAGGTGGGTCACTTTCAACCATTCTCCTGGGGTGTATGCCCCTGCTGCAAGAATGAGGCCGTCCACGTTGTAGTTGATGGATCCATCGGACCCAAGGACGCATTCAAAGGCCCATGCAGTGCCTGGCACTTGATTCTCTTGGACGTTGTAGTACCCAGAGTTGCCTTCGGGAACGAGCATGTTGAAAGTCACCTCGTACGCGCCTTCGATACCCGCAACGAGCACAATGTCCATGGGGCCACCGGCCACGTTGCCAAAAATCTTTAGCGACTGGGTTCCGGAGAGGGCAGCCTCGTCCGTGATTTGGGCGTCGATTTCGGTGCCTTCTGTTCCGGCAGTCCAAGTGACCCATGCGGGGCCACCTTCAACCGCGATGTAATCTCCGACCGCAAAGCTGTCGAAGTTCTCAGTGTACAACTGGGCATTCAATGCGCCGGCAGTCAACAAAAGCGCAGGGAGTAGAGTGTGTTTCATGTAAAAGGTTTGAACTAAAAATAGTGAATCGTGCCGAAAAATAGGAATCATGGCTGACGAATTCCGAACATTGCTTCATGAAATGGGTCGGGAATGTGAGAAAAATGGGGTCCTCTGTGGATGAGATGGGAAGTGTCTCTTACCTCTGGCGGGGCGCAGACATCCTTGACCCTTTGGAGGTGTTGCCTGTGAGCGATTGGGTCGGGCAACATGTGCGGCTTGAATTTGACGGCGACATCCATTGTGTAGAGACCGGAAAACGCATCAAGAAGACCTTCGGGGAAGGCCTCTCCTACGATGCGTTCCTCAAGTCGCCTTTGGCGTGCCCGAGCATCATTCGTCCGGAACTCAGCCGCATTCACGAAGGCATCGCGCTCCGTGACGAGGCGTGGGAACGGGCGAATCACCTTCAACCGCACGTGGTCTACATCAGCCAGACTTCCCACCTCAAAGTGGGGGTGACCAGGGCCACGAACGTGCCTTCACGCTGGGTGGACCAAGGGGCGGTCGGTGCCATTGTCTTGGCCAATACGCCTTATCGCCAGCTTGCCGGAGAGATCGAAGTGGCCTTGAAGGAAGTGTTGTCAGACCGCACCCAATGGCGGGCCATGCTGCAGGAGGTGGCCCTTGATGAAGAGGCTTTGGTGGAGGCCAAAGAAGAATGCATGGACACCTTGGGAATGGCCTACGAATCGTTTTTTGAGGATTCAGACGACATCACGGCACTCTCGTTTCCCGTGTTGCGACACCTCGCCAAAGTCACCAGCCACAAGCTGGACAAACACCCACGGCTGGAAGGAAAACTCGTTGGAATCAAGGGACAATACTGGATGTTCGCGCACGGTCAAGTGTGGAACGTGCGGTCACATGCAGGCTACAGAGTGTCCCTGGAGGTGGGCTGAACGCGAACTGACGAAGGAGTGGGGAATTGGCGTCAATTCAACGAAGGGTCGCTCGGGGCGTTGGCGATGTGGTCAAAGCCGTCGCCCATTTCCGAGATGAGCCGCTTCCAGTAATCCTCGTTGTCCTCGTCTGTGCGCATGATGTCTGACGGGGCGACGTCTGCCACAAACCACGACCGGCTCCGAATTTCCTCCTGAAGCTGCGCCGGCGACCAGCCGCTGTAGCCAATGAAGAAGCGAATGTCCTGCGCCTGCAGTTGACCGGCTTGGAGCATGTCGCGGATTTGATCAAAATTTCCGCCCATGAACACGCCCGGCATCACGGAGATGCTTTCCGCAATGTCTTCCCGCGTATGGAGGTAGTAGAGGTTGCCATTCTTGACAGGGCCGCCGACACTGATGCGCGCATTGAGTTTGGGCAGGTCGTCCATGACTTCATCCACGTCGATGTCCACGTAGTTGTTCAGCACAAACCCAAAGCTGCCTTCTTCGTTGTGCTCGCAGAGCAGGACCACCTTTCTTCCAAAATAAGGGTCGTCCAAGAAGGGCTCGCTGAGGAGCACGTTGCCGGGGGCAGGAGTCGCGTGGTTGCTGGGCGTGAATCGAATCATGGGGGGATGTCAGGAAGAACAGTCAGGATGTTCAATACGTCAATCTCGCAACAAAGTTCCGTCATTTGCATGGATGATGCACCACTTCATGACATGGGGCGCGATTTTGATTCTGGCCCTGGCCGGTTGCCGACCCGCCCATCGGTCCCAGACCCCGACGGCCTCGGTGCCGTGGTCGGTGGACAGCTTGCTTCACGCCAACCACACCCCCACGTGGGAGGAAGCGGTGGACATGGCAACAGCCTTGGCGGCTTCCGATGCGCGTGCCACCCTGCATGAGGTGGGGATGAGCGATGTGGGCAGGCCCATTCACGCACTTGTGTTGACGGGGCAACCGGCAGAAGCGTCCGCGCAACGTGAGGGCGTGAATGCGAGGCTCAAAGCGCAGCCTGACACGGTGGTGCGCGTGTTGGTCAACAACGCCATTCACCCCGGGGAACCCTGTGGGGTGAATGCCAGTTTGGCCTTGGCGGAGGCTTGGCTTGCCCAGCCTGACCATGAAGGACATCCCTTGAGAAGTGCGAGTTGGGTCATTGTGCCGCAATACAATGTCGGGGGGGCGTCCCGTCGCAATTGCTGCACCCGAGCCAACCAAAATGGTCCTGAAGATTACGGGTTCCGGGGCAATGCGGCCAACCTTGATTTGAACCGAGACTTTGTCAAGATGGACAGCCGGAACGCCGAGGCGTTTGTCTCGTTGTTTCACGACGTGGACCCGGATGTGTTTGTGGACACGCACACGAGCAATGGTGCGGATTATCCGTACACCATGACCTTGATTGCGACACAGGCAGACAAGGCGGGGCCCGTCCTTGGACCTTTCTTGCGCGACGTCATGGAGCCTGCGCTGTATGCCGGCATGAAGGAAGCCCATGGCCCCATGGTGCCCTACGTGTATTCGTTGGGCGAAACCCCGGAGGAGGGCATCCTGTCGTTTCTGGAAACCCCGAGGTACAGCACGGGCTACACGACGTTGTTTGGCACCTTGGGTTTCACCACGGAGGCGCACATGTTGAAGTCGTTCCCCGCCCGTGTCCAGGCGACTCATGCCTTCTTGGAAGTGCTTTCGACCTGGATCCAGAACCATGGGGCAGAAGTGAAAGACGTTCGCCGGCAGGAGGAGATGCGCATCGCCCAAGCCCAAATTTTACCTGTCCGTTGGCAATTGTCTGACCATCGAGAACCCCTGTCGTTCACAGGCTACTCGGCCCGCCGGGAGTGGAGTGCCGTGACCCAAGGAACCCGGTTGAAATACGATCGGTCGTCGACGTGGACCAAGGACATCCCCCACGCCAACCGCTACGACGCCACAGACTCTGCACGGGTGCCCCAAGCATGGATCTTGCCTCAGGCTTGGCGACGTGTGGTGAAGCGCCTGCAGGCCAATGGCATCGACATGACGGCGATCCCACGCGACACGACAATGTTGCTTGAGGTGACTTGGATTGAGAAGTTCAAGTCGGCGTCCCGGCCCTACGAAGGGCACCATCCGGTGTCGGTCGATTCGATTCGGGCTGAGCTGGTGCCGGTGGATCTTTACGCGGGAGATTGGGTGATTCCTTCCAAACAAAGGGCCAAACGCTATCTCACCGAAGTGCTCTCGCCTCGAGGTCACGATGCGTTTTTGGTTTGGAACTTCTTTGACGCGGCGCTCCAGAGGAAGGAATACTATTCGAGCTACGTCTTTGAAGACACTGCGGAAGAGATGCTGAGGAACGACGAAAACCTCAGGACGCGCTACACCTTGGCGCAAGCACAGCATCCAGATTGGGCAGAGAATCCGGCGCGGGCATTGCTTTGGCTCTTTGAACAAAGCCCTCACAACGAAGGGACGGCCAACCGCCATCCTGTGTATGCGGTCCCTTCATCCATGCAGCCATGAGTGGGCACGAAAACGCGCCGTTGTCCATCGCCCAGTGGCTCCCCTCGGAGTGGGGGTCCAAGCGCGCGTGGCTCGAAAGTGCGCATCGTGCGGCACGGGTACTTCGACGGGATGTGGCGCAGGCCAAACCTGAGCAAATCCGACAAGCCATTGAATTGGCGTCGCGATTGAATCCTGGTCCATGGGGTGGTGAGTTTCGCGAACGGTTGGAACCGACCTGGCGCGGGGCGGAAGTCACGTGGAAGGAACACGACGAAGGGACGGTTCTTTGGGTGCACGGCGGGGCGTTTGCCTTTGGCAGTCCGCGCGTGTATCGTGCAGCTGCGGTGCACCTCGCGCGAGCGACACGTTGCCGCATCGTGCTCCCCAAATACCGTTTGGCTCCCAACCACACGTACCCTCAGGCCCACGACGATGTGTTTGCTGCCATGCGCGCCGTGGTGCAGGAGCGGGGCCCCGTGGTGTTGATGGGGGACAGCGCCGGAGGGAATTTGGCCATGGGAGGCATGGTGCGTTGGATGCAGGAGGGCTTGCCCCTGGACCAAATCTCAGCGTTGGCGCTTCTCAGTCCGTGGTGCGATTTGCGGGAAGAGGCCGTTTCCATCCAGCATAATGTGGTGGCACACAGCCCATTCAGCCATGAAGATTCGATGGAATACAGCAAGCAGTATTTGGCAGGTCATCCGGCCACGGACGCCGACGTCAGTCCCTTGCTTCAATCCAGCTTTGAGGGTTGGCCAGAGATGTATTTGGAATGGGCGCTGGACGAGTTCCTGGCGCCTGATGTGGCGGCGTTGCACGCCCGTCTGACAACGCAAGGCGTCGACGTCACCATGCGAACGGAACCCGAGGCGGTGCATGGCTGGCAATTGCTCCCGGATCTTCTCCCTGAAGCGAGGCGTTCGAGTGTGGCGTTGGGTGCTTGGATTCGTGCGAGGTTGGGCCTTCACACGGCGTGATCCAAGACGTGCAAAATCAGTTGGAGACCGTCGGCCATTTCCTCTTCCGAGCAGGTGAGGGGAGGTGCAAGCCGAAAGGCATGAGGGACGCTCAAGAACCAAAACAAGAGGACCCCTTCGCCATTTGAACGATCCAATCCGGCTTCCACGGCTTTTTGGACGGCCTCTGCGGCCTCCAATTCCACGGCAATGAATGCCCCGAGGCGACGTACGGTGCGCACCGCTGGATGACCTTCGAGGGCGTCTTGCCACCGTTGGTTTTGGCGCTCGACATGGGTGAAGTCCAGCTTTTCAAGCGTCTCCAGCGCGCCAATCGCCCCAGCACACGCCATGGGGTGCCCACCGAAGGTAGTGATGTGTCCAAGGGAAGGACCGTGTGCGAAGAGCCCAAGATGGGCTTTTGAGGCCGCGAGTCCGCCCATGGCCATGCCGCCGCCAAGTGCCTTGCCCATGCATAGCACATCGGGGACGATGCCAAAGTGCTGAAAGGCCCAGGGCTTGCCGGTGCGTCCCATGCCGCATTGAATCTCGTCGAGGATGAGAAGCGCACCGACCTTGGAGCAGGCATTGCGCAATGTCTGGAGCCAATCTTGGGAGGGGATGCGCACGCCGGCGTCGCCTTGGACCGTTTCCACGAGGACGCACGCGACGGAGTCGTCAATGCGCGCCGCATCCGCAACGTCGTTCCATTCCAGAAATTCAACCTCAGGCAGCAAGGGGCGGTAGGCCGCTTTGCGGGATTCGTTGGCCGACACCGACAACGACCCCATGGTGTTGCCGTGGTAAGAACCAGTGACTGCCATCAAACGCGAACGCCCGGTCACGCGGCGCGCCAATTTCAGTGCAGCATCAATGGCTTCGGCGCCTGAATTGAGGAAGTACACGGCATCGAGTGGGTCAGGGAGCGTGGCGCGCAGAAGGGCGCTGGCTTGGGTTTGGGCGTCCTGCAAGAACTCCCCGTAGACCATTGTGTGCAAGTGGCGGTCGAGTTGCGCTTTCAAATGCCCCTTCACGGCTTCATTGCCATGCCCAAAATTTGTCACCCCAACCCCACTAATGGCATCAAACAGCCGTGTGCCGTCGGACAAATGAATCCACGGTCCTTGTGCGTGGCTGACCTCAAGCCCCAAGGGGTGGAGCGTGGTGGAGGCCAAACCTCGACTCAAAAATGGATTGTCCGCGTAGGGCATGCCTCAAAGGTCGGTTGAAGGCGCGAGGTCTACGACTAGCTCGTCCAGGAACATCCAACGGTCGTTGCCACGCCCCAAATGCCACTCTGGAATGACGCCCCGTCCTTCTGCTTCGATTCTCAGATAGCGGGTGTTGATGGGAACGTCGCAGACAAACCGCTCGATTTGGACTTCTTTGTCGTCTTCGGCGAGTTCTGATTTGTCGATGGACAACAGGTCAAAATCTCGCCCGTCTTCGGAGGCGGAGAACAACACGCGCTTGGGTGACCAAATCCACGGCTTGATGTCTTGCAGCGCCCGGATTTCAATGCGGGTTACAGATTCCCGTTGTCCCAAATCCAAGGTGGCGACACACTCTTCGCCCCAGTAACCTTGCCATTCGCCCGTTCTAAAATCGTCGCCGCCTTGCAGCCCGTCGATCAGGGCTTGGTCACCTCCAGCAGCGTATTGGTTGTCAGGCGGCGTTTCGAGGCTCAGTTGCCATTCGTGCTCGACTTTCAAGATGCGGTGAGAAACCACGGCAGAAGTGTCCGCGCCCCGAACAGACCGGGCCAACAGGTCTGTGGTTTCGGTGACCTCAACGGGGGCCGAGTAGACACGCCAGGTCGCCCCACCGTCTGCACTCCACTCCAAGGTCGTTCCAGATTCAAGGTGTCCCAGCTCCAAGGTGGTCGCGTCTTCTTGGAAGGTCCGTGGTGCGCTGACGCTGGGCACGGCCACAAAGCCGGTCGCCTGCCAGGCCGAAGTGGGGCGGTCGCTCTCGGCCACCCCAAAGGTGTTGCTGGGTTTCGGCGCCATCAACAACTCGAGGGTTCCACCTGAAGCCAAGTCTTGCACAGGGATGAAGGATCGCGACAAGACGGGAGAGGAGGTTCCCGTGGCGTCGTGCCAGCGGAGGCCTGTGATGAATTTGGCCCTGTCGTTCAATCCCCGCGCTCGGATGTCCGTGGGATGACTTGCGCCGTCGGGGAGAACAACCGCACGATTGAACATGGGCGTGCCCAACACGACTTCGCCGGACCCGGGTTCGACAGGATACATGCCCAGTGCAGACCACACAAACCAGGCGCTCATTTGGCCACAGTCTTCGTTGCCACACAAGCCATCCGGTGTGTTGGCGTACATGTCGCGGCACAACGCACTCACGCGTTC
>PKDW01000055.1 GCA_002863145.1 Flavobacteriales bacterium
AGCAAGCGCCGCACCGTGAAGCGCCGCCCCAGCAAGCCAGGCAGCAGCCGGATGGGCCGCGGCCGTGCGAAGTTCTGAGTCGCGTCCTCCCCATTTCTTAACAATCCAAGACCCTGAACCGAAGCCGGGTCTGCAGTGGTGCGTGACATTGTAAGTTTGATGTGATGCACACCAACGTCCTGTCGGAGTCGACCTCCCCCTATTTGAAACAGCACCAGCACAATCCCGTGGATTGGTTGCCGTGGGGTGAAGTGGCATGGCAGCGGGCGGGCGAAGAGGACAAGTTGGTCATCGTGAGCGTGGGCTACAGCGCCTGCCATTGGTGCCATGTGATGGAGCACGAAACATTCGAGGATGAGGAGGCGGCCGCGTTCATGAATGCCCATTTTGTGAGCATCAAAGTGGACCGCGAAGAACGGCCAGACGTGGACCAAGTGTACATGGACGCCGTGCAACTGATGACCCGCCGTGGAGGTTGGCCGCTGAATTGCGTGGCGCTGCCGGATGGGCGGCCAATTTGGGGTGGGACGTATTTCCCCAAGGCGCAATGGCTCGCCGGTCTGAACGCGGTGCTCGAGGTGTGGAAAGAAGATCCCGAGAAAGTTGAGGCGTATGCGGCACAGCTCGTGGAAGCGGTGGGCGCCATGGACGACGCCTCACAAGACGGCCCTGCAGGTGAGACGCTGGTGGACATCGCAGGGTCCGAGGGCGATGCTGTGCAACAGCAAGTCGATGCGCACCTGGCAGAAGGGTTGTCGCGCTGGCGCGCAACCTGGGACCCTGAATATGGCGGCGGACGCGGCGCCCCAAAGTTTCCCCTTCCCTGCCAAATCGAGTGCTGGCTTCGGCTGGCGGATGCCGGACGGACGCGCAAGGGCGAGACAGGCTCAGAGCCGCTTGGCTGGACGCCTGAATGGCGAGACGCGCTGGGTGACCACGCCATGCTTACGTTGCGCGCCATGGCACGCGGCGGCATCCACGACCACGTCGGGGGTGGATTCTCCCGCTACAGCGTCGACGAACGTTGGCACGTTCCTCACTTTGAGAAGATGCTCTACGACAACGGCCAGTTGTTGGGAGCTTATGCCGAGGTGTGGCGGCGCGCACCCCACCCGGCGCTGATGCAGGCCGCGGAGGGGATCGTGGACTTTTTGGCGCGCGAATTGGACGACCCAAGCGGGGGATTTCGGTCGGCACTCGACGCGGACAGCGACGGCGCGGAAGGCAAATATTACGTGTGGCGCACAGCTGATTTGAAGGCGGCGCTGCCCGACGAGGAGGCGCGCAAAGAAGTTGTTGAGGTGTTTGACGTGGATGGACGGAGTTTTTGGGAACAAGGCCAAAACGTCCTCATGCGCCCCGCCGTCCAAGACAACGCCCTTTGGGCAGACGAAGCCAGGCAGCGGCGCATGGCCCAGGCCTTGAAGCGGATGTCCGACTGGCGGGACAGCCCGGCTTCGGGGCGGACGAAGCCAGGCTTGGACGACAAGGTCCTGACCGCTTGGACGGCGCTGGCCGTGACGGGGCTCGCCAAAGCGGGTCGCCTGATGCAGCGCCCGGAGTGGGTGGCGCGGGCCGAGCGCGGGGGGGCGTTCTTGCGCGACGTCGCCACCTTGCCCGGCGAAAGCCATGTCTTGCGCCGGAGCTGGCATGCAGACGGCGGGCCCGAGGTCGAGGGCTTCGCGGAAGATTACGCCCTGACCATTGAAGCCATGATTGAACTTCATCAATCCACATTGGATGACCACTGGTTGCGCGAAGCCCGGGCGTGGATGGCCGTCACGCTGGACCGCTTCTTTGACGAGAAGGCCGACACGTTTTGGTTCACGAGTCGGGACGGCGAGTCCTTGTTTGCCGCCAAGCAAAGCACGGACGACAGCGTCATGCCCTCGGCCAACGCCACCCTGGCATCCTGCCTGTGGACACTCGGATGGTCGTGCGACATTCCAACATGGCGGGACATGGCGCGAAGGATGACCGCCCGTCACTTGCTCGGCACGCCCCACCTCGAACGCTCCGCACGTTGGATCCAGGCTTGGGTGGACATGTCGATGCCTTGGGGCCAAATCGTGGTCGCCGCCCCAAGCCGCGAGCTCGCCAAGGCGCAGCTGGACGGGTGGTGGACAGAGGCGAGGCCGGGAACGATGGTGCACGGCGTTTGGCCTGAGTCTTCCCACATTCCCACGTGGATGGAAGGCAAACGACCTGCAAGCGACGACCCCGTGCGGTGGTATGTTTGTGTGGAAGGTGCGTGCGGGATGCCCTCCGCAAGTGCCGACGAAGCCTGGACGCAATTCACAGCCCTCTCGCCATGACACGAATCCCACAGCCCCATGTGTTGCACCACGTGGCGCGCGTGGTGGTGTTGCTGGTCGGTTTGGGCTGGATGATGGGGAGCAATGCGCAGGCGCAGGCAGACAGCCAATCCCGCAGCGAACGCAAAGCGGAAGAGCGCCGGATGAAGGACGCGGCGAAGGCCGAGAAAAAGGCGATGAAGGAGTTCGAGAAGAACTACAAGGAGCTTCAAGAACGCCACTACAAGCACCAGCAAACGGGACGCGAAAAAAACCTGATCGTACCCGAGGGAAGCAGTTCACGGACGAAGCGTCGCAACAGCAATCACGAGAAAGGCAACGTGCGCAAACGCATGCGGAAGGGGCAGCAAAAAGCCCGTCGTCACAGGGACGGAAGAACGGTGTCGTGGTGGCAACGGCTCAGCGTGAGGCGGAGTTGGAAAAAGCACTGAGATCGGCGTACAAAAACGCGGGACAACAGTTGCAAAGCCGCTCATTCCCTTGGTTTGCAGAGCCTTTGCAATCTTTAGCGTTCTGAGGTGGGTTGGCCTATATTTGACCCCTCTACCTGTATTGCCTGAAAATTCTAGACGCATGATGCGGTTTGCAACGATTTTGGGGGCGCTTCTTATGAGCTTCAGCGCGGTGGCGCAAGTGGGCCAAGGAACGCTGAAAGGACGCGTGACGGACTTCGATTCGAAAGACGCCCTCCCCTTTGCCAGTGTGGTTTTGTTCCTCAACGGGAACCAAGTGGCCGGTACGAACACCGACTTCGATGGAGAGTACACCATCAAGCCGGTTCAGCCGGGCACGTATGACGTCCTTGTCAGCTTTGTGGGCTACCAGGCCAAAAAAGTGACCGGCGTCAAAATCACGGCCAACAAGATTCAATTCGTCAACGCCGAGCTCGGTGCCGGTGTGATGATGGAAGAAGCTGAGGTTGTTGAATACTCGGTGCCTTTGATTGACAAGGATGGCGGTGCCTCTGGAGGTACGGTCAGTCGTGAAGACATCGACAAGCTCCCAGGCCGTTCCGCCACGAGCATCGCCCAAACAGTGGCGGGTGCCAGCACAGCGGGAACAGGCGGAGGCGTCAGCATCCGTGGTGCACGTACGTCTTCAACGTGGTACTACATCGACGGCATCAAGGTCCGCGGTTCTTCAGCCCTTCCCAAGTCGGCCATTGAAGAAGTGCAGGTGGTGACCGGGGGCATCCCCGCAAACATCGGTGACGCCACAGGGGGTGTGATCAACATCTCACTACGGAACTCCAGCCGGAATTGGTTCGGAGGTGGTGAAGTCATCACGTCGGGCATTCCCGTGGGTGAAACGGCTTACGGCCTCGACCGCTTTGGTTACAACCTCGCAGAAGCGTCGGCGTCGGGCCCAATCGCGTGGCGCAAGGACGCCAAAGGCAACAAAACCGATCCCCTTCTCGGGTTGTTCTTGTCCGGCAACTACACCTACGAGGCAGACACACGTCCCACGTTGGACGGGGTGTACCGCATGACGGACGCCGCACGCGACTCCTTGCTTGACAACCCGCTCCGCCAAAACATCAGCTCCTCAGGTGACGTCAACGGTGCGTTGTTCAATGCCGACTTCTTGACGGCAGACGACTTCATCCGCGTGCCCACCCGCCTGAATGCCTCTCGCCAGTCCGCCAACTTGGTGGCCAAGCTCGATGTGGCCACCAACGAAACAACGCAGTTGACGTTTGGTGCAACTGGTGCTGTGCAGCTCAACAACGAGTTTGACCGCGGTCGCTCTTTGATGAATTGGGAGAACAACAACCAAACCTCCCGCCTCGATTGGCGCGGTTACGTGAAGTTCTCTCAGCGGTTCGTGGACGAAGAGGGTGAAGGGAGCAGCGGTGGATTGAAAAATGTCTTCTACTCCATCATGGCCGACTACAGCCAGAGCTACTTCAAGCGCCAAGACATCAGTCACGGAGACAACTTCTTCCGCTACGGCCACGTCGGGAAGTTTGACGTGTTCCAAGAAAACAGCTACGGTTACAATGACGCGTCAGGTCGCTACGTCCACAACGGTTGGAAGGACACGCTTGTGACTTTTGCTGCCTCACCTTACAACCCAGAATTGGCGGCAATCAACACGCAGTTCTTCTCGTTGTTCGACAACAATTCAGGAGCGACTTTCGGTCCCGGTGGACCTCAGTTTGAGCCCGGTCCCTACACCAGCTTGTTGGAGGTGCAGAACGGCAACGCTTTGCTCAATGGTCAAAATCCCTCCAGCACCTATGGTCTTTGGAGTTACGTGGGTGCGCAGGGCAACAGCTACAACATCTTCAACGACCAGCAATTCCGCGTAAGCGCTGCCGGTTCGGGAGACATCGGAGACCATGCGCTGCAAATTGGTTTCGAATACGAGCAGCGTCGCGACGCGTTCTTCAACCTCAGCCCTGTGGGGTTGTGGACGTTGGCGCGTTTGACGGCCAACTCGCACATCAAGGAGATTGACACGTCAGACAGCACGGTGACCAACGTGGGCACCGACTACTACGTGACGTACGATCGCCTTTTGGGTGACAACCAGTTCGAATTCGACGCCAACCTCCGCGAAGCACTTAACGCAGAAGACCGTGAGTTGATCAACATCGATGCCATCGATCCCGACTTCTACTCGTTGGACATGTTTGGTGCCGATGATCTGTTGAACCAAGGTTCAAACTATGTCTCTTACGGCGGTTACGATCCTTACGGGAACAAGACGAACAACCGCCCCACCATCGAGGAGTTCTTCACCGAAACCAACGATGCGGGGTACAACACCCGTCCCATTGGCGCCTACGAGCCGATTTACATCGCGGGCTACATCATGGACAAATTCACGTTTGACGACATCATCTTCAACGTGGGTCTGCGTGTCGACCGATTCGACGCCAACCAGCCTGTCTTGAAGGATCCTTACGTGGTCGGCCAGTCTTACAGTGTGGGTGACATCCGTGGAACGTTGGTGGACCAACTCAGCGGCACCAACATCATCCCAGACAACATTGGAGACGACTTCACCGTGTACACCGACGCCTTGGAAGACCCAAGCGCCATTGTCGGTTACCGCAGCGGAGACACCTGGTACAACGCCCAGGGCACCGAAATCTCTGACCCGGACATCCTCGCAGTGAATACAGCCTACCCTGCACCTTGGTTGAAGCCCAACGACAACGCGACCGGTGATGATCCATATGAGTTGACGTCGGAAGCATTCCGCGACTACGATCCTGCCGTGAACATCATGCCTCGCATCTCGTTCTCGTTCAACATCAGTGATGAGGCCGTGTTCTTCGCACACTACGACATCTTGACGCAGCGTCCTACGTCAAGCAACCGCTTCTCTCCCATCGACTACCTCTTCTTGGAAAGCCGCAACAACTTGATTTCCAACCCCAACTTGCGTCCTGAGAAGACCATCGACTACGAGCTGGGCTTCCAGCAAGTGTTGACCAAGACATCAAGCCTCAAAATCTCTGCCTACTACAAGGAGATGCGCGACATGATCCAGGTGCGGAACTTCACAGGTGCACACCCACGTCCGTACCGCGCGTTTGGCAACCTCGACTTCGGTACGGTGAAAGGCTTCACTGTGGGGTACGACTTGCGTCGCACAGGCAACGTCCGTATGAACGCGAACTACACGTTGCAGTTCGCCGACGGAACGGGCTCTACCACGCAGACGGCATTGGCCCTGATCAACGCGGGCTTGCCCAACCTCCGTTCCATCATCCCGTTCAACTACGACCAGCGTCACCGCATCGTGGCCAACGTGGACTACCGCTACGGATCGGGTGAGAGCTACAATGGACCTGTGGTCAACATTGGCGGCAAGGAACGTCAACTCTTCGCCAACACCGGCTTGAATTTCATCGCCAACCTCGGCTCGGGTACGCCATACACGGCAAGTGTGATTCCAACCCCAATTACAGGTGAGATCAGCCCATCGACGGAGGGCTCCATCAACGGCAGCCGCCTTCCATGGCAGTTTAGTTTGGACGCCAACCTCGACAAGAACTTCACCATCACTTACGGTGGCGAAGGTGAGAAGGCGAAAACCACCAACCTCAACGTCTACCTCTGGGTCAGCAACCTCCTGAACACGCGAAACGTGAACAGCGTGTACCGCTTCACAGGTGTCACAGACGACGACGGTTACCTCGCCGCCGCCCAATACCAACCTCTCATCAACAGCCAGAACGACCCGAACGCCTTCCGCAACTACTACAGCATGTTTGTGGACAACCCCTTCAACCTGGGATTGCCTCGGACGGTGCGTCTCGGTGTCAAGTTTGACTTCTGATCATGCCACGCAAGAACATGAATCGCATACTCTCACTCTCCGCCCTGTGTTTCATCGCCTCCACCGCTTGGGGGTACAAATACGTGGGTGCCGGAACCCCTGGTGAAACCGTGGGCAGCCATGCCCAGCCCGCCCTTCGTGCGGCGGCTTGCGCCCCAGCCACAGGACTCCGCGACCTCGAATGGAACAACGTCCGTGCCCTCATCGAAACGGGTGGATCGTTGTGGCAAGACCGCGCCACGAGCCAAGCTTCTTACGAAGTGCCGAAAGGCGGCGGCATCAGCTCCCTCTACGCAGGTGCATTGTGGATGGGTGGCATCAGCCCTGACCAACAGTTGAAGCTCGCCGCCTTGACATTCCGTGGCCGCGGAAACGACTATTGGACGGGTCCCTTGACCAACGACGGCTCGGCTGAAATCGATGCAGAAGTCTGCAACCAATACGACGAGTTCTTCGTGTCGACGCGATCGGATGCGCAACGTCATCGCCAGTACTTCGACGCCGTCGCCGGAGGCACGGTGGACGAGGAATTCCCTGACGGCTACGCCATGCCTTCTTATTTCCGCGACTATCCTGCACA
Organism: Flavobacteriales bacterium; assembly: GCA_002863145.1. Taxonomy (GTDB): domain Bacteria; phylum Bacteroidota; class Bacteroidia; order Flavobacteriales_D; family Sanyastnellaceae; genus UBA11663. Next base: position 7,189 of record PKDW01000055.1, read on the forward strand.
CGGAAACACGGAGGCCAACCAAGACTACTACCTCGCCCCGTTTAAGGATTACGACGGCGACGGGTTCTACTCTCCAGACAATGGAGACTACCCTTGGTACGACTTCTTGCAAGAAATCGACTGCAAAAACCGGAAGCGCGAAGACATCGTGCCGCTCTACGGGGACCGCAACTTCTACTGGATCTTCAACGACAAAGGCAACGTCCACTCTGAGTCTCAGGGTGAGCCCATCGGCATGGAGATTCGCGCACAGGCATTCGCGTTCTCCACGAACGACGAGGTCAACAACATGACCTTCCACAACTACGTGCTGATCAACCAAGGAACCCAAACCTTGGCGAACACCTACTTCGGCGTGTGGGTCGACGCCGACGTCGGGACCGCCACAGACGACTATGTGGGCTGTGACGTACAACGCGGCCTCGGCTACAGCTACAACGGAGACGCCGTGGATGAGCCTTCTTCAAGCTCTCAGGGCTACGGCGAGAACCCTCCTGCTGTAGGCATTGACTTCTTCGAAGGTCCTTACCAAGACGCGGACAGCATCGACAACCCGCTGACCAGCAACTTCAGCAACGCCATCGACTCGTTGGGCATCCCCTACGAAGGCATTGGCATCGGCTACGGAGATGGCATCGTGGACAACGAGCGCTTCGGCATGCGCCGCTTTGTGTACTACAACAACAGCGGAAACCAAATCAACGGTGAGCCTTCCACGCCGCTCCACTTCTACAACTACATGAACGGCATCTGGAAGAATGGCCAAAAGATGGCGTACGGAGGGGACGGCGTGAGTGCCGCCACAGGCGCCAACTTGGACATCGAGGCCGACTACATGTTCCCAGGCGACACCGACCCCTTCAACTGGGGAACCGGTGGAACCACGGTGGAACCATGGACCGAGGTGACGTCAGGCAACCCGCCTGCCGACCGACGTTTCATTCAGGCTGCTGGTCCGTTTACCCTCGAACCTGGTGACTACAACAACATCACCATGGGTGTGGTGTGGGCACGTGCCACCGCAGGAGACCCTGAAGAAAGCGTCAAATTGATGCGCATTGCGGACGACAAGGCACAGGCGCTGTTTGACAATTGCTTCGAGATTGTCTCAGGTCCAGATGCGCCAGACGTCACGGTCCAGGAACTCGAAAACGAGCTCATCCTCTATTTGACCAACGACAACCCCTTGTCGAACAACTACCAAGAGGATTACCTTCAGTTCGATCCAGGAATTCCCAAGTTTGACATCAACGGCGAGTTGTACGACAGCTTGAGCCGTTCCTACTTTTTCGAGGGCTACCAGATTTACCAACTCGCCAACAGCGAGGTGTCGCCCGCCGACTTGGACGACATCGACCAAGCTCGCCTGATCTTCCAATGCGACGTGGCGAACGACATTGATGTGGTGGTCAACTACGTCCAGGACAACGACATGGGGCTTCCCGTCCCGACGTTGATGGCCAACGGA
>PKDW01000057.1 GCA_002863145.1 Flavobacteriales bacterium
GGCACGGTGCTCGTGCTCATGGGCTGTGAGCCTGAGCTCCCCGCCTTCACGGTGGCGGACGTTCGCGAGGTCCCAGCGCACTTTCCGGCCTACGTCGAACCCGCAGACAACCCGCTGAACGAGGCCAAATGGGAACTCGGGCGACACCTCTTCTTCGACGAACGGTTCTCGGCGGATGGCATGCTCAGCTGCGCCAGCTGCCACAACCCTTCCCTGGCCATGGCCGATTCCCTGGCCGTGACGCCAGGCTCCTCTGGGGCCTTGGGGGTCCGGAATGCCCCTGCCTTGGTCAACCTGGCATGGCAACCCAGATTTCACCGGGAGGGCGGCGTGTCTTCGCTCGAGGCCCAAGTGCTCGCCCCAGTGCAAGAGCCAACCGAATTCCATCGCGACTTGGTTGAATTGGTGGACCAACTCGGTCAAGACCTCCAATATCAGGAATGGGCCCAAGAAGGGTTTGACCGACCTTTTGACGCCTACGTCATGACCCGTGCGCTCGCCGCCTTTCAACGCACCTTGATCAGTGGATCGGCGCCTTACGACCGGTGGCTCCAAGGCCAAGCCGAGGCCCTCTCTCCTGCCGCGCTTCGAGGGCGTGATCGCTTCGAGGAATTCGAATGCGCATCGTGCCATCAGGGGGTGATGTTGTCGGATTTCGCCACCCACAATACCGGGCTGTATGCGTCCTACGTGGACCAAGGGGCGTACCGTTTGACCTTCGATTCCACGGACATTGGGGCTTTCAAAACACCATCCCTGCGAAACGTGGCCTTGACGGCCCCCTACATGTTTGATGGCTCCTTGCCCACCTTGGAATCGGTCCTTGAACACTATGCCTCCGGCGGCAGCGGGCATGTCAACCAAGACGAGCGCATCCAAGCCCGGGCACTCTCTGCCCGCGACCGGAGCGACTTGATCGCCTTCTTGGAGTCCTTGACGGACGACAAATTTGTCACGTGGTCTGAAGGGCTTCGTCCCTGATCAATCCCGTTTGACGAGCACCGTCGAGGTCCATCGCTCCAAGGCAAGAGCGATGAGGAATCCTCCCATGAAATGGAACACAAATTTAGATCCGTACGGGGCTGCCGCGCTCGCCACGTCCGTCACACCCAATGCGGGGAAAAGCACAAGGGGCAAAACGGAGGTGACCCCAAGAGGCACCGCCTCGGCCACCCACCACACGAGCATCCATGCAGCGGCACTGAGCACGGCAACCTGTGCTTCAGGCACACCTAGGGACGTCGTGACGGCCCAGGTCACCACAGCCAATGCCGGTCCCAACACTTGTCTGATTGCAGAAGCCTTCATGGATGCAAGGATAGCACGTCCCCTGCGTGTACCTTCCAACCATGGAATTGGATTTGTACCGCGTGGACGCATTCACGGAACAGGTTTTTGGGGGCAACCCTGCGTGCGTCATGCCGATGCAAGCATGGCTTGAGGATGACCTTTTGCTCGCATTGGCCAGAGAAAACGCCGTTGCGGAAACGGCGTTCCTCGTGAAAAAAAAGCCCGGACGCTACCACCTCCGTTGGTTCACCCCAGACGTGGAAATGGACCTGTGTGGCCATGCCACCCTCGCCTCTGCCCACGTCGTTCTGACCTGCCTCGAGCCCGAGGCCAAGGAGGTCTGCTTTGAATCGGCAAGCGGCGATCTGGTCGTCACACGGCAACCGTCTGGGTACGAAATGGCCTTGCCCAACCGTGCCCCGGAACCTGCCATCTTGCCCGTGGAAATTGAGGAGTCATTGAGCCTGCCTCCAACAGAAGTCCTCAAGGCACGGGACTACTTGCTGGTCTACCGAAGCCAGCGCGATGTGGAAGAATTCAGCGTGAATCGTCACCTCTTTGACCGGGTCAACTTGGGCACTGGGGGTGTGATTGTCACAGCGCCCGGCGACCAAGTGGACTTTGTGTCTCGCTTTTTCACGCCGCAGGCCACGATTTTGGAAGACCCTGTGACGGGATCCGCCCATTGTACGTCTGCACCCTATTGGGCTGAACAGCTCGGCCAAACGGTGTTGCACGCCCGACAGATTTCGGAGCGCGGTGGAGACGTGCATTGCCAAGTCCTCCCTGAACATGTCTTGGTGTCTGGGAACGTGGTGACCTACGCCAAGGCCACGGTGCTCCTTCCCTGAGCCGTCTGTCCTCCCCTATTTGGCGGCCATGAATGACGCATTGAAGTGGCTTCAAACCCTCGGTGTGGCCGGATTCATGTTCTTCCTTCTGCAGGGCACCGCATGGCTCGTGGTGTTTTGGCTGATTTCGCGCGGGGTCATTCGCAAGCACAAGTTGGCCAAACGGAAACTGCGCTGGCGTAACCTTGGCATCGTCAGGCCTGAGCACTCAACACCCCTCCAAGCGCCACGTCCATTCCAAGAACACGCGACGGCCTTCCAAGGGGCCGTAGACACGAGACGCATCGAAATCTTCTCCGAACGGATCCTCGGTGCCCAACAAGGGACTTTGTTGGGTGGCGTCCGTGACGTTCTGAACCCCAGCTGTGAGGGTGTGTCTGCCGCCTCCTGCAGCCACAAAGGACCGGTTCACCGAAACGTGCATGAGCGCGTAGGGCTCGCTGACGTCGTTGAAAGACGCGTTGTAGTACGGGATGGCCATGCGGCCGACGGTTTGGGCTGTGAGGTTCCAACCCCACGTCGACCGCGATTGACCGACCTTCAAGTTGGTGGTCCAACTCGGGGCAAATTCCACGGGGTCGCCCTCCCCCGACAACGAACCGGACTCGAACAATTCCGAACGCAACCACGTCGCTCCGAGGGCTGCCTGCCACCCCTCGCTGCCGTTCATCCAGACATCCCCGCTGACCCCTCGATTCCACCCGAGCCCTTCGATGTTGCGGTACACGATTGCATTGGGCAGGCTGTCGTAATCGGCGTAGATCCGGTCTGTGAAGAGGGTGCCAAAAGCCTGCAGGGACGCGCTGCCTGTCCAACGGTCGGTGCCCAGGGTTCGGGTGAGGTTCAGGTTGGCGTTCCAGCTTGATTCGGGATTCAATCCCCCTTCCGCCAGCAGCACCTCCCTCGACCCATCCAGCGCCGCGTGCTCCTCCGTGAAGAGGTGAACCCGTCGGTAACCGCGGCCCGAATTCAAACGAAGGTCCCACAATGGGTGAGGCGTCCACTTGACATTGATTCTGGGAGCCACCACGAGGTTTTGGTCACTGGGGCGTTCCAAACGAAGCCCGTGAATCCAAGACCAAGCACCCACTTCGCCTGCGTATTCGCCGTACAAGGCCGGAACCCACACGTTCATGTCCGACGACGCGGGGGTTTCATCTTCGTACACGTCCCAAAGCAAGCTCGCTCCTCCCCTCAGATGCTGTCCCTCAGCCCAGCTCCATCCCGAGTGGAAGGCGTCCACGTTCGCCGTCCACTCCTGGGCATTGAAGACCGTGGTTCCGTAGGTGGATTCCTGTCGGTGAAATGCCCCACCGCCTTGGAACGTCCAGCCCTGTCCTTCCAAAGGCGAACTGCCCCAAGTCCATTCTGAACGCAGCAAATCAATGCGCTCCCCGTAAACGTGCGTGGTGCCGCGATCGACCTCCTGAAATGCAGTGTCACCGCCAAAACGCTCTTCCCCAAACAACCGCGCGGTCAACCGCGTCTGTCTTCGGTCAGAACGTCTCTGGTGCCGAATGGTGGTCACCACCCTGTCCATGTTGGGCGCGTCTGTGAAGCCGTCGCCGTTGTCGTCCACGCGACGCTGAAAGTGAATGCCATCCAATCCGACTTGCCACAAAGCGCCTTCTTTGCCCCACACCGCACTTCCCGAAGCCTGAATACGCCCATGGCCATCCAAGCGCAGGCGAGAAAAGGCATCGCCAGCATGCAACGGTGACAGCACCACGTTGATGACGCCGCCCACCGCCTGGCTTCCGAAGCGGGCGCTGGCCGGTCCTTGGATGACCTCAACTTGCTGAATCATGCTGAGTGGAATCCCGTCCAACGCGTAGGCGGAGGCCAAACCACCCAACAAGGGCACTCCGTCAATCAGCACCAAGCTGTACACCCCTTCCATGCCATTCAGCTGAACGCTGTTGGTGCCGCACACCCCACACCCCACGGTTTCTCTCACGCCTGTGGTGAAGTCGAGGGATTCCACCAAGTCTTGGGCGTGGACCGCATTGAGCGAGGCCCCGGAGAGCACCGCCGTGCGGATGGGACTCTCCTTGAGCCGTGCGGGACTCATGCTTCCCACCACCGTGGCGCCACCCAATGCGAACGTGGTCGGCGTCAATGAAATGACCTGAATGCCCGTTTCACACCCCGTACGGCCGTTCACCTCCACCCCATCATAACCGATTGCTTGAATCCGAATGCGCCCTTCGCCTTCTGACCATGTGTATTCCCCGGAGGCGTTTGTCGCGCCGACCGGCCGGCCATCGAGCCAGACCGTGGCGCCTGGCACAGCAATCTCATTGTCTGTTACGCGCAGCGTACACGGGGCCTGCGACCACGCGCCGACAGCCCAGCCGTGCATCGCACACAACACGGTGATTCGCCTCCACATGACCTCAAAAGTAGGGCCGTGCCCATTGATGTTTAGACACGACTAAATTTATTTTTTCGCCATTCCTCACAATCAAGCCGATTTGCCTGGTTTGTGGCGTTCGTTGTGCTGACGTCGACGGTCTGTCATCCTTGCCAGCTCCTCCCCCCATTCGTTCAAATCGTCAGAATCCTCTGGGTTGTACGACGGAGGGCGCTTGGCGTGCACATTCTTCAAGTCGCGTTTGCGTCCCATGGGGAGCAAACCATGAGGCCACTGCAAAAGTTCGTTTCCCAGCACCAACCAAAGACCTGGGGACGTGAACCCCACGTGGCCGGAGGTGTTCCATGGTTGTGAACACGTTTTTCTCTCGCGCCGGTGGCATGTTGTTTTGGGCCGCCTCGGCCTCACTCCTTTTCTGCATGTCTTGTGCGCAGTCCAACTCCCCTGCTTCTCCCGCAACCACCCAAACCGTCCGCTTCCGTGCCGACATGGCGAATCCGTGGCGCCCCTTGAATGACGGGGTAATGGGCGGCTTGTCCGAAGGGGACGTCGTGATGCACGACACGGCCATGTCTTGGAAAGGTCAAACCCGCCTGGAAAACAACGGCGGTTTCGCTTCCGTTCGTGCGCCTTGGAGCCACTCTGATTTGCGGGCGATGGACAAGGTGGTGATCCGATGTCGCGGCAACGGGGGGCCGTTCAAGTTGACCCTTGAAACGTCCGAGCGGTGGTGGATGCCCTACGCGTACGCGTCCTTCAGCCCTTCCAAAGAATGGCAGGATGTCACCCTCACAGCCAAGGACTTCTCATGGAGTCAAGCCCAAATGGGCGACCTCAAAGCCGTCACGCCAAACCGTGAACTCGGGGACGTTCTTCGCATGGGGCTCATGAAATACGATGGGACGGCGCAGTCGTTTGACCTGGAAGTCGCCTCCATTCAATTCCTTCCCTCCGGGCGGTAACAGGACTCAGCACATCTCGCCGTAGACGCTTAGGATTTCTAGGAAATCGGAGACTGTCACTTGGCCGTCGTCATTCATGTCTGCAGTGCAGTCCACCATGCAGCCAAACTCGGAAAGGGCAGCCAGAATGTCTGACACGCCAACGGCCAGGTCGCCGTCCAAATCGCCCGGACATTCGCAAGGCGCGCAGTTGAAGGAACAGCTCGTCGCCAAGCGCGCGGAGCTCGCCAAGCCAGCCTGACCATGAAATTGAGGAACATGTCCTACCGCGAGGACAAGGACGAGGTTCGGAAATTCTGAGGGCTGGGCCTCGCTGGGCCCGACGCTGTGTTTAAAAACTTTCAGGACCATTCTTTCGGGTGGTGGATTGGCAACTTACATTGCGCCAAACCCTTACGTTTCTTTTCATGAAAACTTCAACCACACTCACCATTCTTGGTGTGTACCAAACCCTCATTGGCTGCATGGCCATGTTCTTCGCGTCCTCGATGGGCGAAATGGCCTTGGCCGAAGCGTACCACAGCGACGACAACCTGATTCACCTCGCCACCAACATGCACGTGGGCGTCGGACACGCTTTCTTCATGATTGGCATCTTGTTGCTCGCCTCTCGGAAGGCTGCGATCGACGTGGCCAAAACCATCCTCATCGCCTACCTCATCGGCATCGCTGCGATGTTTGTGGTGATGAACATGGTCCTCGGTCAGAGCGAGCTGATGAACTTCGGCATCGAAATGATCGCGCCGGACATGGTGTTCTTCGCCCTTGCCATCTACGGCTACTTCAAGGCGAAGTAACTACTTCGGATTTGGATATGGAAAAGGCACCCGGTTGGGTGCCTTTTTTCATGGCCTGACCCGGGTTTTCCTAATTTGCCTCTGAACAGAGACCTCTGCGAAACATGAAGTGCCTTTCCCTCCTATTGTCCATGATGGTCGCCACAGTCGCCGTGGCGCAAAAGCCGCTGGATCGCGGCATTCACAAGCGCAAGACAGGCGGTGTTTCGTTCCTTTTTGGGAAGAAAAAAGACCTTGCTGATGTCCCGCTCAGCGAAGAGATCGCCACATTGGAAACCCTCGCACCAACCAACGTGAATGTGCCCCTTGCATCCGCCAGATTGGTGGAAACGCCCATGGCCTTTGCAACAAAGACTCTTGCACCATTCAGTGCACGTCACGCACGCCGATCGTTGCGCCCCTTGAATCGAAGGAGCCTATCTGTGCTCGTCCTTCCAAGTTCCAAAAAGCGGATGCTTCATCGCCCCTTCTCGAAGATGAATTCCCCAAGCGATGGAGAAGCAACCTATGACTGGACCTCCATCACCGGGCTGAGCTTGGGTTTGTTGGCTCTGCTCCTCATTGATTCAGGCAGCTTCCTGATGGTGTGGTGTTGGGTGTTGGGTTTGGGATTTTCCGTGTATGGGTTGTTCCGGACCCAAAACGGCAACTTGCGTGGCCGGGGACTGGCGGTCTTGGGAGTCGTCTTCTTTGGCATCACCCCATTGGCCCTCTTGATCGGGGTGGTCACGGGGCTCATCGGAGTGGTCTAAACTAGCCCCAACTTTCGCTGCCATGACCGAGTCCACACCTCACCAAGACGTCCTTCAAGGCTCCCGCATTCTTGCCAAGGTTCGCATGACCTTCATCATGCTGACCATCTTCATTTTGGTCCTTCTGAGCCTTTTGCTCCGGCTGGTGTTTACGTTCCTGCCCAAGCACCTCTTCCTCCGATTCAACGTGCGGTTTGTCATTTACCCCTTCTCACGACTGTTGATGAGGATTGTGGGGGTGAAGCTTGTGGTTCAAGGCAAAATGCCTTCCTCTCGGTACTTGATTGTGAGCAACCACCAGGGGGTTCTGGACTCGCTTCTTCTCATGGCCCTGAGCCCCTGCATGGTGATTTCTAACTCGCTCATTCGAGACATGAAGGGCATTGGTGCGGTGATGGAGCTTTTGGGCTTTGTGTTTGTGGATCGCACCAAGCGAAAGTCCATCGTGGAGCTTCTGCAACCGGCCATCAGCATGATGGCCCAGTCCAAGGTGAACATGGGGTTTTTCCCCGAAGGCAAGTCAAGCGACGGCATTGAAGTCCTTCCTTTCCATCCCCCCTTCTTCAAAATCGCGATTGATTCAGATTCCGGGGTGCAGCCCTTGGCTTTCCGGTGGACGCACACCAACGGTCACCCCCTGAGCCCGGCGGAACGGTTTGCCTACACGTACCTCGTGAAGCACGGGTCCGTTGTGGAACACCTGTCGCATTTGCTAGGCTTGCGCAAAAAGGTGCTGGTGGTGAAGGTATTGGAACCCATCTCGGCAAAGGAAATCGCGGAGAAGAAGTACACTCGGAAAGAGGTTTCTCAACGCTCCGAGGACCTGATTCGTGAGGCGATGAACGACGATGCCGGGTGGCAACCTCTGAGGGGGTGAGCAGCATGAGGTAGGCGAAGAGAATGGTTTTGGCCACTGCAATGTCTGCCTTTCGAGAGGCCAGCAGCAGAATGCCAATCATGAAGAAGGCGTGCCCGATGCCCGCGTGCATGTTGGTGGTGTGGTGGAAGTTTTCATAAAAAAAGCGTAAGGTTTGGGGTCAAGTCAAAATGACGAATCATGCCTCACGTTTCACGAAGGGGCAGGTTATGAACATCGACTCGGCCGCCAATTCATCCTTTTTCCCGTCTTCCCGTCTTCGTGCCGTTGAGCATTTCGGCCGAGCCTGAAAGCCACGATCTGCGACAGAGGTCAATTTCCACTTTTCGAAGTCACTCAAAGCGACATGCCTGGCGTCACAAAACGAGGAAATACAAAATGGCGATGAGCTGCTTGCTCCTTGGGGACCCATCGATCCTGCCGACGACTTTGTAATTCTTGTCCTTGATGGTGCTGCCATCGAGGCGGCCTACAATGTTGTAGTTCTCATCTTTCACAAGTTTGCCATCGAGCCGACCGATGACATTGTAATTGCCATCCTTGATCTGATCGCCATCGATTCGGGCAATCACCTTGTAGTTGCCGTCTTTGATTTGGTCACCGTCAATGCGCGCAAGGACTTGGTAATTTTCATTTTTCACAACGTTGCCGTCAATCCGAAGGCGTACGTTGTAGTTGCCATCTTTCACCAACATGGCCTGAGACATGGCAGTGACTCCGCCGCAACAAAGGAGGAGGCAAACA
>PKDW01000178.1 GCA_002863145.1 Flavobacteriales bacterium
AGCCACATTCCGTTTGGCGAGAGCTACAAGGACCCCTTTGGCTTTCAAGCCAAGGCATACTACCGCGACGACAACCGCACTTTGCTCGAGCCGTGCCGCGTGTCGGGCGATCCGGGCACGTTGTATGAATACCAGGGGGGCAACACCATGTTGCTCGCCGAGATTTTGGATGCGGTCAGAGATGGCAACCTGAGCACGGACATCGCCAATGGCCTGTGGGAACAAATGGGGGCGGAGCACGATGCGTTTTGGGGGTTGGATGGCAACCCCGAAGACGGTGCGGTGGAGCGCGCCTTCGCCCAATACTACGCGACCACCCGCGACTACGCAAGGTTTGGCCAAATGATCCTCGATTCCGGCGCGTGGAAGGGCGAGCAACTTCTCGACAAGGCCTTCGTGACGCGTATGATCACCCCGCAGAACGCGCTTACAGACGAAGTGGCCACCGATTTTTACGGGTACCATATCTGGCTTGGCCGCACAGACGACGGTTTGGCGTTCTCCATGATGGAAGGCCTTCGAGGCCAAATGGTCATCAGCCTCCCCGCCCTCGACTTGGTCGTGGTGCGCACCGGCTATGTCAAGTCCAAAGAGAAGAAGCATCACTTGCCGGTGGCCTCGTACGAGGTGATTGAGATGGCGCGGGCCATGCTCTGACGGCAGCCCCACGCCGATTTCACATAAGCCCAGTCGTTTATAAACGGAGGCGCCACGCTTGCAAACAGGCGCGGGCGGCAAGGCCATGCACCCATTTTCTTGGGTGGAAACCTTATGCACATGCTACGACAACTTCACGCTTTGGTGGTGGACGACGAGCCCCACTGCAGGGACCTTCTTTGCCGACAGCTCGAGCGGATTTGTCCCTCGATTTCGGTCATGCAAACGGCCACAGGGGCCAAAGAAGCGGAGCGCATGATTCAGGATTTGGCACCGGATGTGGTGTTCATGGACATTCACATGCCGCATCGTTCAGGTCTCGAGTTGTTGGAGGCCTTGTCGGATCGGGACTTCTACCTCGTGTTCACCACGGCGTACGATCGGTACGCGGTTGAAGCGCTCCGTAAACAGGCCTTTGACTACCTCTTGAAGCCGATCAACCGAGACGATTTGCAGGCGTGCACACGGCGCATCTTGCTGCAATTCTACCACCACCGCGCACCTGGGAAAGGCTCCTTGTCTCCGGCCACGCGGAGGCTGGAAATCCTCACTTCGGGAAAGCGTCACTTTGTGCGTCACAAAGACATCGTGCACGTGGAAGCGGAAGGGAGCTACACCCTGCACCTCGCCAATGGCCGTCGAATCACGATGAGCAAAAACCTCAAGCGGGTGGAAGAGATGTTGAACAACGAGATGTTTTTCAGGCCGCACAACAGCCACTTGGTTCAACTGCATCGGGTAGAAGCATGCAATTACCGCGACAACACCGTGGTCTTGGATACGGGGGCGGTGGTGCCCATGGCTGTGAGAAAACGCGAGGCGCTGAAACAACGGCTGTCCTTGCTCATGTCGGCGTGAATGTCTTGCCGCAGAGGCAGGGGCTATCTTTGCACGCATGTCTCAAGGCCTTCCTGACATCCGGTCGCTTTCGCAGGCGGAGTTGACCCAAGCCTTGGTGGAGATGGGCGAGAAGCCTTTTCGCACCAAGCAGGTGTCGGAATGGCTGTGGACCCACGCAGCGGGTTCGTTTGAGGAAATGACGTCGTTGGGCAAGGGCTTGAGGTCCAAGCTCGAGGAATCGTTCACCCTCAGCCGCATTGACCAGGTGGAAGCCCAGCACAGCAAGGACGGCACCGTCAAGTGCGCCTTCCAAATCGACGGCGACGCCCACCGCGTGGTCGAGGGGGTGTTGATTCCCACCACCAAGCGACTCACGGCCTGCATCAGCTCCCAAGTGGGATGCAGCTTGGCCTGCAAGTTTTGCGCGACGGGACGACTCAAACTCCTGAAGAACCTGACGGCCGGGGAGATGTACGACCAGGTGCAGATGCTCAACACCCTGGCGCATCAGCAATATGACAAAGGCCTGTCCAACATCGTCTACATGGGCATGGGTGAACCGCTGCTGAATTACCGCAACGTCATCGAGTCGGTGGAGCGAATCACAGGGACGCCTGGGCTGGCCATGTCACCCAAGCGCATCACGGTGTCCACGGCGGGCATTGCCAAGGCCATCAAGCGCCTGGGAGACGACGAGGTGAAGTTCCACTTGGCGCTCAGCCTTCACGCGGCCAACGACGCCAAGCGCAACCACATCATGGCCATCAACGAGACCAACAATTTGGCGGCCTTGGCGGAGGCGTTGCGTCACTTTGTCGACAAGACCGGCGCGCGACCCACCTTCGAATTCATCGTGTTCAAGGATTTCAACGATGGCCTCGAAGACGCCCGTGAACTGGCGCAGTTCTGCAAGCACATCCCGTGCAAAATCAACCTGATTGAGTACAACCCCATCGACGACGGGGAGTTTCAGCAGACCACGCCAGAGCGTTTGGACGATTTCGTCGCCCTGCTCGAAGACCGCCATTTGATTGTCAACGTGCGCCGCTCTCGGGGCAAGGACATCGATGCGGCTTGCGGTCAGCTCGCGAACAAAAACGCGGCAGGCGAAGAGGCCCCTCGAAAGGAGGTCAGTCCAGCTTGAGCACCGCGAGGAACGCGGATTGAGGCACTTCCACGGTGCCTATTTGGCGCATCCGCTTCTTCCCCTTCTTCTGCTTTTCCAAGAGCTTCCGCTTCCGCGTGATGTCACCACCGTAGCACTTGGCCGTCACATCCTTCCGGACCGCGGAGATGGTCTCACGGGCAATGATTTTCGCCCCAATGGCCGCTTGCAAGGCAATCATGAACTGCTGCCTAGGGATTAGCTCCTTCAGCTTGATGCAAATCCTCTTGCCCAGGTTGTGGGCGTGGTCGCGGTGGATGAGCGCACTCAAGGCGTCCACTTGGTCGCCGTTGAGCAGGATGTCCATCTTGACCAAGTTGCTCTGCTTGTAGCCGTCGGGGAAGTAGTCAAACGACGCGTATCCCCGTGAGATGGTCTTCAGCTTGTCGTAGAAGTCGAAGACGATTTCACCCAGCGGCATGCTGAAGGTCAATTCCACGCGGTCTGAGGTCAGGTAGACTTGGTTGGTGAGGTTGCCACGCTTTTCGATGCACAGGCTCATGACTGGGCCGACGTATTCGCTCTTGGTGATGATTTGGGCCTTGATGAACGGCTCCTCCACGTAATCGAGGTGGTTCGCGTCTGGCAGGTCGCTCGGGTTCATGATTTCGAGCTTCTCGCCTTTTTTGGTGTAGGCCTTGTAACCCACGTTGGGAACCGTCGTGATGACGGTCATGTTGAATTCACGCTCAAGTCGCTCCTGGATGATCTCCATGTGCAACATGCCGAGGAATCCGCAGCGGAAGCCAAAACCAAGCGCCGCAGAACTTTCCGGTTCAAACACCAGGGAGGCGTCGTTCAATTGGAGCTTCTCCATGGAGTTGCGCAGTTCCTCGTAGTCCTCGGTGTCGACCGGGTAAATGCCGGCGAAAACCATGGGCTTAACATCTTCAAACCCTTTGACGGCGGTGGTGCACGGGCGCTCCTTGGCGGTCAGCGTGTCACCAACCTTGACCTCTTTGGCGTTCTTGATTCCAGAGATGATGTAGCCGACATCTCCAGCGGCGAGTTGCTTTTGGGGAACGAGGTCGAGTCCAAGGGTGCCGATTTCATCGGCGTCGTACTCTCTGCCGGTGGCCATGAATTTGACCTTGTCGCCCTTTTTGATGGTGCCGTTCAACACGCGGAAGTAGGCAATGATGCCGCGAAAGCTGTTGAAGACGGAGTCAAAAATCATGGCCTGCAACGGGTCGTTGACGTCTCCCTTGGGTTCGGGAACACGGTCGACAATCGCCTCGAGAATGTCGTCTACCCCCAAGCCGGTTTTTCCAGAGGCAGGCAGGATGTCGGCCATGTCGCAGCCAATGAGGTCGACGATTTGTTCACCCACGACCTCGGGGTCTGCTGAATCCAGGTCCATCTTGTTGAGGACCGGAATGATCTCGAGGTCGTGTTCGAGGGCGAGGTAGAGGTTGCTGATGGTTTGGGCTTCGATGCCCTGCGTCGCGTCCACAATGAGAAGGGCCCCTTCGCATGCCGCAATGGACCGCGAAACCTCGTAGCTGAAGTCCACGTGGCCCGGGGTGTCAATCAGGTTCAGCACATAGTCCTTACCGTCTTTCCCCTTGTAATTCATTTGGATGGCGTGGCTTTTGATGGTGATGCCACGCTCGCGCTCGAGGTCCATGTCGTCGAGCGTCTGGGCTTGCAACTCGCGGTCCGAGATGGTGCCCGTCGTCTGGAGCAGCCGGTCGGCCAAAGTGCTCTTGCCGTGGTCAATGTGGGCAATGATGCAGAAGTTGCGAATGTTCCTCATGTCCAAAAGTTCCGTCGATGTCGTCCAATCATGCGTATCTCAGGGCACCGATTGCACGTGCAAAGGTACTTCGGGAATCACCGCCCCTCCCGACTTTATTATCTTAGCACGCCTGGCGTACGCAACGTTTGACGACGGGGCATGCGTTCTGTTCACAACCTACTGCCCGAATCCATGATCCGATACTCCGTTTCCCCAAGCCCCTTGTTGGTGTCTTTCGTCTTGTTGGTGCTGCTTCGCTCCCTGACAACGTTTGGACAGGTTCAATACGACGAGCGCCGTTCGCCCGAGGAAATCATGGCGACTTACAGTTCTTTTGAGGAGGCCGTCTTGAAGATGAGTCGCGCAGAATGGTCTGTGGTGAGCAAGTGGGACGGATTCGACACGGAACGTCACCTGACCTTCTTGCACGAGCACCGAGACAGCTTCGAGGACGAGCGCGCCCGACTGAAAGAAGTCCGCGTGAAGAAACTCACCTCCTCAGAGGACTGCCAGTGCTGGGTCGAACCCGATGAAACGTACTTTACGATGGTGCCCCCTCCAGGCATTGCCGGGTTGGGCCCCAACGAGATTGCGTGGGCCGTCGACGGAACCAGTGTGGGCGGGGCGAGTTGGAACGTCGATGCAGCCTCTGCGCCGCTTGACATCAGTTTGGACGATTCTTGGTCCTTCGATTTGTACGGCGCCTCTTACAACGAGTTTTTTGTGAACACGAAAGGCCAAATCTCCTTTGGAACCACCGTGTTGGACTGGACGCCCACAGGCTTCCCCGCGGCGGAATACAACCAAATTGCGGGCTATTGGCAGGACACCGACATGTCCACCACCGGTGAAATCAAGTGGAAACGCACGGCAGACGCCATCTACGTCAACTACATCAACGTCGGTTACTGGTACAACAACAGCGACCTGACCAACAGTTTCCAAATCATCATCACCCACCCTGAAAGTGGCATCCTTCCTGACGGCGCGAATGCCCAGGTTTGCTACCTCGACATGAACTGGGCGCACGGCGATGTCGGAGGTTCAGGCGCATGCTGCGGTGATTACCCCGGCGTCACGGGTGCGGACGGAGCGTCCACCAACCCCAACCCAGACCTCAGCCCACACGTGCAATTTGGCCGATTCAATTTGCTCGACGACACCTACAACGGCCCTTACGGGGACAATGAGTCGCAGTGGGATGGCATCAACTGGTTGGACTACAAGTTCTTCAACATCAACACGGCAGACAACAACAGCAATTTGAATCCCGTGCCCACGGCCAACTTGGGTTGCGACACCGTGCGGATTTGCTTGGGTCAGGAGTACAACTTGGATGTGGAGTTCTTGGGGCCGGAGCCAGGCCAAATTGTCAACCTTGAAGTGACAGAGGACGTAGGCGGCAACGAGATCATCGGCGGGACCACGGTCACGGGCGTGGCCACGGCCTCGTACGAGGGCGTATTTGTCGGAAGCGAACCCGGCATCAGCAATTTGACAATGACTGCCGTGGACGAAGAGGGCGCACAAACCTTGCTCGACATTGTCATCGAGGTGCTCGATGTGGTGCCGCCAAGCATTGAAGTGGTCACGGCCGATGGCGGAGACGATTTCGGGATTTGCGCGGGTGCGGAGTTGGGCGTGGTGGCGAGCTCGGAGGGCGGACAAGAACCCGTGGTGGACTGGTCATGGAATTTGAACGCCAATTTTTGGGACGAGAACACGGCAGACATTCCCTTCGGAGGGACCTTCGTGGTCACGGGAGAGACGGCTAGTGGATGTGTGGTGAAAGAAACCTTCCAGGTGTTCCAAACGCCATTCTACTTGCCCACCTTGTCGGGCACGTCAGTGACCGTTTGTCCAGGGGATTCTGCGGTGATTTCAGTCCTTCCAGATGAGGGTGAGGTGTTTGTGGAGTACGAATGGGTCGGAGACTGGAATGGCGGCGGTGGAACCATCTTGGCGGGTCAAGGCACAGACGAGGTTGCTGTGACTGCGGGAACGTTCCAATTGACCGTCACAGACGAAGGGGGTTGTCAGGGCAAGCGCACCTTTTTGGTGGGAACCACTTCTGTGAGCATTCCGGATTTCGAAGTGGAGCCCATCTGCGATGGGTCTCTGGAGCTCGGGTTTGACTCGGTGGAATTTGCCGGAGGCTATGCGTCTCCAGCGGAAGGCAACATGCAAATCCAAATGATCTCTTCGTCCAATTTAGGCTGGGGCGAGGCGTTCCTGCAGGTGATTGTCACCCACGAGGACGGCACACAGGACATTTCCATTTTGGACAGCGACAGTGACTTTGAAACGTACAACCAGGACACCAATCCAGAATTGGCCCTTGTGTTCGGAGATTCCGTGCAGGTAACCTTCTTCGGCACTGGAAACCCGGCCTTGGACGCCAACTTCGCCGTGAACCTGTTCAATTGCGTCAACAATTGCAACGGGGAAAACGAGGAGAATTGCTCGAATTTTGAAGACTTGGTCTCGGGTGAGATTCTGTACTTGGGTCCGGCCCTGTGCGAAGTGCAAGAGGCCTTTGGAACGTGGTCGGTCGAAGGACCAGATGGGTATTCATTCACCAACACCACGCAATTCAACACAACGTTCTTCCCCGAGGAATTTGGGCTCTATGAGTTGTGTTTTCAGGACGAGGAATGCGCAATCGATCACTGCTTTGAAGTGGAAGTGAACCTTCCTCCGACCATCGCCTTCAACGGGGACAGCTTGCTCTTGACGTGCGACGAAGTGGACCAATTGAGCTTGGACTTGGAGGTGGACGTGACGGACCCTGCAGGCGTGGCCATCATCAACTGGCCTTTCCCGGGCAACGACAACGTCCTGGAAAACGAATACACGTTCAGCCAATACGCCACCGGCATTTACGAGGTCACCGCCACCAATGGGTGCGGTGAGGCTGCAGACCAAGTGGTTTACACGGCGATTCCTGAGCCTTTGCTTGAGAACGACTACCTGTGTGGAGAAGGAACGACCCTCGAACTGGACCCCATTGCCGGAGATCAGAACAGCGGTTTGGTCTACGAATGGACGTACAACGGCAACGAGGTGGACGACGTCAACGACAACGAGTGGGAGGTAGACGCGACTGGGTCGTACTGTGTGACGGTGCCCGACGAGGGTTGCCCCAACAACTTTGACGAGAGCGATTGCGCGTTCATCGACATCGTGACTGCCATTGACATCGACGTGTTTTTGGGCGGGTCCATCACGGATTGCGACGGGGGAGGCATTGAGCCTGGGGAGGATGCGAATTTGAGCGTGAACCCGGCGTTTGCAGCGAACTACGCGGACTACACCATCACCTGGCCTGACGGAACCGCCACCACGGTGGAGGACAACTTCGAATGGGTCATCCCCGAAGAGTCCGAACTCAACGGCACCCAAATCTGTGTGACCATCGAAGACCCCTACGGTTGTGAGCCGCAGGAAGCGTGTGGGTTGATCTTCATTGGAGATGACCCCATCTGGGATCCACTCCCGATCTACGACGGCGTTCGTGCCCTGTGCCCAGGACAGCCAGAGACCTTCGACCTGAACGCGGATTTCAATGGTCCGCCGTACAGCAACTACTCTTGGACCGTGCAGTGCACCGACACGTTGGTGGAGTTGCCCTTCCAGAATGTGGCGGATCTCGTGGGAGAGATGTTCCCTCCGAGCTGCTGGGGATACGATTTGACGCTTTTGGCCCAAATCTCCAACCCTTGTTTGCCACAAGGCCTCCAGCACGAATACAGCGTGATTGTGGAGCAATGCGAAATCTTGCCCCCCAACGTCTTTACGCCGCGTGACGGAAACGACCAAAACAACGGCTTCCACATCATGGGTCTCGATCCATGGGAGGACGATCCCGAGGGGGTTTTGGTGCGCATCTTTGACCGTTGGGGCAACCGCGTGTACGAGAATGAGAACTACCGCAACGCCCAGCCGTGGTACGGCGATGGCAGCGCGGAAGGCGTGTACTTCTACACCATCTTGCTGCCCAACGGAGAAGAGTTCACCGGCACGGTGAACATCTTCCGGTCGCGATAACTCAAACGTGGCCAAGACCAAGAAGCGCTTCGTCTGTTCGGAATGCGGACACGCCCATCCGCAATGGGTGGGGCAATGCAACAATTGCAAGGCGTGGAATACCCTGATCGAGGAGTCTGTGGCTCCCGT
>PKDW01000066.1 GCA_002863145.1 Flavobacteriales bacterium
GTGATTGAAGGCAGCCGTCGGGCGGGCGTGAAGAAGCTGCTCTTTTTGGGGAGTTCCTGCATCTATCCCAAACACGCACCCCAACCCATGGCGGAAGAGGCGCTGCTGACCGGTGCGTTGGAGCCCACCAACGAGCCCTACGCCATCGCCAAAATTGCCGGCCTCAAGATGTGCGACGCCTACCGCGATCAGCACGGATGCAACTTCATCAGCGCCATGCCCACCAACCTCTATGGCCCGGGAGACAACTACCATCCTGAAAACAGCCACGTGTTGCCGGCCTTGATTCGGCGCTTCCATGAAGCAAAAGAGAACGGTGCCGCGGAGGTGGTGTGCTGGGGAACGGGATCGCCGATGCGCGAGCTCTTGCACGTGGATGATTTGGCAGAGGCGTGCCTGCATTTGATGGATGTCCACAACGAAGCAGGATGGGTCAACCTCGGCACGGGCAAGGATGTCACCATCAAGACGCTCGCCGAGACCGTCGCCCGCGTGGTGGGCTTCGAGGGTGCCTTGGCGTGGGACACCACCAAGCCCGACGGCACGCCGCGAAAGCTGCTTGACGTTTCCAAAATGACCTCCCTCGGCTGGACCGCCAAGACCTCGCTTGAAGAAGGCATTTGCGACGTCTACAAAGAATTCAAGGCGTCCGTGGCACAAGAAACCCTGCGCGGATGACCCGTTGCCATTGGGCAGGTGTGGCATTCATGCTGATCACCTCTTGGGCATGGGGGCAGGCCATGGGCGAGGAGGATTCCCTGCTCGGACCTCAGACGGGAGACGTGGCTTGGTCCTTGCGCAACCACGGATTGACGTGGGAGACCCCTCAAATGACCTTGCACCTGGACCCTTGGTTCACGGTCAGACACATCACAGGAACCCCTCCCACCACCTCGGAAGCTGCTGCTTCTCCTTGGGACAACCTTCGTGGCGCCCACTTCGAAGCGGTCTTGGATGGCGTTTGGCAAGTCGAAGGCTCATTGGAAGAGATGCAAGGATGGGCCGGGGCGTGGGACGCCACCACCATGACAGAATCCACAGCCCTGCCGGGTTGGGGACGAACCAAACTCACTTCAGGCGGCCGCGTTGACGTGGCGCGTGCCAGGGTGACTTCCCGCTACAGCCACATCTCGACCCAAGGGGATTCCCTTTCGCTCACGACCGCCTACGCTCCGATGCAGTGGGGGGGCTTGCCCTCCCCTTTGACTTTTTCTGGCGAAGCTGCTTCTTTTCCCAGGGCCAGTGTGACCTGGGTGCGGACCAACGGCCTGTCCGCCCAAACCACGGCCGCCCGTTGGACCGGGACCGAACGCGGACCCACGGGAGGTTCCACCGAGAGCCTGTTTCGCCAAACCGATGCAGGGTGGATCAACGTAGGTTGGCGAAACCCCGCGCACGGTTCGTTGGGGTTGCTTGGTGGGGTTCTTCGAGAGCGTCCTTGGACAGGAGAACTCGCCGCAGATTCTGTGGGACAATTTGCGTGGCGCAGCTGGATGAGCTTGTCCAGCACATGGCGCAATGCCTCCAAACAACTGGAGGTTTCCGGAGAGTGGACCTCACACCAAGGGTGGGGTGTGGCCACGTCATGGCGGCCCACCTCGACTTGGTTTGTCAATCTGAGTGCCACTCGGCTGCCCGCACTGGACGACGATCGAATCGCCTTGCACAATGCAGGCACGCCCGTGTCCGCAGCGCTCAGGCCCACCGGATCTGCGGACGCCCTTTGGCGCACCGAATTGCACGGCCATTGGAAGACTTCGCAATGGACGCTGGGTGGCAGGGCCGCAACTGCAGGGACCTTCAGTGTGGCCGAGACTTGGATCGCGTATGAGCTGCAGCGTGATTGGCCCTTGCATCTTTCCCTCGGCGCAGAAATCTGGCAAGGGGCCAACCATCCCACCTTGCCCACAGAAGGAGCGCGGCTGCGTGTGGGGGTCTCTAACCGGATGGGCATGACGCCCGGCTCCACTACCTTTGGCGCACCATGACGTCCTTGATGCTTCCAGCCACGTTGGCCTTTTTGGTTGTGTTGTTTGGCATGCCCTCCCTCATCATGGTGGCCAAACGCAAGCACCTTGTCGACGAACCCAGTGAATCGAGAAAACTGCACCACCGGTCGGTGCCGACTGTAGGCGGCGTCATGCTCTTTGCCGCCACGCTGTGCAGCACTTTGGTGTCGTTTGCGTTTTCAGATGCCTTTGGCTGGACTTCCGTGCGGTGGCTCGGGGTGTTGGGGGCTTCGGTGCCCATCTTTTTCATGGGACTCAAGGATGACATCATGGGGATGGGCGCCGGGAAAAAGCTCTTGGTCCACCTCGCGGTTGGAAGTTTCCTTGTTTGGGGGTTGGGATTGAAAATCGACCACTTTGACGGACTGTTTGGATTGTACCAATTGCCATCTATGGCGAGTGCGGTGTTCTCGCTGTTTGTTTATGTGGTCATCGTGAACGCCATCAACCTGATCGACGGGGTCGACGGGCTGGCGGGCGGCTACGGGTTGGTGGCCATGTCGGCGTTTGGGATGTGGGCCTATTGGACCGGAGACATGATGACGGCCTACGTCGGTGCCGCCGTGGCGGGTGGACTTGCGGGCTTTTTGGTCTTCAACCTTCATCCCGCCAAGATTTTCATGGGGGACAGTGGGTCTTTGCTGCTCGGCCTCATGGCGTACGTCATGGCGGTCAACGTGGTCCAAACCCCCAATGTCGCCACCCTTCCTGGCGTCGTGCGGCCCGTGGCGGCCATGTGTTTGCTCGCGTTTCCGCTTGTGGACACCTTGCGTGTGTTCACCCTGCGCGTGCTCAACGGCCAATCCCCTTTCACCCCGGACCGCCGGCACATTCACCACCTGCTCATGCAACTCGGTTGGGGACACAGATTGACCTCCGCAGCGTTGTGGATGTACAGCGTGCTGTTTGTGGTGTTGGCCTTCCAACCCGAAGCGGCTTGGGGTGGCATTGGTCGGACCGCCCAGTTTTTCACCTTGCTCGGATTGGCCTTTGCCCTGGGCTCTTTGCCTTACTTCATGGTGCGCATGGGGTTGGGCATTTCATCCCTATCGGCCCCCTTGGATGCCGACGGCACCGAGCCTTCTTCCTCCTCCAAACCCGGTCCCCGGCGCGTGGCTTGATGAAGTTTCCGCTCGCAGTTGGGGTGTGGATGATGGGGTGCGGCCTCATTGTGGCCCAAACCCCCACCTCGACCCGCTGGCACTTGCCTCTTGATTCCGCGGCTTGGAATGTTCGTTTGGCCAGCGACAGCTCGGGCGTGTTGGTGCCTAGCGTTCAGCCCATGACCGCTTGGAATCGCCCCCTGAGCCTTCAGCCTCAAAGCAGCACCTTTGAAGGCATTGCCGTCGTGGGCGAGGCCCGTCGAATCGTGGGCGATTTCCGTGCGACCAGCACGGCCATTGGCCTCGGCACCTCGGGAACCTTCCTGCAACGCGGCAGCTACCATGTCGTCGCCTCGCGCTGGCGCATTCCATTGGGTTTTCCCCTCGCACGGGAAGTCGCCGACCACGGGAGCATGGACGGTTTGGGGAATGCCGTGCTGCTGAATGAATCCATGGCCTCCGTCGACCGACTCGAAGGCGCCCTGTCCTGGTCACTGTCCCCGTCGGTCTCGGTGCGTGTCGGGCAGGAGAGCCACCATTGGGGACGAGGGGCACGCTCGTTGTTTTTGGACCGGCACATGGCCCCCGCCCTCGGCGCGAGGCTGTGGGTCGACGCCGGCATTGTGCAATATGCCCAAGCGTTGATTCGGACCCGGCACGTGCAGGCCGACACCGTCGAAACGGGGTGGCTCGCCGCACAGTGGACCGAAGTGGCACTTGGAAGAGGCTGGAGCGGCGCGCTGTTTGGCGCGGTGAAATGGCGGGGCAACGATGCGGCGTTTCAAGGCCGAATCGAACCGCACTACCTCATCCCCATGGCGGCGCTTCGCCCCCGGGAATACAGCCTTGGCTCCGCAGACAACGCCTTGTTGGGTGCCCAACTGTCGCACCAAGCGCGGTGGCGAAGGGGACAACGCGTGACGGCATACGGACAGGTCTTGCTCGACGAACTGCTCGTGTCCAAACTGTTGGAGCGCAACGGCTGGTGGGGCAACAAATGGGGCGTGCTCATGGGCATGTCCTCCCTCAGCCGCACCGGCAAGTTTGGGTGGTTGATCGAGGGAGCCGCGGTTCGACCTTGGACCTACACGCACAACACCTTGCCCCTGTCCTATTCCCACCTGCATCAGCCCTTGGGCCACCCCGGTGGGGCCAATTTTGTGGAGGGTCGCGCGCGCATTCGGGCGGTGATCCGCGAGGTCTACACGGTACGTCTCAGCTACCTCCGTCGCACAGAGGGTCGATCGGTCGGCGGTGGCGAGTCCTTGCTTTCTTACGCGGCTGGAGAGATGCCATGGACCTCGTTTTCCGAGCGCGATGGGGACGATGGACAGGTGTTGGGTCAAGGGGTGCGCAGCCGTCTGTCTCGCCTTGAACTCGACGTGAGCATGCCCCTCGGCGCGCGCTATGGCGTGGGGGGCGTGGAGGCATTTGTCCGGGCTTGGACCCGACTCGAGGACCAAGACGCCCCTGGCGCATGGCAAGAACCTTGGAATGCCGGACGCCTCGAAATTGGCATCCGCCAAGCGCGCGTGATGGACGAGCGCGATTGGTGACCAGTAGGGCAGACCGACCGAGCTTCGTGCAGTAATTTTGCCGCCCATGCACCGCGATCTCGCCACCTTGTTCAAACTCCGCCTCGGCTTTTTTGTCGTGCTGTCGGCGGTGCTCGGGTGGTTCATGGCGGTGGAAACCATGAACATCCGCACCTTTCTGTTGCTCACCTTGGGTGGATACGCATTGACTGGCGCATCCAACGGACTCAACCAAATCATCGAGCGCCGCATCGACGGGTTGATGAAGCGCACCGAGGACCGCCCCCTGCCCACGGGGCGCATGTCGGTGACGCAGGCCTTGGTCTGGAGTTTGATCGCGGCCGCAGTGGGACTCGGATGCTTGTTCAGCCTGAACCCCCTGAGCGGATGGCTTGGGGTGGCTGCCATTGTGAGCTACGCCTTCATCTACACGCCACTGAAAGCCAAGACGAGCCTGTCCGTATTTGTGGGGGCCTTCCCCGGCGCCTTGCCTCCCATGATTGGGTACGTGGCGGCCACGGGGGACTTTGGGATCGAGCCCGGCACCCTGTTCGCCGTGCAGTTCATGTGGCAGTTCCCGCATTTTTGGGCCATTGCATGGCTCGCCCACGAAGACTACGCCAAGGCGGGCTACAAGATGCTCCCTTTCAACGCAGGCCGAACCGCCCGTTCCGCCCAACTCATCCTCCTGTACACCTTGTTCTGCATCCCAGCCAGCATGTTGCCTTGGGCGCTGAACCAACCCATGGTGGGAGATGTTGCGTTCGCGGTGGCGGTGTTGGCTGGCCTCGGATTTTCCTGGTTTGCGTACCAACTCCTGCGTGACTTGACGCTGGATGCGGCTCGCCGACTGATGTTCGCGAGCTTCGTCTACCTGCCCTTGGTCCAAATCGTATATGTCCTCGACAAAATCCCCTTGAACCCATGAGTGAACGCGTCTTTGAAGGCCTCGATGGCCAAGTGCGTGAGCGCACCAAGACCATGTTGATGTACTTCATCGTCTTCGCCGTGACCATGCTTTTTGCCGGTTTCACGTCGGCCTACATCGTGAGCAACATGGGCCAGTTTTGGGTGCACATCCCAGCGCCGGACATGTTTTGGGTGAGCAATGCCCTCATCGCTTTGAGCAGCGCCACGTTGTGGTGGGCCACCCGGGCCGTGAAAGCCGGCCAAACCAACCAAGGCATCGTCGGTCTCGCCCTGACCTTGGTGCTCGGCATCGGCTTCACAGTCACGCAAGCGGAAGGCTGGAAAGACCTGGCCTCCTTGGGCATGGGTTGGAACACCAACGACACAGCACAGGGCACAGCTTTCCGTTGGAACAACCTTGCGGCCCTTTATGAAAGCACTGCGGTCTACGGCGAAGACTACGACTTCCGCTACGACGGGCAAGTCCTGTTGCACGACGCCGCTCGCGGAGAGCTCTACGCGCCCGACGACGCCCTGATGGTGCAGCCCATCACCACCAAAGTGTTGCAATCGTCCAACAGCGGCGGCGGGTACATCTGGGCTCTCGTGATGGTGCACATTTTGCACCTGGTATTTGGGCTCATTTACCTCGCGGTCAACGGCATCCGCATTTTCACGGGGGTGATTCACCAAGGGGACACGGTCCGACTGAAGGCGACGGGCATCTACTGGCACTTTTTGGGCCTGTTGTGGATCTACCTGTTCGCCTTCTTGTTCCTCTTGCACTGACTCCCCTGCCGGCGAGGCGGCTGTTCACGCTTGCTTGTGGACACAGGCCTTGATTTGGAGGCATTCTAGGTGGTGGAGGTAATGCGATTGCCTTATTTTTGGAACACAATTTCAGACCATGGCTGGAAACACCGAAACGATCCCGACTGACGTCCTGTGGGGCGGAGGTCAAAGCCCCTTTTCCGTCACCTACGGAAAAATGATGATGTGGTTCTTCCTTGTCTCCGATGCACTCACCTTTGGTGGATTGCTGACGGCGTACGGGTTTGCACGTGCCACATCTGAAGACGCATGGCCCATCGGCGAGCAAGTCTTCCGAGCCCTTCCCGGCTTGGAAGGACAATACCCGTTGATCTACGTGGCCCTCATGACCTTCATCCTCATCGTCTCCTCTGTCACGATGGTGCTTGCCGTGGAGGCGGGCCACCGCAACGACAAGGCCGGTGTGTTGAAGTGGCTCGGCGCCACCATCGTTGGTGGCTTCTTCTTCCTCGGCTCTCAGGCTTGGGAATGGTCTCACTTCATCCACGGCGCGGGCGGAGGCTTCCAATTGGCCAAGGAGGTGACGATCACTGCCGACAACGGCGAGGGTTTCACCTTGGCCGAAGGCGAGTTGATCTTCATGGACCACCACTTTGGTCACTTGGCTGAGCCCTGGAGCGAAGGGGACGCCAACACCGTGTTGACCCAAGAGGATGGCCACATCACCTTGACGCAGTATGGCGAGCACGAGCACAGCGCCCAATTGCACAGCCTCACCGTCAACAAGTACGTGGAGAACGAAAGCCACGTTTCTGGCGACGAGGCTGTCAAGCTTTGGAATGCGCGCAGCGAGGTGTTTGCATTCGGCGCCAACCTCGAGGACAGCGAATACGCCGTCCAACAGACGTACGCGAACTTCTTCTTCTTCATCACCGGTTTCCACGGATTCCACGTGTTCTCCGGCGTCATCATCAACATCATCATTTTCTTGATGGCGTTGAACGGGGTGTTTGAGCGCCGCGGCCACTATGAGATGGTGGAGAAAACCGGATTGTACTGGCACTTTGTCGACCTCGTTTGGGTCTTTGTATTCACCTTCTTCTACCTCATCTGACATGGAACGCGACGATCTCATTGTCAACGACAGCTACGCCATGGCGGCGCACCACAGCGAGGAAGCGGGTGCGGCCATTCGCAAGAAAATTTGGTTTGTCACCGCATTGTTGACCCTCATCACCGCCGTCGAGGTAGGCATGGGCGTGATTTTCAAGCGGTCTGAAACCTTCACTTGGACAGCCATCAAGTGGACCTTCATCGTCATGACTTTGGTCAAGGCGGGCTACATCGTGTTGGTCTTCATGCACCTCGGCGACGAGCGCCGCAATTTGAAGCGTGCGGTCATCGCCCCTTACGTGTTGTTCATTTGCTACCTGCTCTTCATCGCAATCACGGAAGGCTTTGGCCACCTGAACAGCTTCAACACCCTCCACTGAGCGACCGCCCATGGGCATGTTGAAGAACCGATTGATTCTTACTGCAATGATGCTGGCCCTGCCTTTGGCGGGGCTGGTTTTTTTTGGGTTGCTCACGGAGCACAACTTCAACACCCTGCCTTACTACACTGTGGACGGACCGATGGAAGGCCAAACCCTCGACGCCCAGCGCGTCGGCGAATTTGACCTTGTCAACCACCTTGGAGAGCCCTTTTCCAGCGACGAATTGCGCGGCAAGGTCTGGCTGGCGGCGTTTTACGGCACCGATGCCCCCCACGTAGCACAGGTGACACGCCAGCTGCTTTGGCCCAACTTCCGCTACCGCGACGAAGGCGACATCGTGGTCGTCAGCTTCTCGTTAAGCCCTGAGCACGACACGCCTGAAGTGCTTCAGGAATACGTCGAACGCAACACGCGCTACAACGGATTCACCGGCAAGTGGCAATTCTTGACAGGCGAAGCAGATGACATTGACCGCGTGGTCACCAAGGACTTCATGATCCAGCGCGATCCCGCGGAACCCAACAACGTCGCCACGATTTGGCTCGTCGACACGGAGGGGTTCTTGCGCGGGGTGTATCACGCCGCATCCGAGGACGCCATCCGAGACGCCGTCGAAGACATCGCCTTACTAAAGAAGGAGCGCGACGTGGCGGAATACGCCCGAGAAAAGCTGACCGAAACGCTTAAAGTGCATTCCGAGCTGCCCGTGTTGGGTCCGGAAGGGCACACCATCCCCGCCTTC
>PKDW01000141.1 GCA_002863145.1 Flavobacteriales bacterium
CATGCTCTCGTCGAACCCATTCGACACCGCCGCCCAGGGTCCATCCCTCCTTCAACCGACGGTGAATGCGGAGCCCGAATTCTGTCCCAAACCGCGGCGTCCAAGTCGCGTCGATGCCGCGGTCTTCCACGAAGGTCGGCTGCATGCCCAGGGCATCGGAAGGCACGTGCGCCCGTGCCACCACATCCAGTTCCCAGGGCAATCCCGCCTCGACTTGACCGTGCGCCGTGGTCGACGTCAACCAGCCCATCAAGGCCAAGGCCAACACCGCTGCGGTGAACACCAACAAGCCCCAACGCCAACTTCGGCTTGGGATGAAGTGCGACCTGAACTCGGCGTAAACAAGGTGATTCGCCCTCAACGCTTGCGTAAAATGCGTCTTGGCAATGCCAAACATCACCTCCTCCCCTTCCTCGTGTTTCTCGTAGGGAATCCCCTCCTCTTGGCAACGCGCTTCAAATCGGCTGACATAGTGTGCCTCACGAAACACAAACACGTGATAGCGGGTGTCCCCAGGGTGCGTATGGTGATTGACCCAGCGCATGCGTCACACTGAGGGCTTTTGTTCGTGAGGACGTGGCTCATCGGTGCCGTCGTGCCAGCGGGTCACAAACTCCAAGGGCCAACGATGCGACTCGGGCCAATCTCGATTGGGGTATCCGACGTACATCAGTCCCATGACCTTGCCGTCCTCAGGCAATCCCAAGGCTTCTTTGACCTGTGGAAGTGTCATGAATTTGGGCGTGGTCCATTTGGCACCAAGCCCGTATGCCGTGCACATCAAATGCATGTTCTGTACCGCAGCGGCCACAGCCCACTCTTCATCTTGCGTTGAAATCCGTTCATTCACATCGGGAACCATCCCAATGCCGATGACGCAATTGCACATGTCCAATCGGTGCCGAAGCTTCTCTAGCTTCTTCTCCACCACATTGTCTTCCCCGACATGCGCCGCATACCACATGGGCAGCCCCTCGCGAATGACCGCCAATCCTTCGCCTTGAAATACGGAAAACCGCCACGGCTGGGTCATGCCATGCGTGGCAGCCCACGTTCCGGCGCGCAACACCTCCTCGACCACATCTCGGTGCACCCTGCGCGACGAAAATTGCTCCGGTGCAAAAGAGCGTCGATCCCTGATCAACGCCCCGACATCGCTCAAGTTGTGTCTCATGGGGTAAAGGTAATCTCCACCCCGGTGTGGTTCATCCCATCCAAGAGCCGCTGTTGACATCCAAGGCTTGGCCGGTCAACGTCTCCACCCGGGCCTCCGTCTCGCCGTCCCCCAGTCCTGAAAACAGGAAATTCACCCACTGCGCCATCTCTTCTGGCGTGCTGATGCGTCCGGCCGGCAAGATGGCCTCCTGCTGTGCTTTGGACGCCTTGTACGAAATGCCCTGCGCATCGGCCATGGCTTGGATGCTGGCTTGGGCCATCTCGGTGTCGACCCATCCAGGACAAATCGCATTGACCATCACACCTTGCGGAGACCACTCCACGGCGAGGGACCTCACCAAACCCAACAGGCCTGTCTTGGTCGTGACGTACGCCGATTGACCAGGAACCCCGAATCGCGCCAAGACGCTGCTGGTCACCACCGCGTGCTTCACGCCTGAGGATTGATCCAAGTGTGGCTTGCAACACATCAAGGTGTTGTAGGTCCCCGTCAAGTTGATGCGAATGATTTCGTCCCATCGGTCCCCCTCCCCAAATACGTTGGGCCCTCCCACGCCGGCATTGGCAAAAACGCCCACGAGCGGATGTCGGTCCAACGCCGCCTCCGGTCCTGACAACCAAGTCTGCAATGATTCGGCATCCGACACATCCATGGAAACCACCACATGGGCTCCGCCCTTTGGCAAAGACGACAACACTTCACGCAACGGCGACTCACGACGTCCCATCAGCAACACACGAATGCCTGTGCGTTGAGCCAATGTCCTCGCGGTGGCCGCACCAATGCCGCTGCCCGCCCCTGTGATCAAAATCGAATTCATGATTCCAAAGAAACAAAAAGGCCCGGCTTGCGCCGGGCCTTTCTTATTTCAAGTCACTCAGATTAGCAAATCTGACCAAATGCCGTCAGGAATTCGAGCAAGTCAGCCGTAGAGACTGAGCCGTCGCCGTTCAAGTCCGCAGGACATGGGTTGGCGATGTCGAAGCTGCAAGAACCGTCATCAGAAACCGCAGTCTCGTCGTAGTTCGAAGCATCTGGGTAAGTACAACCAGCGCAGCCGTCGAAGACACACAACGATACATCAGAGATGTTGGTCGCGGGGTTGTAGTTGCACGCGCAAGCGATGTCGCAATCCACAACGCACTGGTCACCAGACCCGACGTTGAAGGTCACAGACTCACCAGCACCACCGGCAACAACGCCACCGAAGGCACCCACGATGTTCCAGCCGACCTCACCTGGGAAAGTTCCCTCTGAAACAGTGATGATGTAACAACCGTCTGCGAGGCAGTAAGTGTCAGTTGCTGCGTTACCGGCATCGATGGTGCCAGAACCCAACTCCGTGCCGTTGACATCGGTCAACGTGTACGCAGCGCCATTCCAACCGTCACCGAAGCTGTCGGTCATGTTCACTGACACGCAGTTGTCGAAGCAGCAAGAACCGTCTTCAATAAGCGCATCAGCGTCGTAGTTGCAAGCCGTGCTGTCCGTGCAACCTCCGCAAGACTCAAACTCACAAGAGCCATCGTCGTCCGTGGCAGTCTCGTCGTAGTTGCATGCGCCTGCATCTGTACAGCCACACACCGCACCACCAATAGAAATGGTTACGCCATCGATCGGAGCACCCTCAGCAAGAATGCTTCCATCCTCCAGGAACATTGTCCAAGTAACCTCGGACGGCCAGTCGCCACCCGTAACGACCACGCTGTAGCAACCAGGCTCCAAGCAGAAGAGATCGTAACCAAATTCTGGACCAGCGAAGTTGTTCGCATCCACAGAGAACGCAGCATCATCAAGGTTACCAGTAGCAACGGGGTTGCCGTCAAGGTCAGACACAGTGTAGGTCGCACCATTCCATCCGTCACCGAAGCTGTCGTACATGTAGAACTGAATTGGCGTGCCAGTAGAGTCTGGGCACACGCAGCTCCAGATGTCGCAATCACCGCTGTCCACGTTGGCATCAGGGTTGTAGTTGCAAGCAGCCGGATCTTGACATCCTGCAATCACTGGAGTGCAAGTGAAGTCAATGTCGAATGTACCGTTGTCGTCCGTAGCAGGGTTGCCATCCGTGTCCTGCGCTCCCACATAGACGTAGTAGAGCAAACCAGGCTCAGAGACGAACTCGAAGTTCACATCGTCCGCGTCAAACAACGTGCAAGTGCCGGTTCCGTCTGAAGACGTCGCGCTGGCCACACAAGTGAAGTCACCCGCAATGAAGATGGGCTCCATGCTGTAAGGCGCCACAGTGATGGTCGCCGTGCCTGTGTTGCCAGTCTCGAGACCGGCCACACCCATCAAGTCTCCCAAAGCATTTGTGAACGTTGCACTCGCACCGTTCCAGCCATCGCCGAAGGAGTCGTTCATGGTCAAAGTGTAGTCCCCCGCAGGCAAGCAGAGGCTGCCTGAGAGTGGCGCAGCACCTCCAGCCACTTCCACGCCAGCCGTGTCGGCCAGCGACCAAGTGATCTCGGAGTCCCAAGTACCACCACCCACGGAGTAGTTGGTGGTCACGAGACCTTCGCCGCATGCGTCAGCAGGTGGCACAGTAATGCTGCCTCCACCACATGCCGTATCAGCTGAGTATATGTTGATCTTGGTGTCAATCGCCGAGCCACAAGTGCTCAAGGAGTGGAATGAGCTGTCACCCACGAAGGTGTACCAAACACCCGTGCCAGGCGCAGCTTCACAACCTGCAACATTCAAAGGAGAACCCACGTTGGTGGCACCACCAGTGGAACCAGTTGTGATGGCGTTGCAAGGCAATTCGATGGCGTCAGCACAAGAATCGTTGGCTGGCGTCACACCCGTGAAGTCACAAGAACCATCGTCCTGCGTGGCTTCAGGGTTGTAGTTGGTCGCCGCAGCATCTGTGCAACCGAGCAAAATGCCCGTGGTCGTGAACTCGAAGTCGCCGCATGCATCTTGGTCTGTGGTGTAGATCAGGAAGTAGTAGTCGGTGTTGGGCTCGAGGGACAAGAAAGATTCGACTGAACCCGCACAAGTACCTGTGACCTGACAGCCGACGAAGTCAGACAAATCATCACACGTGTTGCCATCGAGCATCATGAATCCGAGCACTTCGTTGTCAATGTTTGTCGCATTGAACAAGAAGGTGTCGTAGTTCGAGCTGTTGAACGTGAAGTACACACCGTAAGCAGTTGCAGTGCCCGCAGTGAAAATGCTGATTCCTTCTGCGTTGGCACCGCACAAGTTGCCCGTGAAGGTCACCCCTGATGCCTGCTCGATTGCGCCAGAGCAATCGTCGTTGGCAGGTGAAGTGGCTTGGTCAGGGTTGCATGATGCGCTGATGACAAACTCGTTGCCACCGCCGCCCTCCACGCGGGCGTAGTAGTCCTGAGCCGTCCCCGCAGTCCAAGTGATGCTGCTGTGGAATCCTCCGGCAGAACAACCATCGTTGTTCGTCGCAATGACGGTCAAGTTGCCATCCAAATCTTGAGTGAAGATGGCAATGTCCGTGCTACCTGCGTAGTCCGTTGTGCCATCGTTGATTGGCGTGTCACACGTGCTTAAGGTGATTTGCTGGTCCGCATCAGAGTTGATAACATACCACACACCCGCATTGCCGAGGACATCATTGCCAAACTCAAGACCTTCCAAGCCTTCGTTGTCGTTGGCGTTTGCCAAGGTGCCAGAAGCGCTCAAGTCGCAAGCCAAAGCCTCCGCATTGGCAACGTCGTCGTTGGCAGGGGGGAGCTGACAAGAGCCGTCGTCCGTGGAAGCCGATGGGTTGAAGTTGTTCGCCGCAGCGTCCGTGCAGCCTTCGATTGAACAGAGGCCCGTCAACGTGAAGTCAACACCGTAAGACGCATCCGTACCAGTGACGGTGCCGTAAACTGTTCCAAACTGGTCTTCCAAAGTCACGCTCGCTTCACCTGCGTCGAAGCCTCCTCCAATGGTCTGGAAGTTGTAGCAGCCTGGAGCCAAGCAAATCAAGTCCAAACCTGTTGAGAGACCGTCACCAATGAAAGCCGTTTCAATTGAACCGCTGTCCACGAGGGCACCAGAGTTGAGGTCGTAGAGGTAGTACTCCACACCACCCCAGCCATCGCCGAAGCTGTCAGCCATGTCCACGTTCAAAATGAACGTTCCGGGGTCACAGTACACACAGTCGCCGCTGTCAACGGTGGCTTCAGGGTTGTAGTTGGCAGCAGCGCTGTCCGTGCAACCCAAGCAAGAGTAGTCGCAAGAACCATCGTTGATGTCCGCAGTCGCATCGTAGTTGCATGCACCTGCATCGTTGCAACCTGAAACACAGTCAGCCGTACCGAAAACACCGGCAGTACCGTCACCAGAAAGGATGACTTCACCTGTCACCGCGTTGACCAATTCCCAAGTCGTTTCACCGGGGTAGCTGTCTGGAACGAGGCTCACAACCACACATGAAGTAGAATCTTCAGCGCAGAAAGAACCAGACTCACTCGAAAGGAAGTCGCCGCCTGAAAGCATCACCTCGCCGTCCAAAGAGACTGAGTATGATCCTTCGCCGTAGGAACAGCAAATGCCGTCACCAAAAGAGTCGAAGATGGTGAATTGGTACTGGATACCTGGGCAAGAAATGCAGGACTCAGGATCGTCGATGGTGCAGTCTGCGCAGTAATTCAACGCGTTTGGATCGAGACACCCAACGCAAGAGTAGTCACAAGAACCATCGTCGAGCGTGGCCGTGTCGTCGTAGTTGCAAGACGCTGGGTCGATGCAACCTGCACAAGACAAGTATTCACAAGAGCCATCGTTCAAGTTCGCGCCTTCAGTGTAGTTGCACGAGTTGAGGTCGGTGCAACCGAAGACAGCACAGTCGCCACTTCCAGAGTAGAAGAAGAAGTCGGCGTCAAAAGTGGTGCCGAAGCCTCCCGCACCTGAACCGCTGTTGATGAGTTGTCCGTTCTGGAAGGCTGACCAAGAGGCCTCTTCACCATACCCACCCATGGAGATTTGGGCTGTGTAACAACCTTCCTGCACACAGAGGTCGAAAGACAACGAAGAACCTGAAGCAAATTCAGTGGAGTCTCCGTTCAAAATGAAACCACCCCACTGGCCGCCGCTTCCGACCGACCATCCGTCACCGAAAGAGTCGCTCAATTCGATGGTCACAATGTTGGCGAGGCAGCAAGAGCCGTCGTCCACTGTGGCATCTGGGTTGTAGTTCGAAGCTGCAGCATCCGTGCAACCAGGAATGTCCGCAGAAACAGAAATCACGATGGAACCAGTCGCTCCCTCTACGGCAAGAGAACCGAGAAAAGCTCCGCTTGAAGAGAATGTGGCGACAGCGCCATTCCATCCATCTCCGTAGGAATCAGAACCGATGAACGTGTAGTCACCAGGAGTCAAGCACCATTGTGCCGCATCTGGAGCGCCACCAGTGAACAGGTTGGCGCCAGTAGAGTCGTTGAGTTGCCAAGTGATTTCGCCCGGCCAGTCCCCAGCAGACAATGCAAAGTCCACTGCGATTTCGCCGTCCGCACATTGACCCCACGCACCAGTAGAAAAGAGAAGAGCAAAAGCTCCGAGAGCCGTTGTCACCTTCGTGTACATGTTGAACATTAGAACAGGTTTTGGTTTATAACAAACAATTAAATTTCAGTCGTCAGACGCCTCTATCCTGCGCCAACCCTAGGGTGGACGGTCAGATTTGAGCGAAGTTGCCTTGGAGTCAAGACTTCTTTTTGACGGAAGTAGACACCCCTAAGCGCCACTAATGTAGCCGAGTCTTCGGAAAAAAACAACGTTCGTTAATGAAAACTTGACGGCACCAAAACGGAGTTTGTCGTTTTTTATTGTGTTTTCGTCGCGAATTTAGAGCGCAACTCACTGGCCTTCAGTCGTGTGGCAATGAACACATCGAACGGGGAATTGTTTGGGCGAAATCACCACATGTGGGCGTGCCACGAATTGGCCAGTCGCTTGACCCCTTCCTTGCGCAACGCGCCGAGGTTGGTGAGGGTCGAATCGAAGATCAGGGCGTCGTCGGTCAACGTACCCGCCTTGCGCATGGCCCAAAAATCATGGAGCCTCGCACGCTTCCACTTGGGCGCATCCTTCTCTTCCTTGTACACCACCCAGCTTCGGTCAAGCACATCGAGGTCCGCCAAGGTCGGCGCCGCCTTATTCAATCCGCGCAACGCCTCCACCGACGCATCGATGCTGCAACCTGTGGCGATTTGGGGTTCTTCGTCAACGGCGAGCACCACCACTTGATTCAGGAGGATGACGGATGCAGATCGCAAGGGAGTGCCATGCGCCGCCCACGATTCGCGGAACGCCAACAGGGCTGTCTGCACCGCCTTGCACTCCGTGTCAGTGAGCACACGATTGGCCGTGTACATCCAGACCCTCGCCTCATCGGGCAGGGTCATGCCATCAAGACGCTGTTGCAATGCTGAAGAGGTAAGGTTGGACATGGGACAAAGGTCGTGAAAGCATTCACGGTTTTAGGCCGAATGGTCAGTGGCATTCATGCGTTCTAAGAACCATGGCACCAGCACCACCATCACGGACGGAAGCGGCGATTGCAGAAAGCCGAGCATGTCGCGGGCGAGGGCATACCACGGCTCACCGGGGCTCGAGAAGCCTAGGCCCACCATCGGGATGCCTGCAGTCACGTAAATAAGGACGAGCCACGGCACACGCTCTGCCACGCCCATCGCGCGCAAAAACAACACGTCGAGCACAAAGAAGATGAGCAGAATGGCCGCGGAGAGGCCCCATTTGAAGGCCACGATTTGGAATCGGGTCAGATTGTGGAAGAGCGGCCACGTCGAGCGGCTGACGTAAAAGTTGTGGCGGCCAACTGGTGCGTGGGCGTCCCACCACATCGTCCGCGTGGGCGCATCGTCGTCCCAGAACTGCAGCGCATCGCCGACGCGCAGATAATGATTCACCTTGATCTTCGACTGCTCCTGCAACAGCCCAAACCCCAGCATCGCCCCCAACACCACCAGCCACCACGGCTTGCGCCAGTTCAGTAGGGGTTGGGATTGGAGCGTAGTCATGCCTTCGAGGCTTGCGGAATCTTGCGCCCCATCACAGTCCAGAGGTACCATAGGGCGAAGACAAGGCCGTAGATGAGGACCGTGAACGTGTAGTCGTGGTTAAACTCCAGCCACTCGGGGGACGTCGCTTGGATGCGGGCCAGGACGATGACGCGGACAATGTTGGCGAGGTGTAGCAAGCCGATGCCGGCCGGGATGAACCACAGCTTGCGCAGGAACGGGCCGGGAAAGGCCAGGATGAAAATCGCGAACAGGGCGAAGAGCGCGACGCCGTCGCAGGGAGCCCCGATTTGGACTCCAACGTGGCCGGCCACCCCCACCCGATCGCGGTGCGTCGCCGGCTGCGGGTAGGTCCCCACCGGCCACCCGAT
>PKDW01000085.1 GCA_002863145.1 Flavobacteriales bacterium
GCCACGCCTCGAGCTGCGCGCGTAGGTCTTCGATCGCCGTACCGTCGGTGCTGATCACCGCTCGCATGGCCCCCTTGTCTCGGATGTGGCGGACGAGCGCGCGGGTGTCGATGCCCTGGATGCCAGGAATCCCGGCGGCCCGCAGCCAGGGCTCCAGTCCACCGCTGGAGCGGAAGTTGCTCGGGCGACGCGACAGCTTGCGGACCACAAAGCCAGCAACGTGGATCTGGGCGCTTTCCATGTCCTCGGAGTTGACCCCGTAGTTGCCGATGTGGGGTGTGGTCATGGTGACGATTTGTTCGCGGTAGGAGGGATCGGTGAGGACCTCCTGGTAGCCAGTCATCGCCGTGTTGAAGACAACCTCACCGACCCGGGTCGTGTGCGCGCCAAAGGCTTCCCCTGAGAACGCCCGCCCGTCTTCCAACAACAGAATTCCACCCATAGGTCTCTCCGAAGGCCATGGATCGTGCACGATCCAATGTGCACGCCCGCGGTATCTCGATCCGTGGGTGGATGTCCCCCTCGATGACAGGTCAATCGAAGTGTTACGGGCCCGCCCCGGCGCCCACAGGTCCGATTCATCCGTGCTTCCAGCAGACCTCGCGCAACCAACTCACCCGGCCGCTTTTGCGGTCGGACGGTCTCGGAGTCATCATGGCCAAGAAGTCCAAGGATAGCGGCCTGTCGGTCCCGCTCGATCTCGTCCGCAACATTGGCATCGCGGCCCACATCGACGCTGGAAAGACCACCCTCACCGAGCGCATCCTCTTCTACACCGGCGCCTCTCACAAGATCGGCGAAGTGCATGATGGTGCAGCAACGATGGACTTCATGGCCGAAGAGCGGGCCCATGGCATCACCATCGGAAGTGCGGTCACACAGTGTCCGTGGAGCGACCACCTGATCCAGGTCGTCGATACGCCCGGGCATGTCGACTTCACCATCGAGGTGGAGCGCGCCATGCGAGTTCTCGACGGTGCCGTCATCGTCATGGACGGTGTTCGCGGCGTGGAGCCACAGACCGAAACAGTTTGGCGACAAGCGAGCCAGTTCGAGATCCCCCGCGTCGTCTTTGTGAACAAGATGGATCGTCCCGGCGCAGACATCCGACGCTGCATGACCACGATCGAACGACGCCTGGGGGGACACCCCGTTCCAGTCTGTGTGCCCATCATCGATGAAGACACTGTCATGGACCTCATCCACGGTGAGCTGGTCTCCTTCTCGGGCGACCGGGGGGAGACCGTCTCTCGCGGGCCGATCCCGGCACACCTCGAAGAGGACTACGAAGAGTTTCGCGAGACGATGCTCCTGGCCTGCGCCGAAGAGGATCCTGAGCTGGAGGAGATGGTCCTCGAAGAGGCCGACATTCCTGTCGAGCGAATCATCTCCGCTCTGCGGGCTGGCACCATGGGGGGCCGAATGCATCCCATCTTCGGGGGCAGCGCCCTGCGAAACTGGGGCATCCAGCCACTCCTCGACGGTGTCCTCGCCCTGCTGCCCAATCCGCTGCAGCGCCCCCCCGCCCTCGCTCGGAACGCAAAGACCGAGGAAGAGGAGCTGATCGAGATGACCCCCGAGGGGGGGCTGGTCGCCCTGGCGTTCAAGGTGCAGCTCTGGGATGGGAGACGGCACGTCTTTGTCCGCATCTACCGGGGAAAGCTCGAGCCCGGACAGCAGGTGGTTCTGTGTGGACGGGATCAGAAGGAGCGTGTCGCGCGCGTCTTCGAGGTCAACGCCGGAAACAAGGCCCGCGCCACCGGCGCGACAGCGGGCCAGATTGTTCTGCTGGCGGGTCTGCGGAGCGCCACCACGGGCGACACCCTGGTCGACCTCGAGAGCGCCGAGGTTCTCCTCGAGCGCATCGACACGAAGGAACCTGTGCTCGGCCTCGCCATTGAAGCCGCCAGCTCCTCCGAAGAAGAAAAGCTGATCGATGTCCTGGGAAAGATCTGCGAAGAAGACCCCACGGTGCGCTTCGTGGAAGACACAGACACCGGTGAGCGCGTACTGCGCGGCATGGGCGAGCTTCACCTGCAGATCATCTTCGAGCGCATCGAGCGAGAGTACGGACTCAAGGTACGGGCGGGTCGCCCCACAGTCATGACGCGCGAGACCGTCGGCGGTGCAGGAAGCGGCGATGCACTGGTCGACCGCGTCCTTCACATGGGGGAGACCCAGGTGCCCCTGAAGGCTCGCTGCGTCGCCCATGTTCGGCCCCGGGATCGAGATGCGGGGATGGCGGCTGACGTGAACCCACAGGTCCTGCCCGCAGGAAGCAGCCTGAGTGACGCGCAGCTGGAAGCCGTGAGGGCCGGGGTCTCCGATGCCATGATGGCCGGACCGTCCGAGGGCGCACCTCTACAGGACGTCGACGTCCGGCTGACTGAAGTGGAGCTGTACTCGGAAGGCAGCACGCCACAGGCACTTCGCATCGCAGCCTCACAGGCCGTTCGCGAAGCCCTGGGTCAGGGAGGCGGTCTCGTGCTCCGACCCTTGATGAAGGTCGAGGTGGTCGTACCGGATGAGAACCTCGGCTCGGTACTCGGCGACCTCCAGTCCAAGGGCGCCAACATCACGGGCCAGGAGAGCGACATGGGAACTTCCACCATCCTGTGCGAGGCCGGTCTCCATCGCCTGCTTGGCTACACCACGACCCTGCGCAGCATGACGCGCGGTCGGGGCCAATTCACGATGGCCTTCGACCGATTCGACATCGGCTGAGACCGCTCGACCATCCAGGGCCCGTGGTCACCTTCGAGTCGCCCCCCCAAGAGAGGCGCTGCGCCCCCATCACCCACGCGGCACACACCGTACCGTCGCGTTGCGCGCGCACGAGACCTGGCACGCTTGGCGCGCGGCCGCCGAGGCGCCCGCCTCTGCGAGGCGCTGGTCGACGGCCACGCAGAGCTCTGCACGTCCCCGCTCCGAGGCCTTCCAGGCGACCCCTACATGGTCGATGGCAAGGCCCGTGTAGCAGGATTCATCGTCCAGATTGGCGAGACAGATCTGTTCCTCGGCAAGGGAGGAGTCCACCACGCAGCTCACATGGACACGCTCCCGCACCACCGCGGGACAGGCGCGACGATTGGCATCCGCGGTCACAGCCGCGAGCGTGCCCGCCACCCGATCGGAATGCCCCTCGACACCGGCCACAATGAGCGCATCGAGCCTCTGTAGCACCAGCTTGCGCGCCTTCGACGCACTCCGGGCCGTGGCTGTGGTCGACCACTCGCCGCTGAGCGAGCAGCCCTCCGTCGGTCCAATGAAGACCGCATCACAGCGCGCCGGATCGGCTGATCCCACCGAGGGTACCGCAAAGACAGCCCCAACCATGAAGACAGTCCGAACCGACATGACGACCTCCAACCACAGTCCACCGGCCACGCGCCCGACGCCGGCAGTGGAACGAACGCGCACCCGGCTGAGCCAGGAAACGGCTCCACTGCACCCAACCATGATGCCTCCAAGGGAGCAATCCGCCAGGGGACCGCACCCGTTGGTCAGCTCGGGAGCGTTGCATCGAGCGGCCAGATCCGGTCGACCACAAGGTCGGCCTCACCTTCCCAGCCGTCTTCGCCATGGCGGCAGACGAGCACAGTGGCCGTCCCTGCCGCTCGACCGGCGTGGACATCGTACAGGTAGTCTCCCACCATGACGCTCTCTTCGGGCGAGGCCCCGAAGTGCCGCAGAAGCATCTGAATCCCTTCGGGGTGAGGCTTTGGCCGTGCGGAATCCCGTCCAAGAATCGCCGCGTCGTCCAGCATCGACCGAAGGCCGATGGCATCGAGCGTACGCAGCGCCACGGACCGAGTGTTTCGAGTGAGGACTCCCAGTCGGCAGCCCGTCCCACGAAGATGGGCCAAGAGTTGTTCGGCGTCTGGCTGGAGCTGTGCCTGAGCCGCCAGCTCCAGCTCCCACTGCCGCAGCCAATCCTCCGCCGCCGCACGGGCGGCTGGGGGACGACGCGCGAGTGCTGTCAGGATGTCCTCCTGTGGACCAATCTCCAGAACGCGGCGTGCGTACTGAAAGTCGTGCACTGGAACCGTCAGCGTGCCATCGAGGTCGAAGAGCCAGACGGTACGGCGGGACCAGTCGAGAAGAGATGGGGCCACAACGGTTCCTTGCCGGGGAGAGCCTGCTCATACCCGAATCAGGCGGCGTTGCCCCGACCATCTGGGCGAACGAGGTGTCGCTCTGGAGTGACTTCGAGCGGCTCCTCGCCCTTGCCGAGGCGGGCGATGAATGTCCTCGCGTCTCTCGCGCGCGCGCCCTTTTCGGCGATCTCCCGCCCGGGAAGAGCATCTCGCATGGACAGGTAGCTGCCTTCATTCCACTGGCCAGAGACCACTTCGCCGGACTGCAGACGAGCCGAGAGCGTGTTCGCTGAGCGAACCTGTTCCCCATCGCGCTCGATGTCCCGACCAGGCCGGCGTGCCCGCTGGTCCGAGACTTCTCCATCGGTCCAGCGCCCCAGCGGCGTGGCGCCACGCCCGAGAGAGGTGTGAAGCGTGGGCTTGGACAGAGAGCGTGCCCCATCCCGGACGATCTTGGTTCCGCTCAGGGGAATGTTGTCCACCAATGCGCGGGAGGTCGGAAGGTTCAGAATGCGCGGCTTTACCACCGCAGGCTGACGCGGCGTCGCCATGGGCGTGACCGTCTTCTGGCCGGGGGACGAGGCGCGGGATCGAGCAAGGTCACGGGCAGCCTGACTGATCTGCACCACCACTGCTGGGCCGGCACTGGATACGGGCGGGCGGGCGGATGACGAAGCAGACGGAGCGGTGGAACGAGCCTGAGCTCCCCGAAATGCCTCGACCCCCATCGCAGAGGCCGCACCGCCACGTACAGACGACAACATCACCACACCCAATGAACAGCAGACCTTGCGCGATGGTGGGCACCGCCAAGGTTAAAAACCGCGGAAGAGAGGACCGCCGAGCCCTGTGCGAAAAAACTACAGGTTTTCTCGTACATCGTCAAATTCGATACACGGCCAGAAAATGGCCCACGCTGCCCCACGTCGAGGGTTACTGAACAGATATTCAGATCCGACATGGGAGGGGTGCCATGCACTCCCGACTCCGACCACTCCGCGACCTTCCTCCACTTCAAGCCCGAACGCGCGTTCGGCACCTTCGGGCACGTGCCAAGGCACGCGGGGACACTCTCTTTGTCGATGCATTGGATCTTCTCGAGGTATTGATTGCCGTTCGGGCATGGCTGCGACACGATCCGGAATGCCTGCATCGGTCCCCCACCCACACCGGCGCCACCCACTGCACCTGCGGACTCACAGCCACCTTGATGGGCCACACCCAAGCTGACGATTCGGACTGAAAGTGTCCTAATCTCAGGTATTTCCTGAATCCCAAGCACCCGCGGGGCAGCAGTGGCGTCTCACGGTGAAATCGACACGACACCGCGTCTGCCCCGCTTCCCCTGGGGGTACATCCCAAACGAACGCGATGCTCGGGTGCTGTCTCCTGTCGCCCCTCGCCTTCCGGTTGGCCGTCAGAAGCCGCCCCGGTCCGAGGGTCGCACCACCAATTCCTGGTCCACTTGCCAACGCACCCTTTTGCCCAACAAACCGAATGGGAACCCTGATTCGGCCTGCAATCTTGACCAGGAGTACACCCCACGACTTGCCGGCACCCACGTGAGGTGGACCAAACGTGTGGCCCGCGGAGCGAGATGACCCACCCGGGTGCCCACAATCTGCCGCTCACCCTGATCCGAAAGGATGGTGCCACGAAGTTCAATGGCCAAAGCATCTCCGCCACTGCGCTGGTGGACCATGACGGGGAGCCTCGCTTGGGCACCCGCCCGCAAGAGGGGAATGGATTCCGCAGCGGCTTGAAAGCCCAGCATCATTGGCCCAGACTGCAAACCACCAGACAAAATCGCTGCCACCAACAACGCAAAGACAAAAACCAACAAATTTAGGCCCGCCAGCATGCCGATGGCCCCCAAGGCCAAAACCAAGATGAAGAAAAACATGCCCCCAGGACGGACGAGCGTTTGTCTGGATGCCGCTCGGAGATGCATACCAGAAGGATAGGTTTGGTTTGGGTTAGGCTGGTGTGGAATCCACCGAAGCGCTTTCAGCGCTCTCTTCGATGGCCTGAACCTCCTCGATCACACCATCTTCCTCTTGAGGGCCTGAAGGCGTCGAGGCGTCCGGAACTTCTTTGGTGCGCTCAAAACCATCGACCAAAGGAAGATCATCCAAAGAGCCAAGGCCAAAGACCCGCAAAAACTCTCGGCTGGTGCCGTACAAGTTGGGTCGACCCGGGACTTCGGCTTGACCCACAATTTGCACCAACC
The DNA here is from genome assembly GCA_002863145.1 of Flavobacteriales bacterium. Lineage (GTDB taxonomy): Bacteria > Bacteroidota > Bacteroidia > Flavobacteriales_D > Sanyastnellaceae > UBA11663. The sequence goes on from PKDW01000085.1 coordinate 6,328, forward strand.
GGTGTTCGGTCAACAAACGCAGGTGGTCTTGGCTGGCCACACCCCGCAGCTCGTCGATCTCGGCCCGCAACACGGGCTGTCGCCAAGCCACAATGGACAAGGTTTCCAATTGAGCGGGGCTGAGTTCGCGACGCTTCTTTTCGTGATGAACATGGTCAAGCAGCGGAGAAATTTCTGGATGGGTCAGCAGTTGCCAGCCTCCCGCCAAACGATCGATTCGGAAGGCTCGGTCATGCTCGGCATAAAAGGCGTTGAGTTGCTCAATGGCTTCACGCACTTGGGCTTCTCGGCCCTGGCCACTGAGCCCCAACCAGTTGGCCAGTCGACCCTCACCAAGTGGCTTGTCGGCCGACATCAACAAACCTTCAATTCGTCTGGTCAAAGGCATCGACTCAAGACGAGATGGCTCTGTCGTGGAGCCCGCGCCGGTGGGGCTGGCTTCGATGGTGGCTTCGTCAGGCGTGGACAAACTCAGTTCTTCCCGGCCAGATCAATGCGAGCTCTCGAGGCTTGCTGGGCGGCTTCTGCTTCCGCGACCGAACCGCTGCTTTGCACCGCGGCGTTGGCTTCGGCCAGAGCGGCTCGCGCTGCTTCAAGATCAACTTCCGAAGGTGCTTCACACTGCTCGGCCAGAACCACCAATCCTTCGGCACCAACCTGGGCAAAGCCTCCATGGACCGCAAACCATTGGGCATCGCCTTCGGTGTCCAAGCGAAGCAGGCCAGTGCCCAACTTCACCAACAAGGGTGCACGTCCGTCGGCCACACCAAGTTGTCCATCGTGGGCCGGGATGCTTGCGTATTCCACCGAACCTGAGAAGGCGGCGGCGGATGGAGTCACAATGCGGCAGGAGAATGACATGGGATTCCTTTGGTGCGTTCACGTGTGCTCGGGTCGAGCGTGATCAATCCTCAAATCGGCCTACGGCGACGGACACGTTGTGCCCCCCAAACCCGAAGGTGTTGTTCAATGCCAACCGTACCGTCCGTTCACGGGCGGTGTGAGGGGTAAAGTCCAATCCGGCAAATTCTTCGTCCGGATTGTCGCAGTTGATCGTCGGTGGTACCACCCCATCTCGGCAGGAAAGGACGCTGAAGACCGTCTCCAGCCCTCCGGCCGCCCCAAGGGTGTGCCCGATCATGCTCTTGGTGCTGCACACCGAAATTGATGGAGCGTGGTCACCGAAGAGGTTCCGGATGGCCCGGACCTCGGCGACGTCACCAAGTGGTGTGGAGGTGCCATGGGCGTTGATGCTGTCCACATCCTCAAGATTGCAACCCGCCTCTTGCAGAGCAAAGGCCATGGCCCGGCGACCCCCCTCGCCATTTTCGTCTGGAGCAGTGATGTGTCCAGCGTCACCTGTGATCCCGCCACCCAAGATCTCGGCATGCACCCGAGCTCCTCGTGCCTTGGCGTGTGCCAAACTTTCGAGAACCAAAATGGCCGCACCTTCTCCCATCACAAAACCATCACGGTCCCGGTCAAATGGACGTGACGCTTCGGTGGGCGATTCGTTGCGTGCGGTCGACATGGCCTTCATGGCCCCAAACGAGCCAATGCACAGTGGGGTGATCGAAGCCTCTGAACCCCCGGCGACCATCACATCCGCTCGGCCCAGTCGAATGAGATCGAAGGCGGAAAGAATGTTGTGACCACCAGTGGCGCACGCGGTGCCGATGGCAGAGTTGGGGCCTTTCAATCCATGGCGGATCGAGATGTTGCCCGCGGCACTGTTCAGCATCAGACGCGGCACAGTGAACGGACTGATCCTTCGCGGACCAGACTCGTGCAACTTCTCAATGCCCTGCTCGATGGTTGAGATTCCACCGATGCCTGAGCCGACCACGACACCGTGTCGGTAGGGATCTCCAGTGGTGAAGTCGAAACCCGAATCTTGAACCGCTTCTTCGGCGGCCCACATCGCGAGCTGACAGTATCGATCCATCCGCCGGGCGGCTTTATCATCCACCACCGGGGCCGGCGTCCAGTCGCGCACTTCGCCAGCCACTTTGCACGACCACACCGATTCGGCTTGGTCGAAGCATTGGATGGTGTCGATGCCCGACTTGCCCGATTGCAAGGCAGACCAAATGGTGGGCACATCACGACCGAGGTTGGTGAT
>PKDW01000104.1 GCA_002863145.1 Flavobacteriales bacterium
TCCGAGAGAAAGCTCATCTCTACAGCAAGGACATCATCGAGCACATCTACGTGCCTCATCATCAACATCATCATTCACGGGGAAACTATTGGTTCTCTCGAAATTGGTAGCAGAGCCCAAGTTGTTCTGAGAAAGACGGCCTGCACCAATCCTCGAAGAAATGTCACGCTCCTCGATACAGGACGACCCGGTGCCGTCCTTCGATGGCACTCGCCCTCTGCAGGAGTACGCGACGGACGTGGAATGGTACGTTCGCTCGACGAAGGAAGGAGGACCGTGTGCTGTGCGGTCCCCGCTTGGTGACCCGCCTCCGGAAGGGACCGGCCACGTTGGCCCGTGATCGCCGCGTAGTCTGACAGTCCCGATTGAACGGCCTCTTTTGAAATGGCCCAGTCCCTGGCCTGAAGGACCTTCAAGGTGGCCATCGCAGTGCTCAGGTTTTGACGCGTCACAAACGACGATTCCGGGTGGAGGTGGGCCGATGCCTCGCCTTCCATGTCCCGTGCAAAGTGCATCTCGGAAGACGACCGCAAGGCGGCCGCGAGCAATTCAGATTGCGCCTCGGGCCGCATGGGACCGAGCACCACAGGCACCCCGTCTTTGAAAATGCCGCCTTTTTCCTTCGCAATGCTGCGAATGTCTGGACCCAGGAATTGCTGATGGTCGAGGCCGATGTTCGTGACCACGGCAACCTCAGGCGCAGGAATGACGTTGGTCGAATCCAACCGCCCGCCCATTCCCGTTTCCAGCACCGCCACATCGCATTGCGATTGGGCGAAGTGAACGAGCGCCATCCCAAACGTCAACTCAAAAAACGACGGCGTGCCCCAAGCCCCCTCAGACGCTTGCCATCGCCCCACAAAGTCCACCACGGCCTGTTCAGGAATGCACTCTCCGTTGACACGAATCCGTTCGCGAAAGTCCACGAGGTGAGGCGAAGTGAACAGCCCCACACGGTGACCCGCTTGCTGAAGCGCGGCCGCCACCATGTGACACACCGTGCCTTTGCCGTTGGTCCCGGCCACATGTACAAATTTCAATGCGTTCTCAGGGTTCCCCAATGCCGCGCACACCAGGCGCGACGCACTCAAATCCGCCTTGTAAGCCGCAGGACCTTGACGTTGAAACATGGGAAGCTGCGTGAACAAGGCGTTCACCGCCTCGACATAGGTCAAGTCATTCAAGGTCGAAGGTGATGGTGATGTAGCCCAGACGACGGCTCTGTGTCGCACTGCCTTCAAACCGGGCCGTCATCGCCGCCCGCTGCGCCAATTTGACGTGGTACGAATCCGTCAGGGTCGTCAGCCTGGATTCATACACCGGGCTCGCACTGATGACCTTGCCGTCGGCCCCCACTTGAATGCGCATGCGGACCGTGCCGGCTTCTTGGGGTTTCTCATCCAGCCTCGGGTCGCCAATCATGCTTCCGCCTCCGACCAAGCCTTCTCCGACATCCCCGGAAACCACGCCACGGCCCTCGATTTTGCCGGTCTCCTCCCCTTCGTTGCCCGTGCCTTGGGTGCTGCCCTGTGACCCCCCGCCGCCGGCGCTGGGATTCCCTGGATTGCGGAACAAGTGTGCCGTGCGGTCTTGGCGAACCGGTACGGGATCGGGCTCTGGTTCAGGGTCGGGGTCGGGTTTGACGTTCACAGCCATCTCACTGGACTCCTGGGTGACGACCTCTTCCGCGGCCTCTTCCACCACAGGCTCCGGTTCCGAGGCCGCCACGGCTTCTTCCTCTGCCTCCTGAACCACCTCGCTTGGGGTCTCTGACTCCACGTTTCCAGCGGCTTCCTCGGTCGAACCGAGATCCGCAAACCCGACGGCGACGAATTGCTCGCCTGGCGGAGGGTCTTGGATCGTGAAGGCCGTCAAAAAGAAACACAGCGCGAGCACCCCGACGAACAAGAGGCCGCTCAATACAGCGGCCTGCCGTTGGTTACGCTTCTCCGTGGAGACGCGCGCTTGCTCGAGTTGTTCCTTGTTCGACATGAGGGTCGCAGGGGGTTACTTGGTGCTGGCCGGGTTCGAGCCCAACATGATCTTCCACTGGTTGGCCTTGGCCATGCCGATGAGCTCGACGGTTTGGCCTGTGGGGACGCTTTTGTCAACCTGGAGGTACAAGACCTTCTCGGACTGCTTGTCCATTTCCAGCTTCAGCTTGGGCTCCAGATCCGCCCTCGAAATGGGCCGAACCTCTCCGTTGAGGTGATACGAGCCGTCCTCTTGAATGCTCACGGTCAATCGGGAGGTGACGGACGTGGTGCCCTTCGACGTGGGCAAATCGACGTTCACGCCGTTGCTCACCAGCGTCGACAAGATGACGAAAAAGATGAGCAGCAGGAACACGAGGTCCGTCATGGACGACATGTTGCCCGTCACGCTGACTTTGTTGCGTTGGCCGAGGTTCATCCGCGTGCAGGTTCTTCGAGGATGTCAATGAATTCGAGGCTGTTCGCCTCCATCCGGTGCACCACCTTGCTGACTTTGCTCACCAAGTGGTTGTACGCCATGTAGGCCAAAATCCCAACAATCAATCCCACAATCGTCGTTACCATCGCTTGCTTGGTTCCGGACGAGATGTCGCTGACCTGCACCGTGCCTGCGGCCTCCATGTCCAGGAACACGTTCACCATCCCGATGACGGTTCCCAAGAACCCGACCATCGGCGCAGCACCCGCCACCGTGGCGAGGGTGCTGAGGTTTTTCTCAAGACGGTAAATCTCAAGCTTGCCCACGTTTTCGATGGCCACGCTGATGTCCTTGAGCGGCTTGCCAATGCGGCTGATGCCCTTGTCGAGCATGCGACCGAGAGGCGTGTTGCTGTCGGTGCACAAGTTCCGCGCGCTGCTCAAATTGCCCTGCGAGATGTAATCCTTCAGGCGGTTCATGAAGTCTGGGCTGACCTTGTCGGCTTTTTGGATGGCCAAAAAGCGCTCGAAGAACACGTACATCCCTATCAAGCTCATCAACGCCAAGGGAAGCATGATGTACCATCCGCCCTCCATGAGCAGCTGAAGCACATTCACATCCACCTCTGTGATTTCAGGGGCGGCTTCCACCGCGTTGGGGGTGGCTTGAAGCAGGAAAGAAGCGAGGGTCAATTGCATGGATGGAAGGATTCCAGGGTTTGAACGTACAAGTTCCCCTGAATATTGGCCTTTTGCCCACCCTGTGCCCCTCAGTTATTCAACGCTGTGGGTTCACAACGCCCTGACGCTGTGAGGGGTCTCGTTACGCAAACATGAGCAGGTACACACCGGCGCCCGCGAAGTACCCCAACACCGCCAAAAGGCTGATTTTTTTGAGGTACCACACAAAGTCGATGCGCTCCAGGCCCATCACCGCAACCCCGGCTGCGGAGCCAATGATCAAGGCCGATCCACCGGTCCCTGCACAATAGGCGAGGAACTGCCAAAAAATGCCATCCTGCACAAACATGCCCGTCCAGGCATCGGTCACCGCGGCCGCGGGAATGATGTCGTACATGCCCATGCTCGCAGCCACGAGCGGCACGTTGTCGACGATGGCACTCAACAGGCCAATCGCCAAGTCGATGAGGTACACGTCGTTCAGGCTGGTCCGCAGCCAATCCGCGGCAAGCAGCAGGTGCCCCGCCTCTTGCAGGGAAGCCACCGCAAGCAGGATGCCGAGGAAAAACAGCACAGACGCCGTGTCGATTTTGCGCAACACCCCAATGACGGTGAGGTGGGCTTTCTCTTCGATGTTCTTGGAATGGTGAAGGCGCTCGGTGAGCATCCACAACGCCCCCAAACTGAGCATCATGCCCATGAAGGGAGGCAGGTGGGTCACCGTCTTGAAGACAGGCACAAACAACAGGCCAGCCACCCCGGCGCCAAACACCAAGTTGCGCTCGAACGGCGTGGTCGGATCCCACTCCTCTTCGTCCTGAGGAACAGGGCGATCGATTTCCCCTTTCAAACGAACACTCAACACGATGAGGGGCACAAGCAAGCAAACCACGCTGGGCAAAATCAAGTTCCCGATGATGATGGTGGTGGTCAACTGTCCGCCGATCCACAGCATGGTCGTCGTGACGTCCCCAATTGGAGACCAAGCCCCACCGGCATTGGCCGCGATGACCACCATCCCGGCGAAGAGCCAGCGGGTTTGGCGGTCGTCGATGAGTTTGCGCAACAACGACACCATCACAATCGACGTGGTCAGGTTGTCCAGCAAGGCCGAGAAGAAGAAGGTGAGGATGCAGACGATCCAGAGCATTTTGACCTGACTTCTGGTCTGAATGCGGTCCGTGAAGACCCGAAATCCCTCATGCGCATCGACCAATTCCACGATGGTCATGGCCCCCATCAAAAAGAACAAGATGCTGCTGATCTCTTCCATGTGATGGAGCAGCCGATGTTCAAAGAACTGCGCCAAACCACCGTGGCCCCCTGCGCCGTGATCGGCCGCAAACAAGTGGTATTCCTGGGCAAGGTGCGCGGGTACGTCGTGCCATCCGAGCACGAACAAGGCCCAACACACGGTACCTGTCACCAGGGCCGAGGCCGCCTTGTCAATGTGAATGCTGTGCTCCAAGGCGATGAACGCATACCCAAGAATGAAAACGACGAGAATGAAAATGTCCATGGTTGAATGTCTAAAGGCAAGATGGGCCGGTTTGTTCGCTCACACGTGAACAGGGCAACAAGTTGCTCACATCAAAAAGCCCAAAGCGCGCTCAAACGCCTTGGCTGTGAAATGGGTGGCATCCGGATGGGTCTCCTTGACCTTGGCCAGCGCCTCCCGAATCAACTGCGAGGTGTCATCAAAGATGGCTGCGTCAGACATGTCCACGTCTTCGTCGCCCATCAAATAGGCGAACACCCGCGCCATGCCACAGTTGGCGATGAAATCGGGAATGACGGTCATGTGTGCATCGGCGTACTCCGCGATTGGGCCGTAGAAAATTTCTGCGTCAGCAAACGGGACGTTGGCGCCAGACGAGATGACCTCCACTCCTGCCGCCACCATGCGCTCCACCTGAGTTTGCGTGACAAGTCGACTCGCTGCACAGGGCAAAAACACATCGGCTTTCACGTCCCAAATGGCCGCGTTGACTTCTTCAAACGACTGCAATCCCTCAGCTGTCAATGTGTTGCCTTCCTTGGCCAAAAACAGGCCCTTCACTTCATCGTAGCTCATGCCTTCCGGGCGAATCAGGCCACCTACACGGTCGATGATGCCGACAATGCTCGCCCCAGCTTGGGCGAGGTACAACGCGGCGGCGGCACCCACATTGCCCCAGCCTTGCACCACCACTTTTTTGCCCGCCACGCTGCTTCCCGACAACTCGTAGTAGTGTCGCACTGACTCGCTCACCCCGTATCCCGTGATCAGGTCGGCCACGCGAATCTTTCGCTGGATGTCCGGGCTGATGGCGGGGTCCTCTACAGGCTGAGACACCCCCTGGCGGAGGTTGCCAATGCGGCGCACCTTTTGGGCTTCGTTGGGCTGAAAGTGCCCTGTGAACACACCTTCTTGAGGGTGCCACACGCCGTTGGCTTCCGTTACGGGAATGACCTCGTGGATCTCGTCTACGTTGAGGTCGCCTCCCGTTCCATAGTAGTGCTTCAAAAGTGGCGTGACCGCCTTGTACCAACGCTCGAGGACGCCTTTTTTGCGTGGATCTGCTGGATCGAAATCGATGCCGCTTTTGGCGCCCCCAATGTGCGGGCCTGACACGGTGAACTTCACCTCCATGGTCTTCGCGAGACTCTCCACCTCGCGCTGATCAAGCCCCTTTCTCATCCGCGTGCCGCCTCCGGCTGCACCGCCCCTCAAGGAATTGATGACCACCCATCCGCGGGCTTCCGTTTCGCTGTCTTGCCACGCAAACACGATTTCTGGCGCGCGGTTTTCGTAGGCTTTCAGTAGGTCTTTCATGCGGTTCATTTCAATCGCGGACGCGAAGGTATGCGAAACCCCTCCGTGGCGATTGCACCACAACCGGGGTCAATTGCCTCGAGGACCGCTCCCCCACAAGGCACCGCCAGACGTGGCCAACCGCGCGCCCGTGACGCTGGGCAAGGCGTTGGGCTGACCCAACCAACGAAGCAATCCGAGCCAGGCGAAGACCAACGCCTCCTTGCCGTGGACCCACGCGTCTTCAGGCACGTGCCAGGTGACGTCTCGATCCAATGTGGCCTGCCTCATCGCGGCCAGCAACGTGGGGTTGCAAGCCCCACCGCCTGTGACCAGAATCCGGGATCCGGAGGGGACGTCGCGGGCCACGGCCCAACTTGCGTAAGCCACGGCCGTGGCCAAGACGTCATTCAACGCATGCCCCTGCAAGGCATGTTCCGCGTGTGGCCAAACTTCCTTCTCAAGCCATTCCCGGCCCAAGCTTTTGGGGGCGGCTTGACTGTGGAAGGAGAGGGATTGCCACGTTTCGAGAAGGTGCGGCAAGACGGAGCCTTCTGCCGCCATGGCCCCATCGCGATCCATGTCCAATCCGACCGTTTGGACCACGCGGTTCAACAGCAAGTTGGCGGGCCCCACATCCCATGCCACGCGGGTGCCGGTGGCGTTGTCCATGCTGAGGTTGGCGAAACCACCGAGGTTCAGTGCGACGTCCCAGTCGCCGAACAACATTTGGTCTGCCAGCGGCACCAAAGGCGCACCCTGCCCGCCCATCGCCACATCCAAGCTCCGCAAATCGCTCACCACCGGTACGCCCAAGAGCGCATGCAAGACGGCGCCATGGCCGATTTGACAGGTCCACCCTTCGTCGGGGCGGTGAAAGACGGTGTGGCCGTGAGAGCCCACGACATGAGGTGGGGGCACCCCGGCGCTTTTCATCCAAGTCTCGATCTTTTTGCCTGTCCACTGCGCCCAGGCTGTGTCGAGTCGCATGAGGTCTTCCGCGCCGAACGTCATGGCATGCCACAGCTGGCCGCGCAACGCCTCCGGATACGGAAGTGTCATGAAGGCATTCATGGTGAAGGACCAAGCCTTGGTTTGGGCGTCTTGAAAGAATTGAACCGAGGCCACGTCCAAGCCATCCACGGACGTGCCACTCATCAGACCGAGGGCATGCCACCCATCGAGAGGGCACCTGCTGTTATCTTCGCTGCGCATCGGGACGGAAATTACTGCGCAACAGGAGTGACCAAACGATGCCGACATCTGGACTTTTTCACCTCTACGAAAGGAAGCAGGCAATGAACCTCAACCTCACAGAAGAACAACTTGCGGTGCGCGACGCCGCCCGCGATTTCGCCCAAAACGTCCTCAAGCCAGGTGTGATTGAACGCGACAAAGACCAACGCTTTCCCGCCGAGGAAGTCAAGCAACTCGGAGAACTGGGCTTCATGGGCATGATGGTGAATCCCAAGTACGGCGGGTCGGGCATGGACACGGTGAGCTACGTGCTCGCCATGGAGGAAATCAGCAAGGTGGATGCGTCCACGAGTGTGTGCATGAGTGTGAACAACTCCTTGGTGTGCTACGGCCTCCAAGAATTTGGCACAGAGGCGCAGAAAGAAAAGTTCCTTGTCCCGCTTGCCTCAGGCCAAAAAATCGGCGCCTTCTGCCTTTCCGAGCCTGAGGCCGGCTCCGACGCCACCTCGCAACGCACCACTGCGGTCGACATGGGCGACCACTACCTTCTCAACGGCACCAAGAACTGGATCACCAACGGCAACAGCGCCTCAACGTACCTCGTCATCGCCCAAACCAACCCAGAAAAAGGACACCGCGGCATCAATGCACTGATTGTCGAGCGCGACATGCCTGGCTTCCAAATCGGCGCCAAAGAGGACAAGCTGGGCATCCGGGGTTCAGACACCCACACCTTGATGTTTCAAGACGTCAAAGTGCCCAAGGAAAACCGCCTTGGTGAAGATGGATTTGGGTTCAAGTTTGCCATGAAAACTTTGAGCGGGGGTCGCATTGGCATCGCCGCCCAAGCCCTCGGCATCGCCTCTGGCGCCATGGAACTCGCCATCGCATACTCGAAAGAGCGCAAGGCCTTCGGCAAGGAAATCCACAAGCACCAAGGCATTGCCTTCAAGTTGGCCGACATGGCCACACAAATTGAAGCGGCACGTCTGCTGACCTTGAAATCTGCTGCCCTCAAGGACGCGGGTGAGAACTACGATTTGGCCTCTTCCATGGCGAAACTGTACGCCTCTGAAGTGGCCATGAAGCAAACCGTCGAAGCCGTGCAAGTCCACGGTGGCTACGGCTACGTCAAGGAATACCACGTGGAACGACTGATGCGCGATGCCAAGATCACGCAGATCTACGAAGGCACGTCAGAGGTCCAAAAAATCGTGATCAGCCGATCCCTTCTCGCGGACTGATCCACGCCACGACCGCCTTGGGAGCCGCTCTCAATTCACCCGTTCGTTTCTGGCATTCCACACGGAGCGCTCGCCACGC
>PKDW01000130.1 GCA_002863145.1 Flavobacteriales bacterium
CGCAATCCACGTGCCAATGCCAATGATGAGGGTTTGCAACACAAATCCATAACTGCGCTGCGATTCCGGCAATTTGTCCGCGACAAGCGCACGGAAAGGCTCCATGCTCACATTGATGCTGGCATCGAGGATCCACAGGAATCCTGCCGCCATCCAGAGCTCGCTGCTGTATGGCACGAAAAACAACGCAATCGAGCTGAGGATGGCCCCAATCAAAAAGAAGGGACGGCGCCTTCCCCAACGCGGATGCCACGTGTTGTCGCTGAGGTAACCGATGATGGGCTGCACCAAAAGCCCCGTCAATGGGGCGGCAATCCAAAGCATGGGAATCTCATCCTTACTCGCGCCCAGGGTTTGAAAAATCCGCGACATGTTCCCTCCTTGAAGGGCGAATCCAAATTGGATTCCAAGGAATCCAAAGCTCATGTTCCAGATCTCCCAGAACCCTAGTTTGCGCTTTACCATGATCGACGTGGCAGGTGTTAGAGGTGCGAACCCAGATGGTTCGTGTGCAATATACCCTAAGCGCCTCCCCCACAAATTTTCTGAAAAAAGAAAGCGCCGACTCTCGTCGGCGCTTTGCCTTCCTTCCGGAAGGATGCTGTCCATGTGTCTTGTTTAGAGATCCTCACACGCTTGGCCGAAGGCGACCAAGAAGTCGAGCAAGTCGGCAGAGCCGATTTCGCCATCGCCGTTCGTATCAAGTGGGCAATCGCCGCCTGCGCAAGGCTCAAACACGCACGATCCGTCGTCATTGTTGGCGTAAGGGATGTAGTTGTCCGCCGTGGCGTCCGTGCAACCAGAGAAGATGCAAGAACCGTCTTCTGCCGTGTTCACCGCATCGTAGTTGTCCGCACCTGGGTACGTGCAACCCGTAGCCACACAAGATCCATCGTCGTTGTTGGCCTCAGGGTTGTAGTTCTCCGCATTGGGATTGGTGCAACCGCTGATGATGCAAGATCCATCGTCGTTGTTGGCGGCTGGGTCGTAGTTGTCGGCGGCTGGGTTGGTGCAACCGCTGATGATGCACGATCCGTCGTCGTTGTTGGCGTCTGGGTCGTAGTTGTCGGCGGCTGGGTTGGTGCAACCGCTGATGATGCAGGAGCCATCGTCGCTGTTGGCAGCTGGATCGTAGTTGTCTGCCGCGGGGTTGGTGCAACCGCTGATGATGCAGGATCCGTCGTCAAAGAGGGCAGTTTCGTCGTAGTTGTCTGCCGCGGGGTTGGTGCAACCTGAACACGAACTGTTGTCTCCACCGCACACGCCACAGGCGTCAAGCGACTGGCAAGAACCGTCTTCTTCTGTGGCATTGATGTCGAAGTTGCACGCCGCGTTGTCGGTGCAACCGAGCACTTCCAATTCGTCGCACACGCCATCACCGTCGGTGTCGTTGATGCAACCTTCGCAGTCGTAAAACTCTGCGGGGAAAATGCAATCTGCGTCGCCTTCAGCGTTTTCGTCATAATTGCACGCCGTGGGGTCGTTGCAGCCTGCTCCTGCCACAGGGAAGGTCAGGGTCATGCCCGAGGCATAGAAGGAATCCTGGTTCGCATCACGGAATTGCAAGTTGATGGTGGCGTTGGTTGTGCCTGAAGTGGTCACTTGGCCCAACAACACGCGGCCGTTGATGGGGTTGCCCTGTCCATTGGCACCAGGCACAACGAAAATGGATCCCCCAATGAAGGTGTTCACCACGAAGTCTCCTCCGCTGTTCCAATCCGCAAATGACGTCAAGGCAGGGTCAAAGGCGCTGTTCAAGCCGTCGGCATCTCCAGGCTGGGCTCCAATGGTCCACCAAGTGTCGTACTCCAACGTAGGGAACGAGGCGAAGAACAAGGGGTTGATGGAACCTCCAAAATCGCCGCCGAGGGCATCTTGGTAAAACGGTGCGTCGCCGTCCAAAATCCACGGCTCTGTATCCGTACCGTACATCGCAGTCACCTCCACATCGTTGGATGAGAAGTTCGCGTAGATGCGGTAGGTGGTCTCCCCCGTACCCAACGGGTCTGAAGACACCACGTCGTAAGACAAGCCTGTGCTCAATCCGCCACCAAACGTGCAAGACCCGTCGTCTTCGTTGGCAAGGTCGTTGTAGTTGTCTGCGTTGGGATTGGTGCAACCAGGGACCGGAACTTCTGGGAACATGATGGAGACGCCTGCCGCTTGGAAGGTGTTGGTCGCTTCGTCATCCCACTGGAAGTTCATGGTCAGGTTGACCACCCCATCGGTGGTGAATTGACCAATCAAAACACGGCCGTCGGCGCCAGCTTCGGCATCTGGGCTTTGGTTGGGGAGCAAGAACCAAGACCCCCCGATGAAGGTGTCCACGGTGAAACCTCCACCGTTTTCGAAAGCCGCGAAGTACTCGTCCATGCCGACTTGTTGTACGTCACTGGTTCCATTGGAATCCTCAGAACCGATGGTGAACCAACTGTCGTATTGCAACGAAGGAAACGCGCCGAAGAACGCGGGGTTGATGGTTTGGGCAAGGACCGCCCCAACTGCGTCCTGATAGAAAGACGTAGAAACACCCACCACCATGGGGGCTGTCTCAAGGGCGTAAACCGCCACAAGCTCATCCGTGGGGTTGTCAAACGTGGCGTACACGCGGTAGGTCGTGCCGTTGGCAGTCTCAGCGACGGCTTCGTACTCCATGCCAACAAAATTGGCCAGAGCCATGCTCGACATCAACGCTGTCAGTGCAGCAGTAAACAAGTGCTTCATTGAAAACAAATTATGAGGGCAGGGCCCAGGTTTTTGATTAATCGACTCGTAACGCCTCTTCGTCGCGAGGGTTTGGCTTTAAAGCTACAAAAAATCTCAACAACTCAGCGCAACCCCGGTCAGCCCATGTGCGGGTCTCCTGAAAAATCAGCCCGGGTGCGTTACCCCACCAAGCGCTTGACCAAAGAGGCTGTCGAAGGGTCGTGACAGGTCTCGTCGTTGTGCTTGCCTTCCAATTCTGGGAGCAGGGCGTTGGCCATGGCTTTGCCCAATTCGACACCCCATTGGTCGAAACTCGCAATGCCCCAAAGCACCCCCTGCACGAAGATGCGGTGCTCGTGCAAGGCGACAAGCATGCCCAAAGAGTTGGGAGACAAGTCGTCAAACAGGAAGAACGTCGAGGGTCTGTTTCCCGGGAAAAAGCGATGGGGCTCTCCTTCGGGGGCCTTGCGCCCTTGCAACAAAGCTTCTGCCTGCGCAAGCGCATTGGCCAAAAGCATCCGATGCATTCCTTCATGCTCACTCGTGGGCGTTTTGAAGGCCACGAAATCGACGGGATGAATTTCCGTTCCCTGATGGAGCAACTGGAAAAACGCATGCTGGCTGTTGGTTCCAGGTTCTCCCCACACGACCGCGCCTGTGTTCCAAGACACGGGCTTCCCGTCGCGCCCCACGAATTTGCCATTGCTTTCCATGTCAGCTTGCTGCAAATAGGCCGGCAACCGACCAAGGTCTTCGGCATAGGGCAACACAGCGTGGGAACGGAAACGGAGGGCATTCTGATTCCAGTGTCCGAGCAGGGCAAGGAGCACGGGCACATTCTCCTCCAATGACGTGTGTCGTACGTGTTGGTCGACCACACGGGCACCAGCCAAGAATGCCTTGAAGTGTTCAGAACCGATGGAGAGTGCAATGCACACACCGACCGGGCCCCACATGGAGTAACGTCCGCCGACCCAATTCTCGAAGCCAAAGGTTTGGTCCTCTGAAATGCCGAAGGCACGCGTTCCTTCCAAGTTGGTGGAGACCGCCACAAGCTGTTTGGATGCCGTTCCTCCACCAGTCTCAAGCCATGACTTGGCAATGTGGGCATTGGCCATCGTCTCTTGTGTGGTGAAGGTCTTGCTGACGACCACAATCATGGTCGTCTGTGGTTCCAGGTCCTGCAACACCGAAGCCACATGGGCGCCGTCCACGTTGCTGACGAAATGACACTGGGGACCACAAGAGAAGCGCCGCAACGCTTTCGCAGCCATGGCTGGCCCGAGGTCAGAACCCCCAATGCCAATGTTGACCACGTCTGTCACCTCGCCCTTGGCATGCAAAGCGTGCACCTTGTCCACGAAGTCAAGCATGCGCCCGCGGACCTCGAGAACCTCGGGCAAGACGTTCTGTCCATCCACCTCAAAACCATCGCCATCTTCTCCGCGCAAGGCCATGTGAAGCACGGCCCTGCCTTCTGTGGTGTTCAATTTGACACCTCCAAACAAGTCGGCGATGGCGCCAGACAAATCCGCTTCTTCGCCCAAGGCGATCAACGCGTCTTTCACCTCCGCATCCCACCTTTGCTTGGACGCATCGACGTGCAACCCGTCCAAATCCCAGGACAGGGTCTCCACACGTGAGGCGTCTTGCGCAAACGCATCCCGCACATCCATGTCCCGCTTCTCCAAGGCCAGGGCTTCCAGCCTCATCTGCGCCTCAGATTCGGACAGCCGGAAAGGCCGCCACGCTTGCCCGTTTGTCATGCTCACTTGGATTGGCTGCCCGTGGCGTTCAAATCTTCAAAGGCTCGGGTCAAACGCGCCACAAACGCCTCCTCTCCTTTTCTCAACCACACGCGCGGATCGTAATGCTTTTTGTTGGGCACGTCCTCCCCTTCCGGGTTGCCGATTTGGGCTGCGAGGTAGTCCGCCTTGCCTTGCACGTAATCGCGCACGCCTGACAAAAAGGCCCACTGCATGTCTGTGTCGATGTTCATCTTCACTGTGCCGTACCCGATGGCCTCACGGATCTCCTCCAGGCTCGAACCGCTTCCGCCGTGGAACACAAATTCCACGGGCTGCGCTTCGGTGTTGAACTTCTCCTCAATGTGCTTCTGGCAGTCGTTCAAAATGCTTGGGCGCAACTCCACGTTTCCAGGCTTGTACACCCCGTGGACGTTTCCGAAGGCCGCCGCGATGGTGAAGTTGGGCGAAATGGCACGGAGCGTTTCATACGCTTCCGCGACCTCCTCAGGCTGCGTGTACAAGCGGCTGCTGTCGATGTCGGTATTGTCCACACCATCCTCCTCGCCCCCGGTCACGCCGAGCTCGATTTCAAGGTGCATGTCAATGGCCGCCATGCGCTTCAAGTAGGCCGCGCATGTCTCAAGATTCTCCGAGAGGCTCTCTTCACTCAGATCAATCATGTGCGAGCTGAACAACGGCTTTCCTGTGGCTGCAAAGTGCTTTTCTCCTGCGCCGAGCAAGCCATCCACCCATGGAAGAAGCTTCCGCGCGCAGTGGTCGGTGTGAAGAATCACCGAGACGCCATACGCCTCGGCCAGCGTGTTCACGTGGTGGGCACCAGCAATGGCACCAAGAACTGCCGATTGTTGGGCATCCATGGACAACGATTTGCCTGCATTGAACTTGGCACCGCCGTTGGAAAACTGAATGATGACGGGAGAATCCGCTGCTTTGGCAGTCTCCATGACCGCATTGATGCTGTTGCTTCCAATGACATTGACCGCGGGAAGCGCGTACCGGTGCTTTTTGGCGTGTGCCCAAACGTCTGACACTTGAGATCCGGTGAGGACCCCGGCAGGAAATTGACTCATGCTATCGGTTGATTTGGGCGCAAAATTACTCCCCACAACAACGCACTCCTAATCCGTCAAGGAAGGAGTGCCAAGCTCTGTTGGGCCTGCATGGCTTCTGGCGAATCCGGATGCAGGGCCATCGTGCGTTCGTATGCCCGAACGGCCAATTCGCGGTCCTTGAGGTGCTCGTCGTAGATGAAGGCGACCAAGAAGGCACAAAGCGGTCTTTTGTGAAAGGTTGGATAGCCGTCATGCACATCCTGCAATTGCAGAATGGCTTCGTCAAACTTCCCCGCAGAAATCAACAAGTCTGCACGACGGAACAACGCTTCGGGAACAAAGGCGTGCCCCCCCTCCATTCGGGCAAACTCCGCGTATTTGACCATCAAGGATTGCCGAATGTCAACACGCAGCGAGTCGCCTTCAAACGCGACACGCTCCAAATCCTGGATTTCATGAAGCAAAGAGGGCTGCTGCGGGCCGCAGGAAAAGAACAGAAGACCCAGGCCACATGCCACAACCGCCAAACCTTGCCACGCTGATTTAGCCACGCTTTTTGCTTTTTGGGAAACGCATCTTGTATTCCACAGGCACCTTGCCCAATCCAATGTCCCGAAGCTTGCCGTGAAGCAGAAGTCGCTTGGCTGCTGGGATGTGGTCGGGAATCATCAATCCATCAAGGTGATCGTTTTCGTGTTGGACGATGCGCGCAGCCAAGCCGTCCAACTGCTCTTCCACCAAATTCCAGTCTTGGTCGTAGTACTCCACGCCCAAGGTGATGGGACGAGTCACCGGTTCGCGAATGCCCGGAATGCTCAAACACCCCTCCTCCATGACGTTATCCTCTTCCGACATGTCAAAGAGTACGGGGTTGATCATGACCCGCTTGAAATCACGGCACCCTGGATCGCCATCTTCTCCTTCGCCGAAAGGGCTTCCATCCGCAACAAACAAACGCAGGGACAGGCCGATTTGAGGTGCTGCCAAACCCACGCCATCTGCGGCATACATGGTCTCCCACATGTCGTCAATCAACGAGGACAAATCAGGGTGATTTTGTTCCACCTCCACCGCTTCCTTCTTCAGCACGGGATCACCGTAGGCCACAATCGGTCGAATCATGCTTCAAAGATAACCCGCACACGCGCTGCAGCCCTTCACCGCATTACCTTCGCGTCACATGTCGCAACTGAACACGATTCCTGAAGCCATCGAGGCCATTCGACGCGGAGAAATCATCATCGTCGTGGACGACGAGGACCGCGAAAACGAAGGCGATTTTCTCATCGCGGCAGAACACGCCACGCCCGAAGTCGTCAACTTCATGGCCACCCACGGAAGGGGCTTGATTTGTGCGCCTCTGCTTGAGTCACGCTGCGACGAATTGGAATTGGATTTGATGGTGCAAACCAACAACGCGGCCTACGAAACGCCGTTCACCGTCTCTGTCGACCTGATGGGGCACGGATGCACCACTGGCATTTCCGCAAGCGATCGGGCCAAAACCATCCAGGCGCTCATTGACCCGCAAACGCAGCCCAGCGAATTGGGCAAGCCCGGACACATCTTCCCGTTGCGCGCCAAGCCCGGAGGCGTCCTTCGCCGACCTGGCCACACCGAGGCTGCTGTAGACTTCGCACGATTGGCTGGTTGCAAACCTGCAGGGGTCATCGTGGAAATCATGAACGAAGATGGAACCATGGCCAGGCTTCCCGAACTGCTTGAATTGGCCAAGCTTCACAACATGAAGCTTGTGTCCATTGCCGATTTGATTGCGCACCGCCTGGAACACGAAAGCCTGATTCAGTCCACAGCTGAAGTGGAGCTCAACACCGCGTTTGGTGCGTTCAAGGCCATCAATTTCCGCCAGACCACCAACGACGTGGACCATTTGGCGCTCGTCATGGGAGAATGGACCGAAGACGAGGCCGTGCCCGTGCGCATTCACGCATCAAGCATGGTTGCAGACATCTTCCAAGTGACCGATTTTGGCAAAGGGCCTGAGCTGCACCAAGCCATGAGACAAATTCAGGCCGCGGGCAAAGGGGCTGTCGTCTTCCTCAATAAGACGCGTCACGGCGGAGGGTTGGCTGACGAATTGAACGCCTACAATGAAATGAAGCGCGCCAAACAACACGGCAGTTTCCCGCAGCTCGATTCCAAGGACCGCGGCATTGGCGCCCAAATTCTCCGATCCCTCCGTATCAAAAACATGGTGTTGTTGAGCAATTCTGACCAACCGACAGGTGCTGCGGGCTACGGATTGACCATCCAACGCATTGAGCCGATTCAACGCGATTGAATCCGCGCTTTCACGAAAGTGAAGGGCACAAAAAAGCCTGCGATGTCGCAGGCTTTTTTGATGGAATACCTCGAGAATTACTCTTTGTTGGCCTTCTTGTCAAACTTCCCATACTTCTGGCGGAACTTGTCGATACGCCCTGCAGTGTCCACGAACTGGGCCTTCCCTGTGTAGAAGGGGTGGCTCTTGTGGCTCACTTCCACTTTTACGAGGGGGTATTCGTTGCCGTCCTCCCACTGAATGGTTTCTTTGGTTTCAGCAGCCGACTTGCTCAAAAAAGCGTACTCGTTGCTCATGTCCTTGAATACCACCAAGCGGTAGTTGTCGGGGTGGATGCCTTCTTTCATGGTTGCAAAATTAGGAGTGCAAATGTAAGCAATGCGTTTCAATTTGCGCCCATCACCTCAACGAAAAGTCGCGGGCCCTCCACAATTCCACTTATTAACATACTCTTTCTCAAAGAATCGACACAAAGATTTGCCTGTGTGGCGTGACCTCTTTTATTTTAGTAGAGTTAAAGTGAGTTTAGCGAAGAGCTAAGCATCA
>PKDW01000172.1 GCA_002863145.1 Flavobacteriales bacterium
CCACCGATCCCCTTGCCGAAGAGGTGAGCCTTTATGAATTCCAACGGTGGAGCGAATTGGACAGCTCTTGGATCCCTTTGGTGCCGAAGTACCCGTCGAGTTTGGGCTTCCCTGTGTCTCACGTCGACGTCGACCGCAACACCGATGAATTTGCCTACCGCTACCGTGCCGTGGCGTTCAACAATTGCGAGGACGCCGTGGCCGAATCGCAAGAGGCAGAAACGATGCTGTTGCGCGCCTTTCAAAGCACCACGCCGGGATTGTACGAGAACAGCCTGATTTGGACGCCTTACGGAGGCTTTGCCAATGGACTGGACCGCTACGAAGTCATCCGGAAGCAGTCGAACGAGGACAACGTGATGGGCGAATCGCTGGCCACTGTCGGCGCTGTCAGCGAAAACTACGAGGACGACGTGGAGGACGAATTTGACTCTCCCGGCATCTTCTGCTACCGGGTCCTGGCCCTTGAAATTCCAGATTCCACCGAAGTGCTCCAAGGCGCCGCCTCGAATTGGGTGTGTCTGACGGAAGAACCCGTCATGTGGATCCCGTCTGCCTTCACCCCCAACGGCGACGAACTCAACGACTGGTTCCCTTGGGCACCGGGCGAAGCCAATGTGGGCTTCCTGGGCGAACGGCAGGGTGACAACCCCAATTTCCGGATGACCATCCTGACGCGTTGGGGCACCGAGGTGTTTGAATCCACCTCCATCGACGAGCCGTGGAATGGGCGTGTGGATGGCCGTCTCGTGGCCAACGACGTCTACGTGGTGAAAGTCGAGTATCTGGACGGCGCCGGGGCGTGGCGAAACCAGTTGGTGTACCTCACGGTGCTCGCCGGCCAATAACCTTCTGTGAACTTTCCACAATCTCGAGACCCTGTGATGGGTTGCGTGTTCCTTCTGCCTTAAATTTGCCCGAATCGCGGACCGAACCCGGCATCCCTTACAGCGTCCCAGACGCCATGGCGATTCCCTCGTGAGGCCTGCGAGAACACGCGATTCAACTCAGACTCATGGCCTCTACTGACAGCAAATTTATCGGCGAAGGATTGACGTACGACGACGTCTTGCTCGTGCCCAACTACTCGGAAGTTCTTCCCCGTGACGTTCAGCTCCACGCTCCGTTTTCACGCAACATTCAATTGAAGACCCCCATTGTCAGTGCGGCCATGGACACCGTGACGGAAAGCAAAATGGCGATTGCCATGGCGCGCAACGGCGGGATTGGCGTGGTGCACAAGAACATGACCATTGCGGCGCAAGCCAATGAAGTCCGGAAGGTCAAGCGCTCTGAGAGCGGCATGATCCAAGACCCGGTCACGCTCAGCGAAGACGCCACCGCGGGCGACGCGTTGGCCATCATGCGAGAACACAAGATCGGCGGCATCCCTGTCACGGACAATGCTGGCAATCTGGTGGGCATTGTGACCAACCGCGACCTTCGATTTGAAAAGCAGGCGGCCCGTCCCATTGCCGAGCTCATGACGAGTGAGAACTTGATCGTCACCGAGGACGGAAGCGATTTGTCCAAGGCCGAGCAAATCCTGCGCGAGTACCGCATTGAGAAGCTTCCCGTCGTCGATGGCGAGGGAAAGCTCGTCGGACTCATCACCTACCGCGACATCATCAAGCTCAGCGAGTTTCCCAACTCATGCAAGGACCAATACGGCCGCCTGCGCGTGGCCGCGGCCGTGGGCGTGACTTCCGACACCCACGAACGCGTGTCGGCCTTGGTCGATGCCGGGGTGGATGCCGTGATTGTCGACACCGCCCACGGACACAGCCGTGGCGTCATCGACACCGTGCGCGACGTGAAAAACTCCTTCGACAACATCGACATCGTGGCTGGCAATGTCGCCACGGCTGAGGCGGCCTTGGCGCTTGTCGAGGCCGGGGTGGACGCCGTGAAAGTCGGCATCGGTCCGGGATCCATTTGCACCACGCGTGTCATCGCCGGTGTGGGTGTTCCCCAACTGCGTGCGGTGATGGAGGTCAGTGCGGCCCTCGAAGGCACAGGCGTGCCTGTCATTGCCGACGGCGGCATTCGCTACACCGGCGACATCGTGAAAGCCTTGGCGGGGGGTGGACACACCGTCATGATTGGCTCCATGCTTGCCGGAACCGAAGAGAGCCCTGGCGAGACCATCATCTACGAAGGGCGTCGCTTCAAGGCGTACCGCGGCATGGGTTCTGTGGAAGCCATGCAAAAGGGGTCCAAGGACCGCTACTTCCAGGACGCCGAGGACGACTTGAAGAAGCTCGTGCCCGAGGGCATCAGCGGCCGCGTGCCGTTCAAGGGCAGCGTGACCGAGGTCATGCACCAAGTCATCGGCGGGTTGCGCGCGGGCATGGGCTACTGCGGGTCTGCGGATTTGGGCGAGCTGCGTGAAAAGGGGCGCTTTGTGCGCATCACCTCGGCGGGCGTGAAGGAAAGCCACCCGCACGACGTCATGATTACCCGTGAGGCCCCCAACTACAGCATCCGCTAACCCGCCGTGTGGGTTGCCGAATTCCGAGTTGTGCGGGTGGGACCCGGCGGCCTGACCTGTTCACATCCCTTGGGGGGCAACCTCTTGGCTGCGGTTTGGACAGATGGACCAATTTGACAGAACTTTCGGTGCGCTGCGGTTTCTCAGGCTTCGTCAGATGCTTGAAGGGCCCGCACATGAATCGAATCACAACACTCCCATGAAACAATTGGCATGGACGGTCGCCATGGCGGCTTTGACTTTGACCTCAACCGCATTGGCCCAGCGCCAGGGCAGCCCCAAGAACAACGGAGAGACCTACGTCCTCGAAGTGGGCAGCGAAATGGTCACCCTCGCGGATTTCAAGCACGTGTATGGCAAGAACAACCGCGACAGCGTGTACACCATTGAGGCGCTGGACGACTACATGGAGCTCTTTGTGAACTTCAAGCTGAAGGTGCTCGAAGCCGAAGCGATGGGCATGGACACGGCCGCGGCGTTCAAGAAAGAACTCGCGGGGTACCGCACGCAATTGGCCCGTCCCTACTTGGTGGATGGCGATTTGCTCGATGCACTCGTCGACGAGGCGTTTGAACGCAAGGGCATGGAGGTTCGGGCGAGCCACATGCTCATCAGCGTGGATGCCAATGCCTCTCCCGCCGACACCCTCAACGCCTGGAACCGCATTCAAACGCTGCGCAAGCGGGTGATCAACGGCGAAGACTTCGAGGCCGTGGCCCGCAGCAAAGGGGGCAGCGAAGACCCTTCTGTGACGAGCAACGGCGGCGATTTGGGGTGGTTCACCGCGTTTCAAATGGTCTATCCCTTCGAGAACGCGGCGTTCAACACCGCAGAAGGAGAAGTGAGCAACATTGTGCGGACGCGTTTTGGCTACCACATTTTGAAGGTCAACGGCAAGCGCAAAGCGCGCGGCGAAGTGCAAGTGGCCCACATCATGGTCCGCATGCCCAAGGATGCGCCGCAGGATCAGGTGGCCAACGCCGAAGGCCGAATCATGGAAGTCAAACGCATGCTCATGAGTGGCGAGTCTTTTGAGTCCATGGCCATGAAATACAGCGAAGACCCGTCGACGGCCAACAAGGGCGGCCTCTTGCCTTGGTTTGGCACGGGAAAGATGGTCGAAGCCTTTGAAGACGCGGCGTTTGCCATGGACGAGCCCGGCGACATCACGGGTCCCGTGCGCACGGACTACGGCTTTCACATCCTGAGGCTCATCGACAAGAAGACCTTGCCGACGCTGGAGGAAAGTCGACGCGAATTGTCCAAAAAAGTGCGTCGCGACAGCCGCGCAGACATCACCAAGACGTCTTTCGTCAACAAGCTGAAGAAGGAATACGGCACCACGGTGAGCAGCCGACGTTTGGAAGCATTGAAAGTCGCGGCCGTCAAGATTGACAGCCTCTTCTACCCCGGCCATCCGCTCGAAGGCGTGCGCCGCAGCGAGCTTTCTCGCACCCTGTTCAGTGTGGCGGGCAAAGACTACAGCGTGCAGGACTTTGTGACGTGGGTAAACGGCAGCAAGGTGCGCGACCTCAACCGTCCCGCCGCCATGATGGTGGCGCAGGAGGTGGATCGGTACGCGGAGGAAGCCCTTTTGGCCCATGAAGACACCCAGCTTGAGGCCAAGCACGACGACTTCCGTCTGCTGATGGAAGAATACCACGACGGCATCTTGCTCTTTGAACTGACCGACCAAAAAGTGTGGAGCCGTGCCGTCAAGGATTCCGCTGGGCTGGCTGACTACCACAGCCGGAACCTCGACGCCTTCATGTGGCCCGCCCGCCTCGATGCAGGCATCCATACGTGTGAAGACGCCAAGATTGCCAAGAAGGTCCGCAAGGTGATTCGCAAGACGGGCGATGTGGAAGGCCTGCGCCGTGAACTCATCGCCGAGCGCCCCCTGGCCCTGCGCAACGAAACCGGGAAGTTTGTGGAAGGCGACAACGCGTTTGCCGACCGGGCATTTGCCGCCTTGCGCGACGGATCGCTGGTGGCCGACAAGAATGGGCTCGTGATTTTGGAAACCACCGAAGGTGGAGACCAAATCATCCTCGTCCACGTCAAGGAAGACATGGCGCCCACGCCCAAATCGCTCGACGAGTGCCGTGGTGCAGCCATTGCCGCGTATCAAGACCACCTCGAGAAGGAGTGGATCATGGAACTCCAGCGGAAGCATCGCCACAAAATCAACCGCGAGGCGTTGTACAGCCTGGTGCGCGAATGATTTCAGCCCGCACGGTCGCACCCCTGTTGCTCCTCAGTGCGCTGGGGAGCTGTGGTGACGGTGTGCAGCCCGTGGAGGCGCGGTTCGGCAACGACGTGGTGGCCGAGGCGTACGGCGAAGTCCTGACGTGGGACAGCCTGGCCCAACAGGTGCCTGACGACCTCAATTTGGAAGACAGCGCGGCCTTTGCCGAGCGGGTCCTCGACCGATGGCTCCGTGAGCAGGTGCTCGTCAACGAGGCCCGAACCCAATTGCGCGATGAACTCGCCTCCATCGAGCAAGCGCTCGAGGTCTACCGCCGCAGCTTGCTCATCAACACCTACGAAAACCGTTACGTCGCGAGTCGGCTCAACGAAGAGGTGTCCGAGGAGGACATCGTGGCGTATTACGACGCCCACCCCGAGCTGTTCACCCTGCACGACCACGCTGTTCAGGTCTTGTACCTGCACCTTCCCGATCCGGAAGTCGCGGCCCAAACCCGTGGCGCCAATTGGTCGCGTCGCGAAGCCCGCACCTGGGACAACGACATGGACCAGGTCAAGGAATGGCTCTCGGCCGCCGACTCTTCGAGCATCCCGGAGTTGGAACGCTGGTGCATGGAGCGCGGCGCCGTGCACCATGTGGACCACGAGGCGTGGTGGTTTGTGCGCGACCTCGTCGATGAGGTACCGCTCTCGCTCTACCGTGTGGAAGCCCAAATCCAGCGCACCTCCCCCCTCTCGTTCAAGGAAAACGACCGCATTTACTTCGTGCGTTTCCTTGACCACGGGCTGAAAGGAAAGACCGCGCCCCTCGATGTGGCCCGCGACCAAATCACCGAGCTCCTGCTTCAGAAGCGCCGTCAACAGCTGCGCGAAGCCCTGGGCGACACCCTGCTTCAGCGCGCCTGGGCGGAGGGGGATTTGCGTCGAGAAAATTTGTGAGTTCTTGCCCGCCTGCGCCGCACGTCTGAACGCCTGCCACCCCTAAATTCGAACCATGGTTCACGCACGACTGGTCCTTGCGCTTTTTGCCTGCCTCTTGACAGCCCACACGTGGGCACAGCCCGGAACGGAGGCGACCTACCAACGCCTTGACGGCATTGTGGCCGTGGTCGGAGACGAAATCGTGCTCGCAAGTGACATCCGCGACCGCGTGACCCAAGCCAAGCTCGAAGGCCGCACCGTCACCGACGACAACGAATGCGGCTTGCTCGAATCTGTGTTGTTCGAGAAGCTGCTGCTGCACAACGCGCGCCTCGACAGCCTCGAGGTCACCGACGCCGAAGTCCTTGGCGAAATCGACCGCCGCCTGACGTATTACATGCAAATGTTTGGCTCGGTGGAGGCGTTCGAAGCCGAGTACGGCAAGTCCGTGGCCGAGTGGAAGGCGGAGTTCAATGAGCCGGTACGCGAGCAGATTTTGGCCCAAAAGATGCAGGCCGAAATCGACCAATCCGTGCGCTCCACTCCTGCCCAAGTCCAGGACTATTTCGACGCCATCCCCACAGACAGCCTGCCACTCATCCCCGAAGAGCTGAGCTACAGCGAACTTGTGATGCAGCCCGAGGTCGGCGAAAAGCAAAAGATGCGCACCCGCAACACCCTCGACTCGATTCGCATCCTCGTCGAAACGGGCAAGATGAGCATGACGCTCGCCGCCACGCGCTACAGCGAGGACCCTGGTTCGAAGTACAAGGGCGGTTGCTACCAAAACATCGGCCGCGGCCAGTTCGTCCCCGAATTTGAAGGCGCCGTGTACGAGACAGAAGTCGGTGGCTACTCCCCGGTGTTTGAGTCCGACTTTGGGTACCACTTCTTGCGGGTCACCGACCGCCGCGGCGAGCAATACAGCGCCTGCCACGTCTTGATGAAGCCCACGTTCGATCCTGAAGCCCTGGAACAGATGCAGGCCGGCATCGATTCGGTGTCTGTCAAACTCGCCCTGGGCGATCTGCCCTTTGAAACCGCGGTGTTTCAATACAGCACCCGCGAAGAAACGCGCAACCAAAAAGGCCAAGTCGTCAACCCTCGAGACGGGGGGACGCGGTTTGGGGTGGACGAACTCGACCCCAACATCTTTTTCCTGCTGCAAGACTTGGACAAAGGCGGCGTTTCCGCCCCCGTGCAGCTTCTCGACGAGGACAACCAAGCCTACTGGGCCATGATTCGGCTCAACGAGCGTTTTCCCGCCCACCGCGCCAACCCCACCGACGACTACGCGCTGTTTCAACAGCAAGTCGAGGCCGAGCTGCGCGAAGAGGCCCTCTCCAAGTGGATTGGCCGGCGCATTGAAGAGACGTATGTTCGAGTGGATGCGCCCTACAAGGCCTGCACCATGGACATGCCATGGCTGACGCAAAGCATCAACGCCACTGGCGCCCTTGGTTCCTCTGCTGGCAACAAGGCTGCAGACGGCACCGAACACCGCGACTGACCCTCGGCCTCATGCGCATTTCTGTCATTACTGTGTGCTACAACGCCGCATCCACCCTGAAGGATGCCGTGGACTCGGTGCTTGGCCAGGTCCCCGATGGGAAAGCGTCCTTCGAACTTGAATACATCGTCGTCGACGGCGGCTCCACCGACGGCACCCTTGACCTTTTGGCGTCCTACAGCGAGCGCATTGCGACGCTCATCTCGGAGCCCGACCAAGGCCTGTACGACGCCATGAACAAGGGCGTGCAAGCCGCCACCGGCGACGTCGTGGCCATCCTCAATGCCGACGACGTGTACGCCTCGACCAATGTTCTTGCCAGCGTTGCGGACACCTTCCGCGACTCTGGCGCCGAAGCGGTCTATGGCGACCTCTACTACGTCGCGGCCGACGACCTCTCCCAGGTTACGCGATGCTGGAAAGCCGGCACTTACACGCCAGGCGCCTTTCGTCGTGGCTGGATGCCGCCCCACCCCGCGCTGTTTGTGCGCCGCGCATGCTACAACCGCTGGGGTCTCTACACGTTGGCACTTCGCTCGGCGGCCGATTACGAGCTCATGCTACGCTTCATCCACCGGCACGGCATGACGCTCGCCTACCTGCCTGAAACCCTCGTGCACATGCGCGCAGGCGGGGTGAGCAATGCATCGCTCAAGCACCGCATCCGCGCCCACCGCGAAGACTGGAAGGCGTGGCGCATGAACGGCTTTCAACCATCGCCGTTCACCATGCTGGCCAAGCCGCTGCGTAAGCTGCCCCAATTCCTGTCCCGCGCTTGACGCCGTACGCTCGGGGCGCGCTATCTTCGGGGTTCATCCTTTCTGCAACTTGATTCAAGCAACCTGACTGTGGCGAATTTTTCTGACGACAAATCTGCGCTCGACGCGCTCCGCTCCCAGCACGAAGCCCTGCTCGCCGAAGTCGGCAAGGTCATCGTGGGCCAAGATCAGGTGATCCGCGAGGTCACCACCGCGATTTTTGCAGGCGGACACATTTTGCTTGTGGGCGTTCCCGGCTTGGCCAAAACGCTTCTCGTCAACACCGTCGCCCAAGCCCTCGGTCTCAGCTTCAACCGCATCCAGTTTACTCCGGACTTGATGCCCAGCGACATCGTTGGTTCAGAAATCCTGGATGAGTCTCGCCAATTCAAATTCGTCAAAGGCCCGCTGTTCGCCAACATCGTCCTCGCCGACGAGATCAACCGGACGCCACCCAA
>PKDW01000175.1 GCA_002863145.1 Flavobacteriales bacterium
AAGGAAGACTGATTCCTCTTCGTCCATGACATCAAAAAGGGAAGGTCACGGCCTTCCCTTTTTGTTGGCATCGTGTGAACGAATCGTTGAACAAGGGGTGCCGAGAACCGCGTTCAAGGTACAGGAACATGCTATCTTCGCCGCATGGTTCACAACCCTTTACCAGAAGACCCTGCAGTGCTTGTCTTGGCAGACGGCACCGTGTTTCAGGGCAAAGCGGCGGGAAGCCGTGGTACAAGTTTTGGCGAAATCGCCTTCAACACGGGGATGTATGGCTACCAAGAGATCTTTACCGATCCCAGTTACCATCGTCAGATTGTGGTGATGGCTACGGCCCACATCGGCAACTACGGTGTGCACGAAGACGAAACAGAATCCTCTGGACCTCGCGTGGCGGGTGTGGTGGTGCGCAATTTCTCTTCCATTGCAAGTCGTCCAGGCGGCAATGGCACCCTTCAAGACGATTTGGAGGGGCATGAAGTCGTGGGCATTCGGGATGTGGACACGCGTGCTTTGGTGACGCACATTCGCGAGAATGGCGCCATGAATGCCGTGGTGTCCAGCGACGGCACGTCCGTCGAGGACCTCAAGGTCAAGCTCGCGGACGTTCCTTCGATGGAGGGCATGGAGTTGTCTAGCCAAGTCAGTGTGTTGGCACCCCGTGAGGCTGGAGAGGGAGGGGAGCACCGTGTGGCGCTGCTCGACTTGGGTGTCAAGGAGAGCATCGTACGCTGTTTGGTGGACCGTGGTTGCCATGTCAAGGTGTTCCCATGGGACAGCAAGGCGTCGGATCTTCTTGCGTGGAATCCTGAGGGAATCATGTTGAGCAACGGACCTGGCGACCCGGCGGCCATGCCCGGTGTGGTGAATGAGGTGCGAGCATTGGCGGCCTCTGGGGTGCCAGTGTTTGGCATTTGCCTCGGACACCAGGTTTTGGCTTTGAGCCAGGGGTTGACCACGGAAAAGATGTTCAACGGTCACCGAGGGGTGAACCACCCAGTGAAGAACCTCATCAGCGGCAAGTGTGAAATCACGTCTCAGAACCACGGGTTTGTGGTCAGCCGCGATGCGCTTGAGACCGCCACAGAAGTGGAAGAGACGCACGTCCATTTGAACGACAACACCGTGGCGGGCATTCGCGTAAAAGGAAAACCTGTCTTCAGTGTCCAATATCACCCGGAGGCATCTGCGGGTCCACACGACAGCCGTTACCTGTTTGACGAGTTTGTCGCCAACATCGCAAAAGAAAAATCTGCCGTCTTGCAATGAACGACGGTCAATCCAAGGGACAGGGTTCCTTCTAATACATCTTACCGATGAGTTACATCGATTACGTTCACGCCCGCCAAATCTTGGATTCACGCGGCAACCCCACCTTGGAGGTGGAAGTTGGCACAGGTGACGGATCATTTGGCCGTGCGGCGGTTCCATCTGGGGCGTCCACGGGTGTCCACGAAGCTGTGGAGCTTCGCGATGGCGGAGACGCCTGGATGGGCAAGGGCGTGGAGAAAGCCGTTTCTCACGTCAACATTGAATTGCAAGAAGCGCTTGTGGGCTTCGATGTCACCGACCAGCGTCTCATTGACGAGACCATGCTCGAAGTGGACGGCACGGAGAACAAAGGCAACTTGGGCGCCAACGCCATCCTCGGCGTGAGCCTCGCAGTGGCGCGTGCCGCAGCGGACTGCCTGGGCCAACCCTTGTACCGCTACGTCGGTGGGGTGAATGCACGAACGTTGCCCGTTCCCATGATGAACATCTTGAACGGCGGATCGCACGCTGACAACAAGATTGACATTCAGGAATTCATGGTGATGCCTGTGGGCGCCGAGACTTTCACAGATGGCTTGCGTATGGGCACGGAGATTTTCCACCACTTGAAGAACGTGTTGAAGGGCCAAGGCCACAGCACCAACGTGGGTGACGAAGGTGGCTTCGCCCCCAACTTGGGAAGCAACGAAGAAGCCGTGGAAGTGGTCCTGCGTGCCATCGAGAAGGCGGGATACCGTCCCGGAGAAGACGTGCTTTTGGCCATGGATGCCGCGGCCTCTGAGTTCTACGACAAGGAAAGCGGCCTTTACAAGTTTGAGTCGACCGGAGACCAGCGAACCGGTGCTGAAATGGTGGACTTTTGGAAAGGCTGGTGCGACAAGTACCCCATCGTGTCCATCGAGGACGGATTGGACGAAGACGATTGGTCCGCGTGGAAGCAATTGACGGATGTGCTCGGCGAGCGCGTCCAGCTCGTGGGCGACGACTTGTTTGTCACCAACGTACGCCGTTTGTCGCGCGGCATCGAAGAAGGCGTGGGCAACTCGATTTTGGTCAAGGTGAACCAAATCGGAACCCTGTCTGAGACCATCGATGCTGTGAGCATGGCCCACCGTGCAGGCTACACTTCTGTGATGAGCCACCGCAGCGGGGAGACGGAAGACACGACCATTGCCGACTTGGCGGTGGCCTTGAACACGGGTCAGATCAAGACGGGCTCTGCGAGCCGTTCCGACCGCATTGCCAAGTACAACCAGTTGCTCCGCATCGAGGAGGAGTTGGGAAGCAATGCCCAGTACCTCGGAGTGGCCTTCCGTTGATCCCAATGCTCCTGACATGAAAAGGGCAAGCCAACCGGCTTGCCCTTTTGCTTGTTGTGGAAAGTCTGCTTACATGCCGAAGGGCATGTCTTCTTTGGCCCGTGGATTGAGATCCCATCCCAGCACAATTTCATGCGTGCCGCCTGCAAAGGTTCGGATGTCCGTCGCCGTGAAATCCCGGGTGTATCCGATGCGGAATTGTTTGTTAAGTCGGCATTGGGTGATGAGCACAAAGCTGCTCCCGGTGCGGTAGCCAAGTCCTAGGGTGTAGGCGTCGGATACAGTGGCGACCAAGTTGAGGTCCAAAATGGAAGGGACGTCTGGCGTGGCACGGAACAGGACAGAAGGGGACAGGGAGAGCCAGCTGTTGGCTCGGAGGTTCATCCCCCCATGGGCGTACATGTGGTTTCGGTAATAAGGGGAAATGCCTCCGTCGAGCGCCTTGTCAAACACAAAGAGCATCGGGGCAGAGAACCCCACAAACCAGTTGTTCCGGCGGAACAAGGCCCCAAATCCAAAGCGCGGCACCCAGGCACTGAGTTGTGTCCCTTGGTATACGGGATCCGCAGGATCGATGACATCGATTTCACCGAGTCGTGCGCGGTACTGCAACAGTCCGCCACGCAGGCCAAAGCTCAAATCACTGTCGCCCATGTCCAAATGGTAGGCCGCATTGCCTGCAAGCTCAAAGGTGGACGTGATGCCCACACCGTCAATTGCAATGAGGCCACCGACCCCAAGCTCGCGGTTGGCAATGGCGCCGTGTGCCGAAAGAATCCCCGTGTTGGGCGCTCCGTCAAATTCCACCCATTGAAGGCGCTGCATGGCCATGGTTTCCCATTGACCTGAAGCCCCCGCATAGGCAGGATTGATCAGGGTGCCATTGAAGAGGTA
This sequence comes from Flavobacteriales bacterium, assembly GCA_002863145.1. Lineage (GTDB taxonomy): Bacteria > Bacteroidota > Bacteroidia > Flavobacteriales_D > Sanyastnellaceae > UBA11663. Next base: position 3,486 of record PKDW01000175.1, read on the forward strand.
CTGTCCGGTAAGGACGTCTTGTTGTGCCAGGGACGTGAAAGTCCCGAGCACGCCGAGGGCGGCGAAGAGGAGAGAGCGTTGCAGCATCGTCTTGAGGGGGTGTTCAGACTTGTACATCAGCGGCGGAGATCAACAGTTTGACGGTAGGTGAGGCCATTGGCTTCGAACACCACGAAGTAGGTCCCTACGGGCAATGGCCGGCCATTCAAGTTTGTGCCATCCCACGATTCGGAGATGTCATTGGAAAGGAAGACCATACTGCCCCAGCGGTCGAAGACCGTGAAGGTGGTGTTTTCCAGCCAATCGCAAGGGGGAATGCCGAGGTCGGGCCCTGCATTTCTCACTTGGTACACGTCGTTGAATGAATCGTTGTTGGGAGAGAAGCCTGTGGGCAGTTCGGGCACGGTAGGCGGCTCCGAGATGACCATGATTTGCTCTGTCGAAGAGGTGTTGCCACAGTTGTCGACCATGGTGATGGTCCGGATCAACACACAGTCTGGACCGTTGCATTCGCCGCCTTCAAATTCATCGCTGGCGACAGCCGTGACAGTGCCACAGTTGTCCGTGACGTTCTCGAGCAGCGCTGTTTCATCGAAGGTTGGGATTTCACTGACGCAGAACAGTTCGAGGCTTTCGAGCGCCTCTTGAAGTGCCGGCGCTTCGTCGTCCACAAACGACAATTCCAGGACGTAATCCTCCGAAACGTTGCCACACCCATCCGTCAGTGTGTAGGTGTAGACCTCGGTCAGCGCACATTCGTCACCGAGCACCTCGATCAAGACGCTTGAAAGCACAATCTCAGAACCACTGGATTGGTTGTCCTCGAAGGACAGGTCCGCCGCACCAGGAGCCACCACGGTGGAATCACAGGAGAAGGTTTCTGCACTTATCCAATTCGTGAAGGCTGGCGCCTCGACATCTTCGACCAAGATGTTTTGCTGCACCGTGCTGGCGTTGCCACACGCATCTGTGACTGAATACGTGCGTCCGAGGAGGTAGGAGCCCGGGCAGTATTGCTCCAAGGTGTCTGTCGCGCAATCCACCAAAGCGTCGCTGCAGTTGTCTGCCCAAACCACCGATTCGACGTCACATACCGGCACATCCTCAGGTGCGTTGACCACCGCATCCTCTGGCCAAGACACCAAATCAGGGGCAAGGGAGTCCACAAAGTTCACCACTTGAATCCAAGGCTCGGAAACGTTGCCACAGACATCTGAAGCCATCAAGGTCCAAGTCACTGTCATCTCAGCGGGACATGCTCCAGGGAGGGTGTCCAGGGTTTGGGTGACCTCAACTTCGTTGTGGTCTGTCCAAGCAGGCGCAACGGGCTCCCAAACGCTGTCGCAAGACAACACCAGATCGGTGGCCGCCGCCGACCACACAGGGGCGTCGTTGTCAAACAGCTGCACAGGTTGGACCCACACTACTTGGTTCCCGGCCAAGTCCTCGACCGTCCATGTCAACACGACTTCATCGATGCAAGGTTCCAAAGCTTCCAAGGTGTCAATCTGCACAGCCACCATCAAATCTTCCGTTTGCGTGCAGCTGTCCATGTACACGAGCTCACTCTCCCACACGTCGAGCAACAGCGCGTCTCCCCAGGCCAAGCTTGCGCTCCCAGGTCCTGCGGCAATGGAGGGTGTGAGTTGATCCAAAACCGTGATTTCTTGGCTCGCTTCGGCCGTGTTTCCGCAAGCGTCCTCTGCCGTCCAAGTCACCAGCAGCATCCACTGATTTGCCCCAAGTCCGCTGAGCGTGTCGAGCTGGGCTGTGAGGGAGACGTCTGAGCAGGCGTCCGTGGCCATGGCTGAGTCAAGGAGCGTGGGCGCGTTGCATTCCCACGTCGTGGGTTCTGGGACAAACGTGAATTCGGGCGCTTCCTCGTCCACAATGGAAATCACTTGCACGCCTTCACTGAGGTTGCCCGCATCGTCTGAGACGGCAAAGGTGCGTGTCAAGGTACCCGCCCCGTCACATGGCCCGGGCGTGTATTCGTCCACGTGAGTCCAAGAGGTCGTTCCGCAGTTGTCAGAAATCACAGGGGTGGTCAAAGGCACTTCATCTGTGCAGGCCACGGTGTCATTTGCAGGGAACACCACTTCGGGCGCAACCGTATCCACCACTTGAATCACACGTTCATGCACAGTGCTGTTGCCACAGGCATCTTCTGCCGTCCAGGTCTGGATGACGTCGTAGTTGCCGAGGGCGTTTCCTGGCATGGTGTCGGTGGCCAAAACCAAGGTCACCTCGCTGCACAGATCTTGCACCTCAGGGACGTCCGTGGGAAGTGCCGCGTCACAGGACACGGTCATGTCTTCAGGACTGAAGAGCCAAACAGGGGCAAGGGTGTCCACGACATTCACGGTGACCAACATGGAATCGGCGTTCCCAGAGACGTCGGAGATGATGTACGTCCGCGCCACGGTGGATGCGCCCTCGCAGGAGCCAGGCGTCATGACATCGTTCACCACCACAAAGACACTGTCTGAACAGGCATCAATGGCCTCGACCGGCAAAGGACTCAGGTCTTCACCGCATTGCCGCGTTTCATCGCTCCACGTCGTCACAAACGAGGGAGGGGTGGTGTCAACCACAGTCACGATTTGGGTCGTGTCCGTTTCATTGCCACATGCATCTGTCGCAGTGAACGTCCGAATCACGTTGTAATTGTTGGCATTTGAACCGTCTAACAAGGATTCGCTGACCGACACCGTCGTGGTTCCACATGCATCTTCCGCTTCGGCCAAAACGGATGGCAAAGCCTCGTCACATTGCACCGTCAACGCTTCGGGGACCACGGTGAAGTACGGTGCGACGGTGTCCACCACTTGAATCAACTGAGAGGACTCGAGGACATTGCCGTTCGCGTCTGTCGCCGAGAATGTGCGCGTCCAAACCCCAGAGCCGAGGCAATCGCCTTCGCTGAAGGATTCATCGACCAGATCCACCGTGACCAAATCACTGCATGCGTCAGTCGCAGTGGGCATGGTAGTGTCCAACGCTTCGCCGCAGGCCATGGTGTAATCTTCTGGGAAGGTCGCCCATTCTGGGCTGACGGTGTCCTCCACATGCACCACATGTTGGTGTTCCGCGATGTTGTCACAGTCGTCGGCAGCTTCGAAGGCAAAGACCAAGTCGTACACGCCTGTGGATACATCTCCAACCGTATCCACTTCCCAAGTGATTTGAGGGGTGGCACAATTGTCGGTCGCCGTGGGGGGCACGAGCTCGTACACGTCTGTGCATTCGATGGTGACATCCTCTGGAAGGGAGTCCCATTCTGGAGCTTCGATGTCTGTCAGCAGGATGATTTGTTCTGCTTGAGACACGTTGTTGCAGGCATCCACAGCCGTGTAGGTCCGAACAATCGCGGAAATGGGGAGGGTGCACCCTCCACTGAATTCCACATCATTCCAAACCAAGGTGATCACTTCCGAGCACGCGTCAGTTGCACTTGGCACAGGGATTTGGCTGAAATTTTGAGTGCACGACAAATCCACTTCCTCAACCAAGCCTACGAACGTAGGACCTTGCGTGTCCACTTGTGTCATGGTTTGGATCACCTCGTTGACGTTGCCTGCATCGTCTGTCGCTGTGAACGTGCGCTGAAGAATCAGCAAACCACAAATGCCGGGAAGCGTGTCTGTGGACACTTGGAGGTCCACCGGTCCGCATGCGTCGACCGCTAGGGCCATGTCCCCTGGCCAAGGATCGGTGCATTCCACGATGGCATCCTCTGGCACAAATGAGAATTCTGGCGAAGTGGTGTCCTGAACGGTGATGGTCTGTTCAGCAGACGTGCTGTTTCCGGCATCGTCGGTGGCGGTGAATGTGCGCACAACGATGTAGTTGCCCGCCGCATCTCCGGCCGTGGTTGCGCTTGATACGTCGATGGTCACCTCGCCGCAGTTGTCCGAGGCCATGGCGTCCTCCATGGGCATTTCGTCGGAGCATTCGACGGTGTAGTCTTCCGGCACGAAGGTGAATTCAGGCGCCGTGGTGTCTTGCACGGTGATGGTCTGGACGGCTGTCGCACTGTTTCCAGCATCGTCCGAGGCTAAGAAGGTGCGCACGACGACGTAGTTGCCTGCAGCGTCGCCGGCGGTTGTCTCGTTCGTCACTTCAATGGTCACCTCGCCGCAGTTGTCCGATGCTGTGGCGTCGTCCATGGGCATCTCGTCGGAGCATTCCACCGTGTAGTCTGCCGGTACGAAGGTGAACTCTGGCGTTGTGGTGTCTTGGACCGTGATGGTTTGGGCTGCTGAGTTGCTGTTGCCCGCATCGTCAGTGGCCATGAAGGTGCGCACGATGACATAGTTGCCCGCGGCATTGCCCATGATTGTTTCGCTCGACACTTCAATGGTCACCTCGCCGCAGTTGTCTGAGGCCACGGCGTCCTCCATGGGCATCTCGTCGGAGCATTCGACGGTGTAATCCGCAGGGACAAACGAGAACTCCGGCGCCGAGGTGTCTTGGATTGTGATGGTTTGCGTGGCAGAAGTGCCATTGCCGGCGTCGTCTGTTGCGGTGAACGTCCGTGCGATGGTGTAGTTGCCCGTGGCATCGCCGGGGGTCGTTTCACTGGTCACGGTGATCGTGATTTCGCCGCAGTTGTCTGTGGCTGTGGCATCGTCCATCGGAATGTCATCTGAACACTCCACGGTGTAGTCCTCGGGAATGTTCAAGGCGGGTGGGGTGGTGTCCTGAACGGTGATGGTTTGCGTGTCGGAGGTGCTGTTGCCGGCGTCGTCCGTGGCGGTGAAGGTCCGGATGACGGCGTAGTTGCCGGCGCCGTTGCCGGGAATGGTCTCCACCTCCACTGAAACACTTGTGGGGCCGCATGCGTCGAT
>PKDW01000035.1 GCA_002863145.1 Flavobacteriales bacterium
TTTGGTCTTCTCGTTCTTGCCCGAATGCCCGACTCTGACAAAGAGAAGGGCACTCGGATAAAAAAAAAATGCCCAAAGACAACAGCATCAAGTCGGTCCTCATCATCGGAAGCGGACCGATTGTCATTGGACAAGCCTGTGAATTCGACTACTCTGGGAGCCAAGCTTCCCGCAGCCTCCAAGAGGAAGGCATCGAAGTCACCCTCATCAATTCGAACCCTGCGACCATCATGACCGACCCGGTCATCGCAGACCATGTCTACCTCGAGCCGCTCGAGCCGGAGTCCATCGTGACCATCCTCGAAAGGCACCCCAACATCGATGCGGTGCTCCCCACCATGGGCGGGCAAACGGCTCTGAATCTCGCCATTCAGTGCGAGGAAATGGGCATTTGGGAAGAACACAACGTGCGCATGATTGGGGTGGATACCAAGGCCATCGACATCACAGAGAACAGGGAGGCCTTCCGCAAACTCATGGGAGAGATTGATGTCCCAATGGCACCTCAGGCCACGGCCAAGAGCTTCTTGGAAGGCAAGGAGGTGGCGCAGCAGTTTGGTTACCCCTTGTGCATCCGCGCGTCCTACACCTTGGGTGGTGCCGGCGCGGCTGTGGTGTACGACAAAGATGCCTTCGAGGACAAGTTGCAGCGGGGCCTCCACTTGAGCCCGATTCACGAGGTGATGATCGACAAGGCGCTGTTGGGCTGGAAGGAATTTGAGCTTGAGCTTCTTCGCGATTCCAACGACAACGTGACCATTGTCTGCTCCATCGAGAACTTTGACCCGATGGGCATCCACACGGGGGACAGCATCACGGTGGCGCCTGCCATGACCTTGAGTGACTCCACGTTCCAACGCATGCGGGACATGGCCATCAAGATGATGCGCAGCATCGGAGACTTCGCCGGAGGTTGCAACGTCCAATTCGCGGTGTCGCCCGACGAGAACGAGGACATCATTGCGATTGAAATCAACCCTCGGGTGTCGCGCTCTTCGGCGCTGGCGTCCAAAGCGACGGGGTACCCCATCGCGAAGGTGGCGGCCAAGTTGGCCATTGGGTACCACCTCGACGAACTCAAGAACCAAATCACCGGCAACACGTCGGCAATGTTCGAGCCTACGCTCGACTACGTGGTGGTGAAGATCCCTCGCTGGAACTTTGACAAATTCCCAGGATGCGATCGCGAACTCGGCTTGCAAATGAAGGCGGTTGGAGAGGTGATGGCCATTGGCCGATCCTTCCAGGAAGCGCTTCAAAAAGCCTGTCAGTCTCTTGAACTGAAGCGAAACGGCTTGGGCGCCGACGGACGCGAGCTTCGCGACCAGGACGCCATCATGCAAAGCTTGCGCCACGCCAGTTGGAACCGCCTGTTCCACGTGTACGACGCGTTCAAGTTGGGCATTCCGTTCCGCAGCATTTTCGAAGCCACGAAGATTGACCCCTGGTTCTTGCGCGAAATGGAAGAGCTCGTGGTCTTCGAAAAAGACCTCGGCAAGCACACCATCCAAGATTTGCCCACGGAAGTGCTCCGCGAGGCGAAGCGCAAGGGATATGCGGACCGTCAAATCGCCCACATCCTCAACTGCTTGGAATCGGAGGTGCACACACGCCGTCACGACGAGGGCATCACCCGTGTGTACAAACTCGTTGACACCTGCGCTGCGGAATTCCCTGCCTTGACGCCCTACTACTACAGCACGTTCGAGGAAGAGGCCAACGAGAGTGTGGTCACCGACAAAAAGAAAATTGTGGTGCTCGGCAGCGGTCCCAATCGCATCGGCCAAGGCATTGAATTTGACTACTGTTGTGTTCACGGGGTGTTGGCCGCCAAGGAGTGTGGCTACGAAACCATCATGATCAACTGCAACCCAGAGACCGTGTCGACGGACTTTGACACGGCGGACAAGCTCTATTTCGAGCCCGTGTTCTGGGAGCACATCTACGACATCATCTTGCATGAGAAGCCCGAGGGGGTGATTGTGCAGCTGGGTGGCCAAACCGCGCTCAAACTCGCAGAAAAGCTCGAGCGCTACGGCATCAAGATCATGGGGACGTCTTACGAAGCCCTCGACCTCGCGGAGGACCGCGGCAGCTTCTCGACCCTGTTGAAGAACGAAGGCATTCCGTATCCCAAGTTTGGGGTGGTGGAAAGCGCCGACCAAGCCGTGGAACTCAGCCGTGAATTGGGCTTCCCGTTGTTGGTTCGTCCGTCCTACGTGTTGGGTGGCCAGCGCATGAAAATCGTCATCAACGAACAGGATCTGGAGCACCACGTGGTGGACATCCTCCACGACATGCCGGAGAACAAAATCTTGCTCGACCACTTCCTCGATGGGGCCATGGAATGCGAGGCCGACGCCATTTGCGATGGCGAGGAGGTGCGCATCGTGGGCATCATGCAGCACATTGAGCCTGCGGGCATCCACTCGGGCGACAGCTATGCCGTGTTGCCGCCGTACAACCTTGGCGATTTGGTCCTCCAGCAGATCGAGGATTACACCAAGCGCATTGCCATGGCGCTGAAGACCGTGGGGTTGATCAACATTCAGTTTGCGGTCAAAGACGACACCGTCTACATCATCGAAGCCAACCCGCGTGCGTCTCGCACCGTGCCCTTCATTGCAAAGAGCTACGGTGAGCCTTACGTGAATCATGCGGCCAAGGTGATGCTCGGGGCTGTCAAGCTCAAGGACCTTCCGCACAACCCGCACATGGACGGCTACGCGGTGAAGATTCCGGTGTTCAGCTACTCCAAGTTCCCCAACGTGAAGAAGGAGCTCGGTCCAGAAATGAAGTCGACTGGCGAGGCCATTCGCTTCATCCCCAACCTGCGCGATCCTTTCTTCCGGAAGGTCTACAGCGAGCGGAACCTGTACTTGAGCAAATAAGCCGACCTTCGTTGCATGTTTTTGGGACTGCTTCGGACGGTGGTGTACATCGTGGGTGTTTGGTTCATCTGGCGTTGGCTGGATGGGGCCTTCGGTGGCCGTCGGAATGCACCTCGTTTTGGGGGTGCTTCTCAGTCACCGCCTTCGACCAAGGGAAAAGCCCGCCGCGCCGACGACTCCAAAGAAGGGGAGTACGTTGATTTTGAGGAGGTCAAAGATTGACTTCACCTCGAAGGAAGCGGGGCGCCACCTCGCTGTAACTTGCGTGACATGAGCTCCATTGATTTTCGTTCACTGCTCCTCAGCGCGGTGCCGCATTTGATTTCTGTCGTGGTGATGTTCTTCGCTGCGTGCATGCTGTTTTCCCCCGTGATGCTGGAGGGCAAGCGGCTGAATCAAGGCGACACCCAAAACAACATTGGCATGGCCAAGGAGGCCCGGGACGTTCAACAACGCGAGGGCGAGGTCCCGCACTGGACGGACAGCATGTTTGGCGGCATGCCCACCACCCAAATCACGGGCACCGACATCGGTACTGCGCCGTGGTGGACGTGGATGGCCATTCGGAAGGTCATTCCCATTGAGGTGGGTACCATTGTGGTGGCGATGCTCTCGGCCTACGTCCTTGGCTTGTGTCTCGGTTTGTCGCCGTGGCTGTCGCTGTTGCTGGGCTTGGGATTTGGCCTGTCGAGCTTGAACGTCCTGTACCTGTCTGCCGGCCACGCCACCAAGGTGCGTGCCATCGCCACCATGCCCGGCGTGTTGGCGGGGGTCATCTTGGCCTACCGTGGGCGCATGTGGGCCGGTGCGGGTGTGGCGGCGTGGTTCGCGGCCCTGCACTTGGCGGCCGATCACGTCCAAATGACCTATTACCTCCTGTTTTTGCTTGGCGCTGTCAGCGTGGCTGCGTGGATCAGGGCGGTTCTGAACGGGGAAGGAATCAAGGTGGCCAAGACCACGGGCGTACTCGCGCTCGCAGGGTTGTTGTCCGTCTTGCCACAAACAGGGCAATTGGCCTTGACCCAACAATACTCTGAATACACCACCCGGGGCAAAGCGAATCTAGGTGGCAACGGAGACGAGAAAGAGGCGGTTCAAGACGGCCTTGACCGAGACTACATTTTGGAATACAGCATGGCACGAGGAGAGTGGTGGAGCATCGCCATTCCGGATGTCAAGGGGGGCAACAACCAGCTTTACTGGGGTGAACAGCGATTCAGTGGAGGGGCCTTTTACTTCGGTGCGCTCGCCTTTGCCTTGTGCTTGGCGTGGTTCATCGCAGGAACGTCTTGGCTGCGCTGGCCCTCGCTGGCCGTTTGGGGACTTGCTGTGGTGTTGTCTTGGCGAGATGCCACAGCATTGACCGACGTGTTCCTCGATCACGTGCCCTTGTTCAACAAGTTCCGAGACACCAAGATGATGCTGGTGCTCGTGCAGTTGATTGTGCCCCTTGGGGCGGCCATGGCCTTGCATGAAATGATGCAGCCTGAATCGGCCAAACGCTGGAAGCGGTGGACTGTCGGCGGCGCTGCCGCGGCTGTTCTGATGCTCGCGTTTTACGCCATGCCCAAAGTGTGGTTTGACTTTGCCAGCACAATCCGTCCGGATGTGGCCATGGAGCAAATCGGCAAGCGGGTGGTAGGCATGCGCATCGACGTGTTCCGAGAAGACGTGCTTCGGTCCTTTGGCTATGCTGCGGTGGGATTGATGTTCACGCTCGCACTGGTCAAACGTTGGACCCAAGCCCGCTACATCGTTGTGGGTGCGGTGTTCATCACGGCGGTTGATTTGCTGTCCGTCGATGGCCGCTACTTGAGCGACGCCAACTACATCAGCCAACTCGACAAGCGTTTCCCGTTTGAAGCCACCAAGGCTGACCGGGCCATTTTGGCGCAGGAGCGACAGCGCATCGTCGACTTTGACACCCAATGGGAAGCGGCGAAGGGACGGTGGGAAGACCGCTTGGACGCGAAGTTGACGCGCAGGTACAACCGGGTCATTGACGCGGCTGCATTTGAGGTGCTGAATGCCAACAGCCACTATCGTGTGTTCGATTTGGCCAACCCCTTCAACGACGCCCGTACGTCCTACTTCCACAAATCCGTGGGAGGGTACCACGGCGCCAAACTTCGCCGCTACCAAGAGTTCATTGAGCGGGTGTTGACGCCCGAACGCGCGGCGGTCATCCAGTCCATCCAGTCGGGCAACTTCAACCTGACTGCGAACATGGCGCCTGGGCTGGCCATGCTCAACACGAGGTACCTCCTGGTTCCCGGAGCTGAGCAGCCCTTGCCCTTCAATGGTGGGTTGGGCCCTGCTTGGTTTGTCGACGAAGTCCAATGGGTGAACACCGCAGAAGAGGAGGTTGGGGCGATTGCCGGATTGGATCCCGCCCGCACTGCGGCGGTGCATCAATCGTTTGAGGAAGTCCTTGGCCGCGTGGGCAACCCGGGTTCTGATGAGGTGCGTCTTGCGCAGTACCATCCCGAAGGATCGACCTACGAGGTGTCCTCAGACAAAGGAGGATTGCTTGTCCTCAGTGAAGTGCATTACCCAGTGGGCTGGACGGCCTTGGTGGATGGGGAAGAAGTGCCGTTGGTTCGCGTGAATGCCTTGCTGTCTGCCTTGAAAGTGCCTGCGGGAAGCCATGAGGTGCAGTTGCAATACGAACCCGAAGGATGGGGCACTGCGCGTGGATTGAGTCGTGCGGGATCCCTGCTTTGGGTGATTCTGCTCGTGTTTTGCGGCTGGATGCTCCGTCGAAAGGCTGAATGACGTTGGCTTGAACATTGCGCGAACGAGGAGGTTAAGGGAAAGGAGCATGTCAAGTCTCACGTTGAACATCACAGAACAGGCTTCGGAATTCACCGAGGACCAATGGCGCGCGTGGGACGCGTTTCTCTCGTGCTTTGAGGATTCCAGCATTCACTTGTCTGCTGGGGTGATCCGGGCTGGGTTGAAGAGTCCCGCGCGTCAGGTGATGGCGGCGATGTGGACCGATTCGTCAGCCCAAATCCAAGGCGTGGCCGTGATGGAAGACAGCGAGGCCATCAGCCAAGGGGTGGACGACTTTTTGGAGGGTACACGTGGATTCAAATGGGCCAAAAACTGGCTGCACCGAGAAGGGGGCTTCCGCTTTGGCGTGCGTGTCATCGGAACGCCCCTCGCCAGTGGCCCCCACGGCTACCGTTTTGCAGAAGGCATCGATGCACACACGTGCCTCCTGGCGTTGCTGGCGCAACCCGCCATGGGTGGAAAGGCGTCTGTGCCCGGCACATGGGTCGTCAAAGATGCCCCTTCTGCGCAACCGTGGGCCAACGGCCATCGCCATGCAGGAAAGTCAAGTTGGCGCGCGGGGTGGGTGGATTTGGAATTTGACCCAGTGATGCGTGTGTCGCTTGAGGGACGGGCCTCATGGGACGATTACCTCGCCGACATGCGGACCAAGGCGAGGACCAAGGTCAAGCGCATTTTGAAGTTGTCCGAATCTTTGAACTTCACGGCGTTGGGTCTAGAGGACATTCGCGCGCAGGCTGATGACCTGCACATGCTGTACCTGAAGGTGTATGGTCGGTCGGCATTTCGATTGGGTTGCCTGCATCCCGAGGATTTGGTGACCTTGAAAGAAGAATTGGGAGAGGGATTTCAGGTGTGGACATCCGAGTTGGAGGGAGAAGTCATAGGCTTCCATTGCGGCATGTGCAATGGCCAAGAGGTTGAAGCGTTTTTCGTCGGTTTCGAAGGGAGCCACAACAAGTCGCACGCCCTGTACCAACGCATGCTTGTCGAGTTCATCCGTTGGGGCATTCAGGAAGGATGTGCAGTTGTGAATCTCGGTCGGACGGCCCTCGACATCAAAGCGTCACTCGGCGCAGAGCCTCAACGCCTTGTCTTGCACCAACGCATGCGGAATCCCCTGATCCACGGCATGGCGCGGTGGGCAGCAAGGGCCAGCGCCCCCAAGCAAGGTGTGCTCAAGCGCGCTTGGAGGGAAGAGGCTCCGGTGAAAGCAAATGGACGGTCAGTCCATCATGAAGTCGTCTCCGCCTCCGTCACCACGGTTGCCTGATCCGCGGCGTCCACGCTCGTCCAGTTTCCCAAACTTGTATTGCAACGTCAAGTAGAGGTTGCGGCTTTCCCGCTGGCGCCACACCTCCTGGGTGAAGTCCGGGGTGGTGGTGGAGTACGACCAGCGACGGGTGTTGAAGACGTCTTTGGCTTGAATCGTGACCTGCCAATGGTCTCCAGGGAGGTCGCGGCTCGCCGCCAAGTTGAGGGTGGCGAAGCCGTTGAAACGTCCCTGCGCGGTGACCGCCGCACCGCGCACATAACTGTTGGCTTGGAGTTTCCAATCGGACCCCAACGTCCAGGTGGCAAAGAAGCGGCTTGACCAGCTGAATCCCGAGGAGCTGAAGGGAGACTCAAGGCGGCTGCCGTCGTTGACCACGCGATAGGCACTGGCGGTCCAATTCAGTCGTCCGGTTTTGCCGAGCGGAAGCATCAAGGCCAGTTCGAGGCCTTCGTTGTGCTGTCGGCCTAGGTTTTGGAAGTTGGACAGCAGCACGCCTGTGGTGGTGTCTGCTTCGGTGAAGCGGCGGATGACGTCCCGGGTGTCTTTGAAAAACAGGGACGACGTGATGCTTGTCTCCCTGCGCTGCCATTGGTGCGCCACCTCGTAACTGTTGGTGTACTCAGGAAGGAGGAACGGATTGCCCGTGCGGAAATTCCGCGGGTCAGACATGTCCAAGTACGGGTTAAGCTGGCGGCCCCGTGGGCGGTTCACACGCCGGCTGTAGCTCGCGCTCCACGTGTTCTCCCCGTCCGTTTCGATGAAGAGGTTGGCGGAGGGGTAGAGGCTGAAGTAATCGTTGTCAAACGGCTCCGACTGCAGGTTGCCTTCACCTTCCAGCCGTGCCGACGTATAGGCTTGTTCGGCGCGAAGCCCGGCTTGGAAGCCCACCATGCCCACGCTGTGCCCTGCAGTGAAGTAGGCGGCATGGATTTGTTCGTCGTACAAAAACGAATATGCGACGGTGTCCAATCCCACGGGGATGTAGATGCCATCGGACAGTAAGAGGCTGTCGGCTTCGGTGTAGTCAAATCCGGAGTTGTCGACGTTCCACGTGCTTTTCAGGCCAGCCTCGATTTTGCCTTTCTCCCCCCAAGGACGCTCGTAGTCGGTTTGGGCAAGCCAGCGGCGGTTTTGCGTGTCCTGGGCGTTGAAGGTGTGCACTTCGGAGGTGGTCGTGCCACGCACGAGGCTGACGTCCACAAAGTCGGTATGCCCGTCCTGCGTGTTGTAGGAACGTCTCACATCCGCTGTCCATTTGTGGTCGCGGGAGCCAAATGTCCGCTCAAACCCGGCAAAGGCGTCACCCCCGCTG
>PKDW01000123.1 GCA_002863145.1 Flavobacteriales bacterium
GGGCACCTCTCGGGCAGAGTCGATGAGTGCCACGGCCAACATTTTCGTGGGCCAAACGGAGGCGCCTCTCGTCGTCAAGCCCTTCATCGCCACAATGACCCAATCGGAGTTGTTTGCGGTCATGGTGGGCGGTCTGGCCTCTGTGGCGGGTTCTGCGCTCGCGGGCTATGCATTGATTGGGGTTCCTGTGGAGTACCTCATTGCAGCGTGTTTCATGTCGGCACCAGGCGGGTTGTTGTTTGCCAAGATGCTGATGCCTGAGACCGAAACGCCGCTTGCGGAGCTGCCTGAAGTGTCTGAAGAGGATGTGCCTGTGAATGTCATCGATGCCGCGGCCAACGGGGCGTCGTCAGGGCTTCATTTGGCCTTGAACGTGGGGGCCATGTTGTTGGCTTTTGTGGCGCTCATCGCTGTGGTGAATGGTGTTCTGGGGGGCGTGGGCGGCTGGTTTGGCATGCCGGAATTGACTTTGGAATTGTTGTTGGGATGGCTTTTCAGCCCGCTCGCTTTTCTCTTGGGTGTGCCTTGGGCAGAGGCCGTGACAGCGGGATCGTTCATTGGGCAAAAATTGGTGGTCAATGAGTTTGTGGCTTACTTGAACTTCGCCCCATTCCTCGCCGACGGCGCAGAAGTGGTGCTGTCACCAAAGACCACGGCCATTGTGTCCTTTGCCCTTTGCGGGTTTGCGAATCTGAGCTCAATTGCCATTTTGTTGGGTGGACTGGGTGGAATGGCGCCCTCGCGCAGGAAAGACATTGCCCGGATGGGGTTGTTGGCGGTCATGGCGGGAACGATGTCCAACCTGATGTCGGGAACCATTGCCGGCTTTTTCGTCGCCATGGCATGAGCAAATCGGTGCGTCAAGGCGTGGGGCTGCCCCAAGAGTGGATTCGCAAGAAGCGGGAGGGACAGCGCCTGTCTTTGGAGGAAATCACAGCCTTTGTGGAGGGCGTGACCTCGGGCGCGGTGACAGAGGCCCAAATCGCCGCCTTTTCCATGGCGGTTTTCTTCCAGGATTTGGACGTGGACGAACGGGTCGCCCTCACGCTGGCCGTACGCGATTCAGGACGCGTGTTGTCTTGGAACCACGACCGCTTGCACGGTCCAATTTTGGACAAACACAGCACCGGAGGCGTGGGAGACACAGTGTCTTTGATGCTCGCACCCATGCTCGCAGCATGTGGCGCTCACGTGCCCATGATTGCCGGCCGGGGGTTGGCGCACACGGGCGGGACCATCGACAAGCTCGAGGCCATTCCTGGGTACCAAACCGGGGTGGACGCAGCCCATTTCCAGCGCGTCGTGGAACAACACGGATTTGCCATTGTGCGCCAAACTGACGACTTCGCCCCGGCCGACCGACGCATGTATGCGACGCGCGACGTCACGGCCACCGTGGAGCACCTCGGACTGATCACGGCCTCCATCGTATCTAAAAAATTGGCGGCAGGCCTCCAGCACCTCGTGCTCGACGTCAAATGTGGAAACGGTGCAGTCATGCAGGATGCGGAAGAGGCACGGCGCTTGGCGGAGAGCATGGTCGCGGTGGGCAATGGCGCCGGCATGAAGACGTCAGCGCTGTTGACGGACATGTCTGTGCCTCTGGCCTGGTCTGCAGGCAATGCCCTGGAAGTGCAAGAGGCCGTGTCTTACCTCATGGATCCTGCCTCACGGCACCCTCGTTTGCACGAGGTGGTCATGGCGCTGGGGAGTACGCTGCTTGTGCAAGCTGGCGTGTGCCCTGACCCCTCTTCGGCCACAGCGGCTTTGTTGAGTGCCCTTGACAGTGGATCTGCGTTGTCGGCTTGGGCCGCCAGCATCGAGGCCATGGGCGGCGACCCCAAGGTGACTGAGAATCCGGAAAAGGTCCTGCCTCAAGCCCCTGTCGTTCGCCCCATCCGAGCGCCTCGTTCAGGGGTGCTGTCAGGGTACGATGTCCGGCAAGTGGGCATGACCGTGGTCGAGCTCGGTGGGGGACGCACCCAACCCGACGCACCCATCGATCGTTCGGTGGGATTGAGTCAAATCGCCCGGGCAGGCGAGTCCAAGAAGGAGGGTGACGTGTTGGCCCTGGTCCATGCGCGCAACGACACTGAAGCAGAGCGGGCGGGACATCGTTTCATCACTGCATTAAAGTGGGACCAACCAGAGGACGTCCCACACGTGTTGCAGGGGCGTATTGACGGATCGCCGCACTGAAATCAATCGACGTTGTTGACCTTTGGGGCATGGTGAAAGTGAAGATGTTTTCTTCGGTGTCGGCCGAGCCTGATGCGGCCATGGACATGCCAAAGCTCGACGCGGGAGTGTTTTACGACGTGGTGGACTCGAGGAGAAGCACCCGCATCTATGCGCAGGACGGCATCCCCGATGAGGTCATCGACAGGGTGGTGGACGCAGCCCAAAAGGCGCCCAACTCGTCCAACCTGCAATGCTGGGAATTGTACCGGGTGGCTTCCTCCGAAAACAAAGAAAAATTGGTGAAAGCCTGTTTGGGACAACCCGCAGCGTCCACCGCCCCGGAGTTGTTTGTGTTTGTCGCGCGGCCAGACCTGTGGCGTCGCAACAATGCATGGACCCTTCAAGAGTTTGACCGTCGCGGCAACATGCCTGAGAGGGCGTATCAATACTTCACCAAAATCACACGCATTGCGTACACCCAAGGTGTCTTTGCATGGGTGAAGCGGCTGTGGTTCCCCTTACGTGGGTTGACCCAGGCCACGCCACGTGAGCCCATTGGGAGGTCAGACATGCGTGTGTGGGCGCACAAAAGCACGGCGCTGTCAGCGGCTCACTTCATGTTGGCCATGCGTGCTGAGGGGTATGACACCTGCCCCATGGAAGGCATGGACAGCAGACGGATCAAAAAACTCCTTGCGTTGCCACGCCGTGCCGAGATCTGCATGGTGGTGTCCGCAGGAAAAAGAACGGCCAAAGGGGTGTATGGTGAGCGCTTCCGTTTCGCACGAGACACCTTTTATCACATTCGCTGAGTCACATTGTCTTCGATAAGTTCATTTCCGTTCATATCAGTTCAATATCGGTCATTGCATGCAAGCAAGTGGCATATGCGGGATTTATTTGAAACATTCGCGCGCCACCTCGGAGGGGTGGCACCTCAACCAAATGTTTGTTTGACAATGACCTGCTTTCTGGCAGGTCATTTTTTTTGCCCCAATTCGTGATCTTTGACAAGCGCATGAATGCGTCGCCCAAATCCGGAGTAGCCTGTCAAACTGACGGCATACCGGAGGTTTGCCTCACACAACTCTTTGGGAGCCAAACCGAGAACGAGGCGGGCGGCATGGTACCACATGCCTAGGGTTCGAACTTCAAATGAATGGACGATGGGCCATTCGACACTTTCCATCAGTTGGAGGGCGTCGTCATTTCGGTCGAGAGAAATCCAATTCCACACTTGTCGGATGGACAGGATGGTTTCAATGGCGCTGCTGCGGTTGTACCAATCCTGTTGGGCGCGAAAGGCCTGAATGTTTTCGCTTACCGCTTCAATGATTTCGCGATCTCGAGAGAGCACGGCCCAGTCTGCCAGGTTGAAGGCGAAATAGCAATTTTGATGGGCCCAACGGGGCCAAATGTTTTGGTCTTCACGAAGTCCTTGAAGGGCGAGCGTTTTGGCCTCTGTCCAGCTTGAGTCGAAGCCATTGCCCTCCCGTGGGGCCAGCAGCTGAATGCCAATGGCACGCGCTTGCACCAAGGGGTGAATGCCGGGATTCAATGCGCTCAACTGTGGAAGGTGGTTGAGCACCCGCGACCAAGGTTCATCCCTTGCAATCAGACCTGAGGCAAGGATGCCGTGTCCGTACATCGCATCAGAGGGTGCGCGAAAGACTTTGTTGAATTCCTCGACCATGGGCCCGCCGAATGTGTTCATGAAATCGAGCGGCGGAAATTGCTCCACCACAAATCTCAGCAAGTGCTCATGGCTGACCACCTGCATCCATTGGGCCACATCTACATTGCCGCGTTCGTAGATGTCAAACACCGCGGCCTTGAGCATCGAAAATTCCTTGGGAGAAAGATGAAACTGCTTGGGATCGGCAAGACGGTGAATGTAAGATTCCACAATCGCTTGGGCTTCAGCTGCCCTTTTGGGGATGACTTCACCTGCACCTCCTCTTGCGATGGGCATCTCCGTCGGTTTGGGTGAAGCTGCTGAATCCGCAGGAGACAGGTTGACCTTGCCCAGGTCCGAGAGTTGGGCGAGGTTGCGCGTGCGGGCTGCAGTCGTCGGGTCCTGGGGATTGCTAGACCAAGCGCGGAAGGAGGAGTGGCCCACGTAGCGTGCGAGGGTGTTCAGCGTGGTTTGGGAAAAGTTTCCTGGCGCTTCAATCAACCCAAAACATCGCCGCAGCGTCGACACGCTTACGGGGAATCGACCGTCGAAGGCGCGCAGTTCTTCACTCAGCACCTCACAGTCCCGGGTGCATGTGATTTCCATGCCACTTGCGCGTTCGACGTCTTTCAGAAGTCGGGCAAGCAGATCGGGAGGGGTCGAAGGCATGGTTACAATTCGGAGGCCAAGTTGTCCCAATCCACGCGGTGGATGCGGTCCTTGCCTGCCAACCACAAGGTACGACCCTCCGGCGCAAACCGCGCGACGTAGGCGCTCGTATCATGGACATGCTCCCAAGTTTGCCCACCGTCGAAACTGACATCCATGCCCTTGAATCCCACCGCAACGATTTCTTGGCTGCGTCTCGGGTGATGTTGGATGCAGGAGCGATAGCCTGGACCTGCACCTTCCGAAATCGGCGTCCACGTCGTCCCTCCATCTGCAGACGCGATGAGGTTACCGACGTTGTCGTCGGGGTGCTCCCAGTGCCCACCAATGGCCACACCGTCCCTCGCATTGGCAAAAGAAGCCCCAAATACCCCAGTCATGGATTCTCCCTGGCGAATGGGCAGACCGATGGCTTTCCAGTTGTGCCCGCGGTCGGAGCTGCGTAAACAGCGAGAGGCAACGCCTCCCGTGAAGACCCATGCGGTGTCACCTTGGATGCAGATGTTGCCATTGGAAGCGGCAAAACCAGCTTCGCCTGGTGTGTGTTGGGGAACGTCGTCGCAAGAAAGACGCTGCCAACTTTGGCCTGCGTCTCGGGTCTCGAGCAGGGTGAGACAGCCGTCCACGGGATCGCCAAACACCAGTCCTTCTTCTGAATTCCACCATGCCATGGCGTCCAGAAACACAGCGGCACTCGTGTCGTGATGGACCCAAGTGGGTTCGAGGGAACGCAATGGGGCTTGGGCAATCCAAGCGGGTGAGGCGATGGACGCCGCAAACCAATGGGTCCCATTGGACGCCGAAGACCGAAAGGACGGGGTGGTGGAGTCGGGGGCCAACCATTGCGTCTGTGTCCACGTTTCGCCATGGTCTAGCGTTTGTCCCACCCAGCCTTCTGCGGCTGCATAGCGAATGTGACCCTCGGCCAAAACGTCCAAGGTTCGGATGGCACTCGGGGCCTCCCAGCTTTGCCAAGTCGCTTCAGGTCGACACGCACTCAACGCCACAAGCCCCAACCCAAACAAAGAAATGCATTGCTTCATGATGCAAGATGTGAAAGAAAAGGCCGCGCACGTGGAGAAGTTTGGGGGAGAAGAAAGACGACTTCGCCATCGTTCTCAACATCTTGCCGCATGTTCAAACAACAGAAGTCCTTCTTGGCGCTGTCTGTGATGTTCTGGCTCACTGGCGCTGCAAGTTGGGCACAAGAGGTGACGCATTGGACAACGCTGGATGGGGCGAATGACAAGGGGCAACCGTTGCCTGGAGTGACGATTCAAGTGGGCTGTAAGGAAGGCGTGGCCTTGCAAGTGCTCTCCACAGATGTCGAGGGCCGAGTCAAGAACCCGAGTGTCTCTGTGCCGTGCGAGGATCCATGTTGGGCCGCATTCAGTTTTGTGGGCTACGAAACCGTCACCCTGTCGTGCAAGCGGATTGCCAGTTTGGGCGGACGCGTGGTGTTGACGCCACAAGCGGAAGTGTTGGAAGCAGTGGTGGTGACGGCAAGCATCTCCGGGTCTACCGTGCAGGAGGAAACGGTTCCGGTCACTGTGCTGAAGCCGTATCTGGCGGAGGCGGCCAATGCACTCGATCTGAAGGGGCTGGTGTCCAAAACCCCTGGCGTCTCCATCCTTGACGGACAGGTCAGCATCCGCGGGGGCAGTGGCTACAGCTACGGGGTGGGCAGCCGCGTCCAGATGTTGCTCGATGGATTGCCCTTGCTTTCAGGAGATTTGGGCGAAATCTGGTGGTCGTATCTGCCCATGGAACACGTGGGGCAGGTGGAGGTCGTCAAGGCGGCAGCTTCCTCCATGTATGGTTCCGGAGCTTCCAATGGCGTCATCCACATGCGCACGGTGTGGCCTGGGGAGGAGCCTGAAACCGTGGTGAGCGTTTTCAACGGGGTGTACTCGGATCCAGACTCGACCCAATGGCGGTGGTGGGACCATAGTTATTCGCCCATCTCCAATGGCATGAGTGCTTCGCACAGGCAGGCTTTTGGCAAACTGGACTTCGTGGCGGGAGGGAGTGTATTCTCGGACAAAACCTACCTCTCCGTGGGACACGAGCAGCGCATCCGCGCCAACGCCAAATTCAGGTATCGCTTGTCGCCCAAATGGCAGTTTGGCGGTGCGGTGCAAGGACAATACCAGCAAATGGGCCGGTTCATTTTGTGGGACGATTTCACCACAAGCGCGTACATGCCCATGGACGGAACCTCGAGCGAAGACCGATGGGCCAACTGGCATGCAGACGCATGGGCCACTTACGCGCCCTTGGAGGGAGGAACGCACCACTTGAACACGCGGGTGTACCAAACGTCGCGCTTTGGTTCACGTCCCGAGCCGACCATGACAAGCACGTTGAGCATGGGGCAATACCGGTATTCCCGGGCACTCGGACTGAACCTCACGATGCAAGTGGGTGGCTTTGGATCCATGCAAAAGTCCTTCTCCAGTCTGTATCCAGGCATTGAACTCCTGACGTTCAACGTCGCCCAATTTGACCAGATCGAATGGGCCCATCGCGGATGGAAGGTTTCTGGCGGTGTCCGCTTCGAGCACAACGTCAATCCAGGAATCTTCTCTGAATCTTCCGGTCCAGTGTGGCGGTTTGGGCTGAATCGGGAGCTCACCCCGTCCACCAACCTTCGCTTGTCTTACGGAGAGTCGCTTCGTTTTGCATCGCTCGCCGAGCGCTACGTCGAAGGCACGTTGACCGACGGGATCAACATTCGGGGCAACATCGGGCTTCAAAACGAGGCGGGAAACAATTGGGAGTTGGGATTGGTCCAGGAGTTAAAAGGAGATGCGGGAAGCTTGTTGCTGGAGGGCTCTGCCTTTGTGCTCAACTACGATGACATGATTGAGTACACGTTGCAGGCGGCCACCGATTCGAACGGGACGATCATCATCGAAGATGGCGTTCCGCAGTTCTTTTTCCAACCCTTGAACCTGGGCAGAACCCGCATTGCAGGCTTCGAGATCAGCGCAGTGGGTGAGGGGCAGGTATGGGGTGTCCCCATGCGCACGGTGGCCGGATACACTTTCAACTACGCAGGCGATTTGGTCAACGACACGGCCCAGGTCAATTTTGGTGTGTTCTTGGACAATTTTTTGAGCTCCAATGATTCTACTGCGCGGGACAGCCTGGTGGCTGCCGGGTCATTGCTCAAATACCGGAACAAAGGCGCGCTCAAAGTGGATGTGGAATGGGACATGGGCCCTTGGACTGCAGGCATTGCCCTGAATCACCAAAGCTTCATCGATGCGGTGGACTGGTACTTTGAAGAGCTGATCAGCGGATTGGTGAATTACCGTGAACAATTCACAGACGGGGCCAAGCGATGGGATGTTCGCTTGGCCTACACCGCGCCCAAGGGACAGCGTTTTTCGCTGATTGTCAACAACGTCACAAATGGCGTGGTAAGCACAAGGCCGGGCATCTTGGGGGCACCTAGGCATGTCATGCTGCGCTTCGACACAACCTTCTGAGGACCTGAAATGCAACCTCAATGGCTGT
>PKDW01000016.1 GCA_002863145.1 Flavobacteriales bacterium
TGCCCCTTCTGCAACACGATGATGACCGACGGCGTGAAAAACGCCGAGCGCGAATCGTCCATCGACGTGAAGGACATCGCCGAACTCATCGCAGAAGCCGCAGACCTCGTTCCTTCCAACTGAGAATGCCCCCATTGACCTCAACCCTGATTGAACCAACACCTACATTTCATGCTCCTTGAAGGAAAAGTGGCCATTGTGACCGGAGCGTCACGTGGCATCGGAAAAGCCATCGCGCAACAATTCATCGCCCAAGGCGCCAAAGTGGCGTTCACATACCGCAGCTCGGCCGAAGCCGCAGCGGCCCTCGAACAGGAACTCAGCGCCGGGGGCGGCACCGTCAAAGGCTTCCAGTCCGATGCCGCAAGCATGACCGATGCCGAGCGTCTCGTAGGCGAAGTGGTTGAAGCATTTGGCACGGTCGACATCGTCATCAACAATGCGGGGATCACGGACGACACCCTGCTCATGCGCATGACCGAGGAGCAGTGGGACCGCGTCATCAGCGTCAACTTGAAGAGTTGCTTCAACCTGACCAAGGCGGTGATGCGCACCATGCTCAAAGCGCGTTCTGGCTCCATTGTCAACATCTCCTCTGTCGTGGGCGTGCAAGGCAACGCCGGCCAGGCGAACTACGCGGCCTCCAAGGCGGGCATCCTCGGCTTCACCAAGTCTGTGGCCCTCGAACTCGGGAGCCGCAACATCCGATGCAACGCCATTGCCCCAGGTTTCATTGAAACGGAAATGACCGCCAAGCTCGATGCCGACACCGTCCAAGGATGGCGCGACGCCATTCCATTGAAGCGCGGTGGCACCCCTGAAGATGTGGCCAACTTGTGCGTCTTTTTGGCGAGCGACATGAGCGCCTACATCACAGGCCAAACCCTGAATGTGGACGGCGGCATGATCACTGCCTGAAGGCGCGCTTCTCCGCTACGCCATGGACTTCTCCAACCTCATCGTTCAAGCCCAGCCATGGCAGTGGATTGCCTTGGCGGGCATGGCCTTGGGGTTGACTGCCCTGCTCTATGGCTGGGGAGAAGACCGTCCCAAGCCATTTTGGCTTCTCGCGCTCCTGCGAGCTGCAGTGCTGGGCACCCTCGGGTTCTTGCTGCTCAGCCCCATGTTGCGCAGCACCACCGAAACGCGTGAAGCCCCGGTGCTTCCTGTGTTGGTGGACGCCACTTCCTCGCAATGGATGGGGCAAGACAGCGTAGAGAGGAAGGAAGCCTTGGACGCATTGGTGGCCGATGTCACTTCTTGGGGACAAGACGCACAGTGGGGCATCGATTTGTTTTCCTTCGACCGTGAGGTGAAGGAGGTCGAGACGTGGAATCCCACAGGCAAACGGACGGATTTGGGTTCCGCACTCGAAGCCATCCGAGACAGGTACGTTCACCGCAATGTCCCGGCCGTGGTTGTCGTGACCGATGGCCGAGCAAACCGCGGCCCCGACCCAGAATTCACGGCGGCACGGCTGGACGTTCCCCACGTGTTTGTGGGCACGGGCGACACCTCGCTCGTCACCGACCTCGAGGTTTCCAAGCTCCGTCTCAACGAGGTCGCCTACCTCGGCAACGCCTTCCCTGTGGAGGTGACGGCCCAAGCGCGTGGCGCAGAAGGTGTCCCCATGACGCTGCGCCTGAGCTCGGGAGGCACGACTTTGGGCACCACGACGTGGACCCCCAACCACAGCTTCAGCAGCACCCGATGGACCCTCCAAGTCGATGCGGAGAGGGCGGGAACCATGACCCTGCAAACGTCCATTTCGCCCACGGCGACTTGGAGCGGCAACGAAGTCACCACGCGCAACAACCGGAAGCGCGCCACCATAGACATCTTGGAAAGCCGCCGAAAAATCCTCTTCATCGCAGCGGCTCCCCACCCCGACCTCGCGGTCCTTCGGAGCGCCGCAGAAACCAACGTTCACCAAGAGACCGAGTTAATCTGGGCCCCGGAGCTTGATGCTGGTGAGTCTTTGCCTGACCACGACGTCTTGGTGCTCCACCACTTGACGCCTTCTCTGCTGCCCTCTGCCGTCACGGATGCCATTCAAGAGGGCCGTGCGATTTGGGTGATGGGGGGCGCCTCCACAACGTGGAACGACTGGGACCTCAATGTGGTTGGATTCCAACACGCTCCTGAGCCCTTGATCACCGAAGCCCAAGGCCAAACCACCGCGGCATTCGAATCGTTCCCACTCCCTTCCGAATTGGACCGGATGCTCGCCGTGTGGCCGCCGTTGGCGTGTCCCACGGGCGAATACAGCACCACCCCAGCACTTGTGTCCGCCTTAACCCAGCAGGTGGGGCCCGTGAGCACGGATTGGCCGCTTTGGGCAGTGCGTGAAGGGGACGCACGTCGCGTCGCAGTCACCTTGGGCGAAGGACTGTGGAGATGGCGCATGCAGGACCTCGTCCGTCACGATGGAGAGAGCGTCGCTTTTGACGAATTGGTCAACCGCACCCTGCAATACCTCAGCAGCCGAGACGACGTCAAACGCCTTCGCGTTCGCGTCCCGGAGCGGCTCGACGAAGACCTCAGGTGCGAATGGGTGGCCGAGGTCTACGACGCCTCCCTCTCCCCCACGGTGGACGTCGAAGTGACCCTCGAACTGACCAAGCAAAATGGACAGCCCACCGTCCATCGCTTTGTGGAGAACCCGCGAGGCACAGATTTCAACTTGGACCTTGGCATGCTCCTGCCGGGGGTCTACAATTGGGTGGCCACGTGTGCCCAAAATGGAGAGGCGCTCACCGAAAAGGGCAGCCTCGTCGTCAACGCGGTTCAAGCCGAGGCAAGCCTCACGCCTGCGAACCACGGCCTGCTCAAGAGGCTTGCCCTTCGCACCGAAGGGAAATACCTGGGGACGTTAGACCAACCCCAAGATTTGGAACGCATTCGGAAAGCATGGACCGCTTTCGCAAATCGCACGCCAAGCCAGGACATCGTCCACACGTCGTCGGAACGCCTGCCCTTGCATGCCCAGCTATGGCTGCTGGTGACCCTGCTGATCTTGCTGACGGCCGAGTGGGCCATTCGCCGCGCCGGAGGCGGCCGTTAAATCCGGTGATCGTGGGCGACAAACCTTGTGACTTCGTCGCTCCCCAAACTATCTTTCCCGCATGAACATGTCTGCTTCCCCTGAGGACCGTCGACGCTTGCGCGGCATCCTCGTTGCCCTGATCCTTTTCCTCCCCGTCGTGATGTTGTGGGGTTCCCTGACGGTCACCGTGCCCTCCGGCTACGCCGGTTTGACCTTCCACACGTTTGGCGAAGGCGTTGACCCCGACGAAGCCCCTCTGAAGAGCGGCTTCCACTTCAAAGCTCCGTGGAACAAGGTCTATGAGTACGAAATCCGTCAAACAGAACAAATGGAAGCCCTCGAGGTCCTGAGCTCCAACCTGCTCAAGATCAACATGGACATGACGGTCTTCACGCAGCCACAGTACGAAAACCTCGGCCGCCTTGAAATCGAGCGTGGGCGCAACTACGAAGAGAAGGTGATCCGCCCTGCCATGCGTTCCGTCGCGCGCGAGGTCATCGCCAAATACCTCCCCGAGGAATTCAACACGACCAAGCGTGAGCAAATCCAGTTGGAAATCAAGAACCAACTCGCTGACAAGCTCGCCGAGAACTACATCCAGCTGAATGACGTTTTGATCAGGAACATCACCCTCCCCACCACGTTGGAGCAGGCCATCGAGCGCAAGCTGCAACAGGAACAAGAATCATTGGAATACGAGTTCCGCCTGGAGAAAGCCCAAAAAGAAGCCGACCGCCTTCGCATCGAAGCGGCTGGCATCCGGGATTTTGAGGAAATCATTTCCAAGGGCTTGAGTGAAAAACTGCTCAAATGGAAAGGCATTGAAGCCACCAAGGAAATCGCCAAGAGCAACAACACCAAGATTGTGGTTGTGGGCGGCGGGGACGACGGGTTGCCGTTGATTTTGGGCAACGACTGAGCGCCTGACCTTTTCGGTTCGGCTCGCCGGCCCCGGCTGTTTGACCATCACGAAAAAAGACGCCTTCGGGGCGTCTTTTTTGTCCCTTGGTCACGAAGGGGTCGAGGGATTTTGCACAAACGCAAACGACCCACCCCAGGGGGCAGGTCGTTGTGCAAGGAGGATTTCTCTCCAGAGGTCCGTGACGCTTACTTCGCCTGGAGAACGCCGAGTTCTTCGCCACGTTTCATGGCTGCGATCACACCAATCTTGCTGATGGTGCGAATGGCCTTGGCAGAAACGCGCAAGGTCACCCAACGGTCTTCTTCTGGAATGTAGAAGCGCTTGCGTTGCAGGTTGGGGTAGAAACGACGCTTTGTCTTACGATTGGAGTGCGAAACGTTGTTTCCCACCATCACTTTCTTCCCGGTAATTTCACAGACGCGGCTCATGGCTCTAATTTTAGGACTGCAAAGAAACAACTTTTTCGCCATTCATCCAACCTCCATCCCCTCCTTCTCTCAAGGCTTCGTGAAGATGGGTCAAAATTCGGCGTGACGCCCGCTGGACAATGCGCTCCCGTTGTGAACCAAACCGGTGGCACCACGCCCGTTCTCCCTCCAGCCCAGCAACGGCCATCCACACCATGCCCACGGGCTTTTCTTCCGTTCCTCCGCTCGGACCTGCCACGCCCGACGTGGCGACCGCCCAATCCGTGCCCAGTTGCATTCGGGCGCCTCGTGCCATGGCTTTCACCACGACCTCGCTGACGGCGCCGTACTCGGCAAGGGCTTCGGGGGACACTCCCAGAATCTCTTTCTTGACGCTGTTGTCGTAGGCCACCACCCCGCCCCACATCGACGCACTGGCGCCAGGCACCGAGGTGAGCATGGACGCAACGCGCCCACCCGTGCATGATTCAGCGGTGCAGACGGTTTGCTTCCGTTTCTGAAGCATGGTGAGCACCGCCTCAGGCAGTCCCGAATTGCCCCAGCCAATGACATGGTCTGCGGCCAAAGCCACAAAAGTGTCGGCTTCGAATTTCAAGAGTTGCATCAGCGATGTGCGATCTTCGGCAGGGCCTTGAACGCCCAAGCGGACCTTCACCTGCCCCGGCGAAGGGAGATATGCCAGGGACACCCCTTTGGCCGGCAAAGCCTCCTCCCATTCGGCCACCAGCGCGGCCAACGACGACTCGCCAATGCCTGCAGTGACCACGGTTTCGTACAACGTGGTTGGCAACTTGAAGTGGCTGCGCAAGCGAGGCAACACCTCGTTGTCCATCAACCCCTCCATCTCGTAGGGCACGCCAGGCATGCTCACCACCACTTTGCCCGAGGGCCGCTCAAACCACATGCCCGAGGCCGTACCCAGGGGGTTGGGCAGCACCGTGCATGCGCGGGGCAACATGGCCTGGAGTCGGTTCACCTCCAAGAACGGCACATTGCGCGACTCGAACCACGCTTGGATTTGGGCTGCGATTTCTTCGTGCATCACGAGCTCCGTCCCAAAATGCTCGGCCAAAACGTGCTTGGTCAGGTCGTCTTTGGTGGGTCCCAATCCGCCGGTCAACAGGACGGCATCTGCCACCTCCAGCGCACGGTCCAATTCTCGGCGAATCGTGTCTGGATCGTCTGACAACGTGACCACGCGAGACACCCGCCAGCCATCTTCGGTCAACCGCTTGCCCATCCAGGCAGCGTTGGTGTTGGCGGTTTGGCCAATGAGCAGCTCATCGCCTATGGAAAGCAAGTGGACGTTCATGGCGCAAAGATGGGTTGGGGGACAAAAAAAGCGGCACCGAAGTGCCGCTTTCTCTATGTCAAAAGCCGTCAACTCATTGGACCGCCAGGCGCACCACCGTGCGCTGCGTTCCTTGGGTCAATTCGACGAAGTACATGCCTGAGGTCAGCGCCCGCACATCCATGCGTTCCACCAATCCCGTGGTGGTCCACGCCATGTGCTGACGGCCCTCGATGTCCAACACGCGCACGTCGTGCGCACCTGGACGGTCGATGATCAATTCCACCTGCGCATTCGCGGGGTTGGGGAACAGCTGAACCTGACCTGGCTGGAAGGCCTCAGCCACACCCACCCAATCTTCGAAGTCGATGTCGGCACACTCGCCGAGGTCCGCGATGGGCACGCGGATGTGCACGATTTCATTGACGTCCATGGGGTCTTCGTCACCGCGAATGTGCAATCCAGGTTCAAAGTCGCGTTGGTAAATCAATTCCACATGGTCGGTCAAACGAGGGCTGATGGACGCAAACACAGACTCGTAACCATCAAAATCGATGTCTGGCGTCAAATCGCATGCGTCGTCGCTGCTCCACGTGTCCCCGTTGTCTTGAGAATTCACGAGGTACACGTGACGGTAGTTTTGGGTGCCGGAGCTGTAGTTCTCCATGATGGCGCTGTAGCTGACGTAAAGGTTGCCGTCCTCATCGGACCCCATGCTGGGGATGCCTGCAAGGTTGACGAAGTAGGCGGCAATCTCCTCTTCCAAATCAAGTCCACCGCTTTCGTCGATGTCGTAGGCGTACGCAATGGTCACGCTGCTGTCGTTGCCGAAGTCTTCGCGCCAGTACTGGAGGCCGTTGGTGCCTGGGAAGAAACTGAAGTTGGCGTCTGTCGTATCGGCATCTGCGTAGTACATCGCCCCAAACACGCAGTGGACCGTGCCAAACTCGTCCACGTGCACATCCCCTGCTCCGTCGGAGTTCAAGTACTCGGCAAAAATGCCGTCGCCGTCAAAGTCGTAGCCGAGGCTGTCGGGCAAGCCGCTGTCGATTTGGTACATGTCGACCGGGAAGTCCGCGAGGATGTGGTATTCCCAGTTGTCCCCTGCGTCCTCCGAAATCATGACGAAGCTGTCCTGAAGGTCATTGAAGACCGCGAAAGCCACGGTACCGCCATCGGCGTGGATGGCGTACGCATCGGCGCTCATGTTGATGAAGTTGGACGTGTCCAGTTGCGGGAAGGTTTGCATTTCCCACGTGTCCCCGTAGTCCAGTGAGCGGTAGTAGAGCAATGCGCCGTCCTGACCTTGGTACTCCAAACCACCGTTCGCCACGGGCGTGGTGATGCAAATGACGTGGATGATTTCGTCGTTCAAGCCACCCACTGCGGCACGAGGCCAGAGGTTGCCCACGGTGGTGCTGTCTTCGAGGTAGGCGTTGTTGGGGAGGTCTGAATCTTCCCAAGACCCAGTGCCCGCATCGCGGCGCACCATGTGGAGTCCCGTTTCAATGCCCGCATGGCTGATGATGACTTCACGGCCGTCGCCCATGTGGTTGATGGAAGGCCAACCGATGCGAACGTCTTCGACCCGCTCATAAGGCTGCTCGCCCCACAGGTTGCCGTCAAAGAAGTTGTAGCCGGAGCCGCGGTCCTCGAAGGGACTGACGTCCAAGCTCATGATCCATGCGGCACTGACCGCAGCTTCGTTGCCCGCCATGCGGTCGTCGATGGCGGCGTTGGATTGAAGGTCGTACTGGGTCAAGCCCAACACCTGACGTTCGATGACGAGGTCGCGCGACTGAATGTGGTCCGCGCTGGCAAAGTTTTGGGCATTCACCGGCGTTTCGGGACGGTGATCGATGTCCAACACCGCGTGGGTGGGCATGGGCGCCTTCACTCGGGCAGAGAGGGCGACTTGAGGGGTTCGCTCAAGTGCGTGCTTTTGGGCAAACGTGGGCGCAGCGGCCAACAGACCGAGCGCGAGAAAGGCAAATTGTTTCATCTAAAGTGGATTTGGTCGCCAAAATAATTCTCACAAAGGGGAAGACCAAACCCTTCATTGGGGCAAGGTGGCCAGCACCGTCTCGCGGCCCTTCACCTTCTCTTCGAGCCCGACATGGATCTCCGAACCCAAGGGCAGAAAAACGTCGATGCGGGAGCCAAACTTGATGAAGCCCACTTCTTCCCCGAGCTCGACACGCTGTCCTGGCTCGATGTACCAGCGGATGCGCCGTGCGACGGCGCCGGCGGCAGC
>PKDW01000056.1 GCA_002863145.1 Flavobacteriales bacterium
GCTGGATGTTATTTCAAGAGAGCGTTGAAGCTGACGCCGCTACGGACGCCGTCAATCCAACCTGACACGGGGGTCAAGCCAACTGTACATCACGTCTACGAGGACGTTGACCGCCACAAACGCCGTGGCCACCAAAAGCACCCCTCCCATCACCACCGGCAAGTCTCCCTGCTCCAGTGCGCGGAACATGAGCAGCCCCATGCCGTTCCACCCAAACACGTACTCCACGAATACCGCCCCAGCCAACATGCTTGCAAACCAGCCGCTTGCGGCCGTCAATACCGGATTCATGGCGTTGCGAAACACATGGCGACGCATGAGTGGCCATCCCCTGAGCCCTTTGGCCCGGGCCGTTCGGACATATGATTCTTCCAAGACGTCGGCGGCGGCGTTACGGGTCAGTTGGATGACCACGGAGAGCGGGCGGATGCCCAACGTCAAGGCGGGCAGGATGAGGTGCTTCCAAGCCACCTGGGGACCTTCAAACGGATCGAGCACGCGCCAACCCCCGGTTGCGGGCAGGCCCGTGTAGTCGTGCCAAACGACACCCAGTCCCCACGCCACCAAGATGGCCACAAAGAACGACGGGGCACTCATGCCCAAGGTCGCGACGCCGATGATGCCACGCGCCAACGGACCGTCCCCGCGCCATGCGAGCATCAAGCCTAAGGCAATGCCCAAGGTGAGGGCGAGTCCCATGGCCGCGAAGGCGAGCAACATGGTGGCAGGCAAAGCCTCGACCAGGGCGTCCACCACCGGACGCCCCCCGAAGTAGCTCGTGCCCAATCCGGGCCACTTGAGCCCCCAAGAGCCACCGTCAGTGGGACCCAACGGCGAGAGCTCCCCGAGAAAGTGCAGGTACCGGGCACCGAGGGGCAAGTCCAAGCCGTGGGCGGCGCGGAAGGCCTCGATGGCTTCGGCGCGTTCGTTTTGGCCTGCGATGGCGCGCGCCGGATCCGGCACTTGCGAGAAAATCAGAAACACCAACGTCACGCTTCCCCAAAGCACCCCCAATCCCTGGGCCAGTTGGTGAAGCACGCGCTGCATCATCAGCGGCCGTTCAGCAATTCGGCGAGGTCTTCGGGTGACGGAACATCGCGTCCCGCCCACTTCTCCACCACCACACCGTTCTGGATCAACACGAGCCCCGGGTTGGCACGAACGACAATCTTGAGCTCCGTCTGATCGCAGGTCAGGAACGGGTACGTCGCGCCTTGCTCTGCTGCGAAGGCGGCATGCTCTTCCGCCGTGGCGTTGGTGAGGCCGTACATGGACCATCCACGGTCGGTGGCCGCTTGGCCAAGGGCGTTGAAGTCGTCCTGCCACGCAATCGACGCGGCGGCCAAATCCTTCGACACTTGGAGCAGCACGGGCTTATCAGAGGCGAGGATGTCGTCGGTCAAATCAAACCCGCTCGCATCGACCATCTGGAAATCCATGATGCGTTGCTCGTAGCCGTCCTTGACCTTGACTTCCTTGGCGTTTTCCCAATCTCCCTCTGGATACGTCTCGTTGAAGGTCTTGCCAGGCTCGTTGTTTTTGTCCCACAACTTCTCATTCATGTAGCGCGATTGCATGACAAGCGTTTCAGCACCTGTTTCAGGATGGTAGAAGCGGATCTCCTTGTCAAACTCCGGTCCTTCGAGGCCCAATTCCTCCGCGCTCATCCGGTTCTCAATGATGCTTTCCCCGTCGGCGTAAGGCCTGTAGTCCTTGAGCGGCAAGTGGGTCAAGGTCCAGAACTGCACGAAGCCACTGACGACCACCACCGCCAATGCCATGAGCCATTCTTTTTGGGCATGGGTGCTGCGGCGCTTCACCGCCTCTGCCGCAATCAGGTTGAGGGCCAAGTACAACACCGGGAATCCCCACTCCAACATGCCCTCGGCAAACAAGTAGGTCACCAACAGGGCGCCCGCGTAGAGGAACGTGGACTGGCGGGGCGTGTTCAATTGGATGCGGCCAAGGAAGGCACTCACCAAAATGGGCGCCACGAAAATCAAAAGCACGACATCTTTGAGGAAGCTCTGGTACGCCGTCAACGGAATGGCATTGCCAAAACATCCGCACTCCAGCACGCATTGGTTGGCAATTTCCACCACCGCTCCAGAAGCGTCCACAATTTGCTTGGTGCCATAAGGGTCGCAGGTCGCCGTGTACCACGTGAGCCACGTGAAAAAGACCATCATGACGGTCGTCAGCACCGCGGTCAAGCGAGGCAACGCACCCACGAGAATGGCGATGCCCAACAAGATTTCCGCGATGCACACAAACACGGCCAATTCCAAGCCCCATGGCGCAAGGAATTCGAGATTCATCGCACCCGGTTCGAAGTATTCTTCGAGCTTGTACATGAAGCCAAGGGCATCGTTTGATTTGATCAATCCCGAGACCACAAAAAGCGCACCCACGAGCATCCGCGAGAGCCAAGTCAATCCATCAAGCGCCTTCAACATTTACTCAATCTTTGATTTAATTGGAACTTTGTTCTGAACTCAAAATCAATGCAAAAAGTGCATAGTTGGCCATGTCCATATAGTTGGCTTCGACCCCTTCGCTCGCGACGGTCTTGCCGTCGTTGTTTTCGATTTGCTTCACCCGCAGCACCTTCATGAGGATGAGGTCCGTGAGGGACGAAATGCGCATGTCGCGCCATGCCTCTCCGTAGTCGTGGTTCTTCTTTTGCATGAGCGCCCGGGTCTCGTCTTTGGACGTATCGTACAGCCGGTTGGCCTCCTCGACAGCGAGCTCCATGGGACCCCCTTCGGGCAAGCGGCATTGCACCATGGCCATGAAGCAGTAGTTGACGATGCCGACGAATTCCGACTCCACCCCTTCATCCACCTTCGACTCACCCACCTGCTGGATGGTGCGGATTCGGTTGGCCTTGATGAAGATTTGGTCTGTGAGCGACGAAGGACGCAAAATGCGCCATGCCGTGCCATAATCCAGGGTCTTTCGCTTGAACAAATCCTCACAAGTTGCGAGGCAAGCGTCGTATTGGGCGAGGGTGTCCATGCTAACTTGCGGCAAGTTACAATGCAGGTCTTGTCCCCTTCGATTTCTGTCCGCGGTTCCATGAGGAGTTTTCACCAAACTTGGGTAATGGGCATCCTCAACCTCACGCCCGACTCGTTTCACGACGGCGGGGCTTGGAACGACACTGGACGCGCCTTAGCGCAGGCGGAACGGATGATCCGTGAAGGGGCTGACGTACTGGATCTCGGGGCCCAGTCGACGCGGCCCGGCGCCGAGCAGGTCGGCGCGGACAAAGAATGGGCGCGTCTCTCTCCCGTCCTCAACGCCCTCCGAAACGCCCACCCGGACGCCCTGCTGAGCATCGACACCTTTCACGCTTCGGTGGCCCGCCGGGCGCTGGATGCCGGCGCCGACTTGATCAACGACGTCTCCGGCGGCGACGCCGACCCCGAGATGTGGAAGGTTGTGGCGGATGCCCGCGCGCCTTACATCATGATGCACATGCAGGGTACGCCCGCGACCATGCAGGCCAACCCGACCTACACCGACGTGGTCAGCGACGTGTACCAAAACCTCCAAACCAAGCTCTTCCGCGCCTACGACTCAGGCATCACAGACGTGATTGCCGATGTGGGCTTTGGGTTTGGCAAGACGGTCGCGCACAACTACGCCCTCCTCGACGCGCTGCCAGAATTCTTGGCGTTGAATTGTCCGTTGCTCGTTGGGGTCAGCCGAAAATCGATGATTCAAAAGGTGCTCGACGTGTCGAGCGACGACGCGCTGAACGGCAGCACCGCCTTGCACGCATGGGCCGTCGACCGCGGTGCACACCTCCTGCGCGTCCACGACGTGGCAGAAGCCGTGGAAGTGGTCAAGCTTTACAACGCATTGACAGAATCCCGAACTTCGCACCCATGACATTTGGATTGCTGGCATTCGAGTTGTGGGAAGCCATCGCCCCTTTCGTGAAGATGGGCTTGCAGGCGCTGGACCTCGTGTTGGTCGCGCTGATTGTCTATTGGCTCTACCGCCTGACCAAGGGCACTTCTGCCATCCCTGTCTTCTTGGGTCTGCTTGCCATCTACATCATTTGGCAAGTGGTGACCGTGGTGGGCATGAACTTCATGAGCGAAATCCTCGGTCAGTTCATTGCCGTCGGGATTTTGGCCATCATCATCGTGTTCCAGCAAGAATTGAGGCAATTCCTGTTTTCCATCGGGGACCGGGCCTCGTTCAAGGAGCCGCCTGAGTGGCTGATTCGATTCCTTCCCCAAAAGACGCAAGAAGCCCGCTCCGCCTTTCCTGTGGAGGAAGTCGTTCGGGCCTTGGAGCGTCTCGCTTCGCGGAAAGAAGGTGCCTTGATCATTGTGCAACGTCAATCCGACCTCACCCACCACATCCAGAGCTCCACCAAGCTTGTCGCGGACATTTATGCGCCGCTCATCGAGGCCATTTTCCACAAGGAATGCAGCATGCACGACGGTGGCCTCTACATCGCTGTGGGACGCATTCGCGGCGTTCGCTGTGTGCTTCCCGTGAGCCAAAGCACCCACCTCCCCGTAGAATTGGGCATGCGTCATCGGGCCGCGCTGGGATTGTCCGAAGTCACCGACGCATTGGTTTGGATTGTGAGTGAAGAAACCGGCACCATCAGCCTCGCCCACGAAGGCGAACTACGCCGTGCATTGCACCCCAACGACTGTCGGGAAATCATGCACGAGTTGATGAACGCGCGCAGCTAATTGCGCTCAGCTTCTCAGGCCATGGAAACTCACTTCTGGACGACCAAGCGCGTGGTCCGTACCACGCCTGTCGCGGATTCGACCTGGATGAAGTAGATCCCTTCGCCGAGGTCGGACACATCCACATTCAGTCCTTGCAAGCCAGGGACGCGCTGCCAAGGACGCACTTCTTTGCCGATCAAATTCAACAGCCGCATGCGTTGCGCCGAATCCATGCCAGACAGAGTAACCGTGCCGCGTGCAGGGTTGGGATGCACTTCCAAGGCCTCGACCGTAGGAAGCGACTCAGACACCGCGGTCGGCACAAAGCTGGGGTCTGACACCATGAACAACCCGACCCCACGACACGAAATGGCAATGTTGCCACTGGGGAAGAAGGGATAGTTGCTCCACGTGCCGTAGAACGACGTGGTGTCCGAGTCGGGACGCACATCAAAGTGCGCATACGGTTCGAGGTTGCCATTGGGTAAAATCGTGGACACCCGCAACCCGCTCATGTAATTGGAGGCGTACACTCTGTTTCCTCGGATGTACAGGTTGTGATCGACAGATGTGTTGTCCGCTTCATAAAAACCCAACACCACAGGGTTGTCTAAGTCGCTGACGTCTGCGATGTACGTCCTTGTGCCGTTGCCAAATCCCTGCTCGTCCAATTCATCGTTGAAGTAAACCATGGTTTGGTCTTCGTTCAGCCAACCCTGGTGAGTGTATGCCGATTGCGTGTAATTGAAAGAGGAGACGAGTTGCATGTCCATTTTGTCAGTCACATCGACAATGGCCACGCCGGCACTCCCGTTGAAGCAAAATGCGATTTCATGGCCGGCGTGATCGGCATCCGGACCCTCATACATGACGACCTGAGCGTCGTGGGTGTAGGCACCCTCATACGTGCCTGCAGCCATGGGGCTGGTCGGGTCCGACACGTCCACCGCGTGCAGCCCTCCACCGGCGGTGTTGGTCCCCACCCCGAAGGCATGACCTGAGGCTTCATTCATGACAATGTTGTGGGCATTCCCAAAGCCCAAGTAGACAGCCACAGGCGTCAAGGTCGCGGGAGCCAACTCCACATCGAGCACCTGCGTCAAGTCCACCACTTGCATGCCATGACCTGCCGCCTCACTCACGATGAAGGCGTGGTTGTCGTAGACCTTCACGTCCCGCCACAAGCTTTGGACAGTCGCTGTCGGGACCCGCGCTACAAAAACAGGATTCACAGGGTCGGTGACCTCCACCACAGACAAGCCGTTGGACCGGCCGTAAAGCACAAACTCTCGGTCGGAATCAGGGTCGACCCATCCCCAACAATCGTTGCCGTTGGCGCCTCCACCCAATGCTTCAAGCGAACGCACGGACAACAAATCCAAACCCTCGCATGGGTAATCGCCGGCAAAACCGTCGACGCAAGGGGTTTGGGCGTGCATGGACGCGGTTGCAAACAAGGCACCTGCGATGAGAGACAATCGAATCATGGAGGTGAATTTTCAGGAGTGCAAAGGAACAACAAAGAGCCCCGTCGCGATGTTGCATGACGGGGGCCGTGACTTCATGGTTGATGCGAATTTCCCGCGTCAGCCTTTCCTCAGTTCACGTTTGGCAAAAAGCTGAATTGCTCGGTCCTCCAGACAAATCCTTTGTCGTACGGGGCACTCGCCTGGGACTCCCTCTCGGGTGCCGGCGCAAAGTCACCTCCCTCTGGGGTGGCGCAGAACAACTTGATAAGAGCATTCCAGCGGCCATTGTGGCGGCCAGGATCCAACATTGAATTCGTATCAAACGCGTGGTTTCGGCGATTTCCCAGTTCAGGTACACGACTTCGGACGAGTATCTTCGCGATGTGCGGATGTCCCGGCTCATGCTTCGTGCCTTTCTCGGCCCCTTCGCCGTCACCTTGCCCGTGGCGCTGTTCATCTTGGACATGCAATTCCTGTGGGTTTACGCCGACGACCTCATCGGCAAAGGCCTCGACCTGTGGGTGGTCTTCAAACTGATGGTCTTCGCGTCCGCGCGATTGGTGAATCTTGCTCTACCACTTGCCGTCCTCGTCGCGTCCATCATGGCCATGGGCAACCTGGCCGAGCGCAGCGAGTTGACGGCCATGAAAGCTTCAGGCATGTCGTTCCTCCGCATCCTTCGCCCCTTGGTGCTGTGCATGACGCTCATCTGCAGCGGTGCGTTGTGGTTCAGCAACACCGGATGGCCAGCTGCGAACATGCGCTTCCGCGCCCTGCTCTACTCGGTCACCAAACAAAAACCCGCCCTCAACATCCGCGAAGGCGTATTCTACAATGGCATCGACGGGTTTTCCATCCGCGTGGGCACCAAGCACCCGGACGGCACCCTCGACGACGTGCTCATTCATGACCACCGGGACCCCAAGGGCCGAAGCGTCCTTGTGGTCCACGCAGAACACGGGCGGATGACCCAGGACGACGGCGCGTTGGTGGTGGAATTGGACCAGGGCGTCAGCTACGAGGAGCACCAAGAGACCATGTCGCGCAACAAGGAGCGCGTGCATCCGCACATCCACAGTCGGTTTGGGACCCAAACCCTGCGCATTCCCCTTCATAGCCTCGATTTCTCGATGGCCAACGAAGACCTGTTCCGCCGGTCCTACGAACGAATGAATCTCGCGGAACTCAGCCATTACAGCGACTCCCTGAAGGACAACATTGCCAATGAGCGTGCAGATTTGGTGCAATACGGCCGGCGCAACTTGGAACGCTTGGCCGACTCCACAGGATGGTTCGCCAACGCAGGGTCCACCCCACAAGCCTCCTCCTTGACTCCGTGGCACGCTTCGCTGAATCCCGTGACCCGAGGCCGCGCTTTTGACAAAGCCAAAGGGACCACCCGCAACCACATTCGCAGCCTGGAAAACGCCATCTCGAACATGGAGGGCAAGCGGCTTCGCCAGCACCGACACGACATCGAATGGCACAGGAAGTACATCCTTGCTTTGGGGTGCATGGTCCTGTTTTTGGTCGGAAGCTCCCTCGGTGCGCTGGTTGGACGCGGCGGCCTTGGCG
>PKDW01000131.1 GCA_002863145.1 Flavobacteriales bacterium
CTGTACTACGTGGACGGCGATTTTATGAGCCGCACGGGGGTGGGTCCAGGGCAAATCACCCTCCACCCTGCAGGCATCCCGCACGGACCGCACCCCGGAACGTACGAGGGAAGCATCGGCAAGGAGCGCACCGAAGAGTTGGCCGTCATGGTCGACACCTTCCGTCCCCTGAAAGTGACCCAACAAGCCCTCGACCTCGAGTTGCAGGGCTACCACCAAAGCTGGTTGTGACCCGACTTGACGGCACACCCTCGACTTGTACGACCTCCACGAAGAATTGGAAGACATGCTAACCGAATCCACCACCAATCTCGAAAAAGTCGTTCCCGAAGCCCACGATTTCCTGCCGCTGCTCGGCACGGACCACGTGGAGTTGATCGTCGGCAACGCCAAGCAAAGCGCCTACTACTACATGGCGGCTTGGGGCTTCCAGCCGCTGGCGTTCAAAGGCCTTGAGACCGGCAGCAAGGACCGCGTCAGCTACGTGCTGCGCCAAGACAAAATCACCCTCGTCCTCACCACGCCGCTCAAGGAAGGTGGAGCACTCAACGCCCACCTCGACAAGCACGGGGACGGCGTAAAGTCGGTGGCGCTTTGGGTGCCAGACGCGCGCAAAAGCTTTGAGGAAACGACCAAGCGTGGCGCCGTGGCCGAATTCGAACCGGAAGTCCGCAGCGACGGCGACGGCGAGGTGGTGCTCAGCGCCATCAAAACGTACGGCGACACCATCCACGTCTTCGTGGAGAGAGAGAATTACAACGGCGTGTTCCTCCCTGGCTACCGCGCCTGGAACCCCGACTTCAAGCCCGCACCTGTGGGCCTCAAGTTCATCGACCACATGGTCGGAAACGTCGGTTGGGGCGAAATGAACACCTGGTGCAAATTCTACGCCGAGGTGATGGGCTTTGCCCAGCTCGTGTCGTTTGACGACAAGGACATCTCCACAGAATACACCGCGCTCATGTCCAAAGTGATGAGCAACGGCAACGGCCGCATCAAGTTCCCCATCAATGAACCTGCAGAGGGCCGCAAGAAATCCCAAATCGAGGAGTACATCGACTTCTACCAGGGCGCGGGCGTGCAGCACATCGCCGTTGCCACCGACGACATCGTCAGCACGGTGACCGCCCTGAAAGACCGTGGCGTGGAGTTCCTCTACGTCCCGGACAACTACTACGACGACATCCTCGACCGCGTCGGCGAAATCGAGGAAGACCTCGAGCCCCTGCGCAAACTCGGCATCTTGATCGACCGCGACGACGAGGGCTACTTGCTTCAGCTCTTCACCAAGCCTGTGGTCGACCGTCCAACGATGTTCTTCGAGATCATCCAACGCAAGGGTGCCAAGAGCTTTGGCAAGGGCAACTTCAAGGCCCTGTTTGAAGCCATCGAGCGCGAGCAAGAGAGCCGCGGCACGCTGTAACTTCCGCCTGTGAGCGACACGCCCCTCCTTTCCTTGCGCGATGTGTGCATCGCGTTTGACGGCCGAGAGCCCGTTGTGAAAGGGGTGTCGTGTGACGTTTGGGCGGGCGCTACGACGTGCATCGTCGGCGAATCCGGTTCTGGAAAAACCCTGACATCCCTGGCCGTCATGGGCCTGTTGCCCGGCTCGGGCAAACTCGTGGGCGGCGAAGTCCGCGGCCCGGAGGACGCGCTTTGGGCGGCCCCGGACGCGCATCACGCCCCGGTGGGGCGCGACGTTGCGATGGTGTTTCAGGACCCGATGTCCTCGCTCAACCCGTCGATGCGGGTCGGAGCGCAGGTCGCCGAGCCGCTTGAACTTCATCAAGGCTTGGGCGGCGAGGCAGCCCAGGCCGAGGTCGCGCGCTTGTTCGCCGAAGTCGGCTTGCCCGAGGGGTCCGAGCGCAAATACCCCCACGAACTGAGCGGAGGCCAAAAGCAACGCGTCATGATCGCCCTCGCCTTGGCCTGCAATCCGAAGGTGTTGCTGGCTGACGAGCCGACGACCGCCCTCGACGTGACGGTGCAGCGCGCCATCCTCGACTTGCTTCAGGAGCTGCGCGACGCACGGGGCATTGGGGTGCTGTTTGTCACGCACGACCTCGACGTGGTGAAAGACATCGCCGACCACGTGGTGGTGATGCGGCACGGCGAGGTGGTCGAGTCGGGGCCCTGCGCTGATGTCATGACACGCCCCTCCCATCCCTACACGCAGGAATTGCTGGCGGCCATGCCGTCGCCTGCGACCAGCACAGCCGATGCGCATGCAAAAGACGGGGCACCGCTGATGGAAGCGCGGGGGGTGGTCAAACGCTATGTGACAAAGAAGAACCTTTGGGGGAAACCCCTGGCCCATTTCGAGGCGCTCAAAGGCGTAAGCATGGCCATTGTCAAGGGCGAACGCGTGGGGCTCGTGGGGGAAAGTGGCTCCGGAAAATCCACACTCGGGCGCGTGATGCTGGGGCTGGACCACGCGGACGAAGGCAAGGTGATGTGGAAAGGCGGTGCGGCGGAGGGTCGAACGTTTCGACGGCTCGCACAGCCCGTGTTTCAGGACCCTTTCTCGGCCCTGAATCCGCGCATGACCATCGGCGCAGCCCTGCAAGAGGCCGTGAACCAACGCCTTGCGGCGGAGGGGCAGTCGGTCCGGGAATTGCTCGAGGAAGTGGGGCTGTCGGCCGAGGATGCCACGCGGCGTCCCGGGAGTTTCAGCGGGGGTCAACGGCAACGGATTGTGCTGGCGCGGGCGTTGGCGCTCTCGCCTGAATTCTTGGTGCTCGACGAAAGTGTCGCGGCGCTGGACTTGAGGATCCAGGCGGAGATTTTGGACTTGCTCCAGACACTCTGTGAACGCCGCGGATTGACCTTCCTCTTCATCAGCCACGACCTGAATGTGGTGGGTGCCGTGTGCGACCGCATTGCCGTGATGCAGGCCGGTGAGATCGTGGAAGAAGGCCCCGCAGACCAAATCCTGAGTTGTCCACAACATCCGTACACACAACGTTTGTTGTCAAGCCGTCCGGGGCAGGATTCCGAGGGTCGCGTTGTGTAATTTGGTCCTGTAACGCGACCTCGCAACCCCACGTTCATGTCCCTAGTTTTGAAATCCCTGGAGGACGGAATCCTCACCCTGACGATTCACCGTCCCGAAGCGCTCAACGCGCTCAACCGCAGCGTCATTGACGCCCTGAGTGCCGCCCTCGAAGCCGCCCAAGACAACGACGATGTGCGGGTCATCGTCCTTACGGGCGCGGGCGAGAAAGCCTTTGTGGCCGGCGCGGACATCAAGGAATTTGCGGACTTCGACCAAGCCAAAGGCGAGGACTTGGCACGGCGCGGACAGCGCGACTTGTTTGACCGGGTCGAGCAAAGCCGCAAGCCTGTGGTGGCCGCCGTCAACGGGTTCGCCCTCGGTGGCGGACTCGAATTGGCCATGGCGGCACACGTGCGCATCGCTTCGTCCAACGCCCGGATGGGCCTTCCGGAAGTGAGCCTCGGCGTGATCCCGGGTTACGGCGGCACGCAGCGCCTGGCCCAAATCGTCGGCAAAGGCAAGGCCATGGAAATGGTGCTCACGGGCGGCATGATCGACGCAGAAGCCTCCTTGGCCTGCGGGCTGGTAAACCAAGTGGTCGACCCAGAATTGCTGCTCGAGACCGCCCACGTGATGGCGGGAAAAATCGCCAAAAACGCACCGACCGCCCTGGCTGCGGCCCTCGACAGCGTGCTCGCTGGGTACAGCCGGGACGGGTTTGATGTGGAAATTCAGCGGTTTGGGCAATGCTTCACCACCCACGATTTCAAGGAAGGTACCACAGCGTTCCTCGAAAAGCGCAAGCCCCAATTCCCCGGTTCATGAGCGAGCACACAACGCCCCATGCGGTGGTGGTTCCCGTGGTGGCCGACACGCCCCATGCACTGCCCTCGTACTCCACCGAAGACAGTGCGGGACTCGACCTGCGCGCCAAGCTCGACGCCCCTGTGGTGCTCCAGCCCGGACAGCGCGCATTGATCCCCACGGGACTGCACTTCGCCTTGCCTCAAGGATACGAAGCCCAAGTGCGACCCCGGAGCGGCCTCGCCTACAAGCACGGCGTGACCGTCCTCAACAGCCCGGGCACCATCGACGCGGATTACCGCGGGGACGTGGGCGTCATTCTGATCAACCACGGCCAAGCCCCGTTCACCGTCGAAAACGGCGAGCGCATTGCCCAGCTCGTGTTGGCGCGTTACGAACGCGTCGAATGGGCTGTCATTGAAACCGTCGAACAGCTGCCAGCGTCCATACGGGGCGCCGGTGGGTTTGGCCATACTGGAACTTCATGAACATCATCGTGCCCATGGCAGGCCGCGGAAGCCGCCTTCGCCCCCATACCCTGACCGTCCCCAAACCCTTGGTGCCTGTGGCCGGCAAGCCCATTGTGGAGCGCCTGGTCGAAGACATCGTGCGAACGGCCCACGACAAGGTGGACAACATCTGCTTCGTGACGGGGGAGTTTGGAGAAGACGTGGAACGCGAACTCGTGGCCGTGGCCGAGCGTCTCGGCGCCAAAGGTCACATCCGCTACCAAGACCAGCCCTTGGGCACGGCCCATGCCATCTTGTGCGGCAAGGACTTTCTGGACGGCCCCGTCTTCGTGGCCTTTGCAGACACCCTGTTTCGGGCGGATTTCACCATTGACCCTGAGGCGGATGGGGTGCTGTTTTGCCAACGCATCGAGGATCCGTCGGCGTTTGGGGTGGTGGTCACAAACGACGCCGG
This sequence comes from Flavobacteriales bacterium, assembly GCA_002863145.1. Taxonomy (GTDB): domain Bacteria; phylum Bacteroidota; class Bacteroidia; order Flavobacteriales_D; family Sanyastnellaceae; genus UBA11663. Next base: position 4,724 of record PKDW01000131.1, read on the forward strand.
CACCATCGTCGACTACGTGGAAAAGCCCCAAAAGTGGGTGGGCGACCTCGCCATGATTGGCATCTATGCCTTCAAGGATGGCGCCCGCTTGAACCGCGAGTTGCAGCACCTCATCGACAACAACGTCATGAAAGGCGGCGAGTACCAACTGCCTGACGCGCTTCGCAACATGACCCAAGACGGACTGAAGTTCATCCCTGGCGAAGTTTCTGAGTGGATGGACTGCGGCAACAAGGCCGTCACCGTCGAAACCAACAGCCGCATCCTCGGCATCCTCGAAGAAGAGGGACGACTCGACCCTGTGCCTGCCTCCGCCACCGTGACCAACAGCGTCATTCTGCCTCCTTGCCACATCGGGGAAGGGGTCGTGATCGAACGGTCTGTGATTGGGCCCCACGTCACCTTGGGCGCGGGCACCGTGGTGACGGATTCCCGGGTGAGAAACGCGCTCGTGGCCGGGGAAAGCCGCATCGAACACGCGGTGCTGGACGGCGCCATGATTGGCGCGCATGCTGCATGGCACGGCCATCCTGACGACGCCAGCATTGGCGATTACTGCACCGTAGGGAACCCCCAAGGATGATGTTTTCCCGCACGACATGGACCACGTGGATGCTCGCTTTGGCTTTGAGCCTGAGCTTCAGCAGCTGCCGTCTTGTGTCGTCGTTGGGCAAAGGGCAAGCGGAAGACGTGCCCTACGGCAAGGAAACCCAGCTTGCGTACTTCGAAGGCCAAGGACACCTGCTCAAAGGAGATTTGGAAGATGCTTACGCAAGTTTTCTGAAGTGCGCGGATGCGCAACCCGAGGAAGTGGCCTTTCACTTCCAGCTCGGCAAAATTGACTTGGATCTCGAGCGCTTTGAGGCGGCGGAAAATCACATGGACCGTGCCGCGAGCCTTGAACCCCAAAACACGTGGGTCCGCTACCACCGCGGCCTCGCCCGACTGGCACAGGGCAACGGACCCGGGGCGGAAGAAGATTGGACCGCCTTTGTGGTGGCGCGGCCCGGCGATTTGGAATCCCTCTTGGAATGCGCGGACCGCCTTTTGAGCCAAGGCCATGTCTTGCCGACCCTGAACCTTTTGAGCAATTACGAGGACGAGGTCGGCAAGGACGAAGACGTGCGGACCGAAGCCCTGCGCTTGGTCGAGCAAACCGCCGACCCCAAAAGCCTGGGACAGTTCCTTCAAGCCGCCAAAAAGGACTTTCCCGAAAGCGACATCTTCCAGCTGCAATGGGCCCGGTACCTCATGGCCACCGACGACTTGGACGCGTGCCTCGCCGAGCTTCTAGCCCTGGCCCAGCAGCGGCCGAATTGGGGCTTGGTGCAGTTTGAGCTTGCCGAGTTGTGGACGCGCAAGGACAACCTTGACGCCGCACTTCCCCACCTCAAACGCGCCATGTCCAGCGAGGATGTGGCGCTGGAGAGCAAACTTCGCGTCTTGCTCGGCTACGGGCTGCTCGCGCAAGAAGATGCCTCCTACCGCGACGCCTACAGCACATTGCTCGAGCGCATGATGGCCGCCCATGGCGAAGAACCTGCGGTGGTCGAATTGGCCTGCGATTGGGCCTACCAAAACGACGCACTTGAAGAGGCCCTTGATTTGGCCTTGCTCCTTCTTGAACTGGCCCCGGGGTCGGTCGAAACGTGGACCAACCTCATGGCCATTCGCGTCGATTTGCGTCAATGGGCGCCCATGGCGGCAGATGCCGAAAGTGCCATTGCGCGCTTCCCCCTCGACCCATTGCTGTACTACTACCAGGGGTTGGCCCTCAGCGAGACAGGGCAACATGAGCTGGCCGTCAAGGCCTACGAGGGCGGGCTCAACGTGGTGTTGGACAACCCCATGCTGGAAGGGGCCCTTGCCTCGGCGCTCGCATCCGCTCTGCGGGAGGTGAAAGACTTCGATCAATCGGAGGTCGCCTTTGAGCGCAGCCTGCGCGCCATGGAAGACGCGTTTGTCCTCAACAACCACGCGTATTACCTCTCGACCCGGTACACCATGCCCGAGGGCCAGGCCAGGCTTGAGCGTGCGCTGGAATGCAGCACCCGTGCCAACCAGTTGCGTCCCGGCGAGGGCAACTTCATGGACACTCAAGCCCACATCCTGTACAAGTTGGGGCGCCACAACGATGCCCTGGATTGGATCCTTCGGGCGCAGGAAAACGGCATGGGCGGCGACGCCGTGGCGTTGGAGCACGAGGGCGACATCCGATGGGCCTTGGGCGAGAAGGAGGTGGCCCGTGAGGTGTGGCGACGCGCGTTGGAGGCCGGCGGCGATGAGAAGGTGTTGAACCCCAAAATCGCCCGCCCGTGATCCGACTCCGCGCCATGGGATGGACTGTTGCGCTTGTGTGGGTGACCGCCACGGGCTGCCTGACCGGCCGACGCGCCACGGTGGCAAGCCTGCCCCTTCGAGAGGCCCCGGAACTCATCGAGGAACTCGAGAAACGCGATTCAGACTGGTCCACCCTTGGCGTGCGATTTGAATCCACGGCGAGTGCCATGGGCAAGGCGGGTACCTTCACTTTGAACGTTCGCGTGGCGCGAGACAGCGTCATTTGGATGAGCATCTCTCCGGCACTCGGCGTTGAAGCGGCGCGTGTGCTTCTGACCCCCGATTCCGTGCAAGTACTAAGCAAGTTGCCAGGGTCGCGGTTTGTGTTCCAAGGGAACTACGACATGCTGGAAGAGGCGGTGCAGGCGCCGGTGAATTTTGACGTGGTGCAAGACCTCATCATGGGGCGTCCACTCATGCTGACGGACAAAGAAGACGGGTATGTCAGCAAGGTCGACGGCAACCAATACGTGCTCATGAGCAAGTACGACCGCAACGTGCGCAAACTCGTGGGCACGGACAACAAAGAACTTGCGCCTGGTGACAGCCTGTCCATTGTGATCGAGGACAAGAAGGCCGAGCGCCTGCTCGAAAAGGCGGAGAAAAAGGCGGAGAAAAAGGA
>PKDW01000030.1 GCA_002863145.1 Flavobacteriales bacterium
AATTCAGGACGCGCCATGGCCACCTCCAACAACGGGCTGGTGTAGTACGTCGGCGAATTGAATCCCTTGTAATTGCTCCACTTCTTGTATTCCCCGATGTGCGATGCCGTGGAGCTGTACATCCGCGGGAAGACCATGGTGAAGTCCGAGTTGTAGTTGGGCTTCGAGCCCCGCTTTTCTCCGCTGTCCACGTATTCCTCGACGATGAAGTACTTCTCACCCGCATTCGTCTTGACGAAGTTCTCCGCCGCGTACTCGCCTTTGAAGCTCTTGACCCGCCTGTTGACCGGACCGCGCTTCTTCATGACGCTGTAGCTCTTGACCCACGCGGGCTTGCCATTGAGGTACGGCTTGTCCAATGCAGTCGGAGTGTCCCAAAACTGACCGGTCGCCAAGGGGCGGTCTCCATATTGCTCGCGGCTGAGGTAGCTCAGCAGGGCGAAGAGGTTTTGGGGATCGTTTTCATCCATGGGCGGGTTCGCCGCCGAACGGATCATGATGGTTGCAAACGAACTGTAGCCCAAGAGCACCATGGCCATGCCCAGCGTGAGCGTGTTGGCGGCCCACCATCCCTTGCGCTGTGAGACCACCACCAAAGCCACAATGGCCCCCACCAGCAACACGAGATACACCAGTGCGCCGGTGTTGAAGGGCATGCCCAGATCGTTCACAAAGAACAACTCAAAGCCCCCTGCAAGCTGCACCGCACCTTTGATCAAGGCTTCTTGCACAAACCCAAGAAGCACGATGGAAACAGCGCCTGTGATGACCAACCCCTTCCACGAGAATGTGTAATTCCGGTAGTAATACACCAGCGCAATCGCGGGGATCGCCAACAGGTTCAACAAGTGAACCCCAATCGAAAGCCCCATGAGGTAGGCGATGAGGATGATCCACTTGGCCGAACCGGGCTGATCTGCCACTTTTTCCCACTTGAGGATGGCCCAAAACACCAACGCCGTGAACAGGCTGGACAACGCATACACCTCGCCTTCCACAGCGCTGAACCAGAACGAATCGCTGAACGTATAAGCCAAGGCACCAATGGCGCCCGCACCCAACACTGCCACGGCTGCGCCGCCCTCCGGTTGGTCTTGGCCCGTGAGTCGTTTGGCCAAATGCGTGATGCTCCAGAAAAGGAACAAAATCGTGAATGAACTGCTGAGCACAGACAATCCATTGGCCGCCATCGCAGCCGATTCAGGGTTCATCGGAATCATCAGAAAGCGCGCCAACAACATGAAGAACGGAGCCCCAGGAGGGTGGCCGACCTCCAGTTTGTATGCGGAGGCAATGAATTCACCGCAGTCCCAGAAACTTGCCGTGGGCTCAACAGTCAAGAAATACACCAGCGTGGCCAAGGCCCATATGGCCCAGCCAGTCACGTTGTTCAAGCGATCAAAACGCATGCAGTTTCAGGTCTTCGTGGATGCGCGAACGGCGGTGTTCGCGTTCCGCGAAGGTAGGGCACGCCTTGCGAAGCCGAAGCTCAACGCACGACCAAGACCAGCCGCGCCGTCCAGCCGTCTCCCGGGACCTCCGCGAGCACAATTCCACACCACTCTGGGCGCAACGTCAACGACTCGCCTCGGGGGATGCCTTGGCGGGTCATCAAGGTTTGGCAGAAGGCATTTCGAAGCAAAATCGTTGCTTCGGTCAGTCGACAAATCGGGGGTCGGTCTCCATCACGTGGCCGCACGAATCGCAAGTTCGCAACTCCTCGCTGCCGTAGAATTCGCGGAACCGCGGCAAGAAGTCCTTCTCGATGTTGGTGAGCTCGAAGTAGGTGTCGTGCAGCTTGTGGTTGCACTTGTCGCAGAACCACATCAGGCCGTCTTTCATGGGCGTGCCCTTGCGCTTGCGTTCGATGACGAGTCCGAGCGAGCCCGCCTCTCGCATCGGGCTGTGCGGGACGCCTGCCGGGTGCAGGTACATGTCGCCTGGACCGAGCTTCATGTCGACGGCTTGACCGTCTTCTTGGATGCGGACGGTGATTTGGCCTTCAAGCTGGTAGAACAGCTCCTCCGTCTCGTTGTAGTGGTAATCCTTCCGCGCGTTGGGCCCGGCCACGATCATCACGATGTAATCGCCGCTTTCCACGTAGAGGTTCTTGTTCCCCACGGGCGGCTTGAGCAGGTCGCGGTTCTCTTCGATCCACGCCGTCAAGTTGAAGGGTTTGCGTATCGCCATGGCACCCAAGGTACGCTGAACGCAGCCCAAACGGGAAGCCTATCGACCCAGCCGCTTCCAACCGCCTGCGGGCACACTCACGAGCCACACCCCCGCGGCAATCACAACCGCACAGCACGCCTGCAACCAACCCATGTCCGCCATGTAATCCGCGCCTCCCAGCTGAGAGGCCAACCACACCATGCCTCCCACGAGCAAGGGCTGGAGGTAGATGTAAATGCTGACCACCGTCGGCTGCACCTTGCCCAAGGCATAGATGTTCAGCAGGTAAACGAGGAAAGTGGTGAAGAGCACCACGAATCCCGCGCTGAGCCAATCCTTGGTGCTGAAAGTGGACCACTCGATCGCCGCGGCCTGAGACGCCCCCACGGGGAAGGCCATCAAGCCGCCAAACAGGAAGACCCACGAGATGACGGTCAACGGGCGGTACTTCGCCATCAAGGGCTTGACGGCCACGAGATAGACCCCGTAACTGGCCGCGTTAAGAAGCACCATGAGGTCGCCTTGCCAACTGGCGTAAGATTCAAGCCCGCCTCCTCCGCTGTTCAGCAACAGGGTGATGGCGCCCGCGGCCCCGAGCGCAATGCCCGTGACCTTGCGCAACGTGATGGCCGTGCCCAGCAGCGCTGCACTGATCAAGAGCACCAGCACTGGATTGATGGTCATGATGATGCTCGCGTGCACAGGGCTCGTGGCGGCCAAACCGTTGAAAAACAGGAGTTGGTTGATGGTCACCCCCGTCAGTCCACACAACCACAACCGCGCAAGGTCGGCACGCGCGACGCGCTCCCACCGTAACGCGTACAAGAGCCAAAACAACGGCGTCGCCCCCGCCACACGCAGCGCAATGAACCCGGAGGGACCAATTTTCTCGGGCATGAGTCCTTTGGCCACGAGGTAGTTGTAGGCGTAGATGAGCCCCACCCCCCACAGGGCGAGGTGGGCTTTCCACGGGGACGATGCAGGGGTGTCGCCCACGACGGTTACGAGAGCAGGTCGCGTGCAGCGGCCACCTGGGCCTTCGCCGATCCCGCCGTCACGCCAGCATCCGTGAGGAACACCGGACGCTTCAGAAACGTGTACTCCTCGAGGATGAGCTTGCGGTAGTCTTGCTCCGTGAGGGTCTTGTCGGCCAAGCCCATGCTGCGGAATTTCATCGCGCGGCGGCTGAACAGCGCCTCGTAGGAACCGGCGTGCGCCTTCATGGCGTCGAGGTCCTCGACAGAGATGCCTTTGGCCTTGATGTCGACCACCTCGCAACCGCGTTGTTCAGGTTGGAGGTCGTCAAAAATGCGTTGACACGTTTTGCACGTGGGCAGGGTGAAGGCTTTTTTCATGGTGTTGCATTTGGGATGTCCATTTAAGCATCCAGGGCTTCCATCTGTTCAATCAATTGGGCCAAACCCGCACGCCAATCTTCGTCGTTGTCGATGACCACGTCACAGCTGGCACGACACGGTTCGATGTGGGCCAGGTCCGCAGGGCGCACATGGTGCTTCCATTGGTATTCGACCTCTTCGGGCGCATAGCCACGCACCGTCATGTCGCGGTGCTTGCGGCGCGCCAGTCGGACCTCTGGAGAAGCGTCGATGTAGGCCTTGACATCCGCAAGGTCGGCCACCGCAGGGTAACACAGCACAAACAGGCCCTCGACCACCAACCATTCTCGCGGCTCAATCACCGCAAGCTCGGATGGCATCAAGCTCTTGTTGTACGTGTAGGTCTGAAACGACACTTGCTCGCCCTTTGCGAGCTTCAGCATGTCGGCGTGTAAGGTGGGGTGGTCGATGGCCCCAGGAACATCGAAGTTGGTCTCGCCATTGGCGTCCACGGGAAGAACCTCCTTGGGGCGGTAGTAATCGTCCAAAGACAGCATGGACAAGCGGTCCCCGAAATGGTCCTTCAACCCGTTCAACACGGTGCTCTTTCCCGAGCCACTTCCTCCGGTGATGGCCACAATCTTCATGCGCGGGTCCTCTTGGGTTCCGTATTGAATTCGAGCAACAAGTCCGCCATGGTCCGGTCGTTGGCCAGACGAGGGACCTTGTTTTGGCCTCCGAGCTTGCCCCGCCTCCGCATCGCCTCCGTGAAGGAATCGGACGGCACGGGTGTCACCACTGCAGGACGCAACACGGACCCTTGAATCAGGTCCTTGTAGTAAGGGTTCCTGGCTTGCAAGGCGACATCCAGCGTCGCTGCAAAAGCGTCCACATCCTCGGGCATCTCCTCAAAGGCCACCACCCATTCGTGGTACGGCATGCCTTCCTCCGGCGTGACTTGAGGCGCCACGTGAAACTCGGTCATGACCCCACCGTGGGCAGCCACGGCCTCTTGTGCGGCGCCCTCCACCTCTTCGGCAATCACATGCTCTCCAAAGGCCGACGTGAAATGCTTGATGCGTCCCGTCACAAGCACCCGAGGGGGGGCGAGGGACACAAATTTGACCGTGTCGCCAATGTCATAGCCCCACAACCCAGCGTTGCTGCTCAACACCACGGCATACTGCACCCCCAGTTCCACCTCGCCCACCGTCAAGCGCGGGGGCGCCTCGTCGAAGTAGCGGTCCGCGGGAATGAATTCAAAAAAGATGCCGTCGTTCACATTCAACAACATCCCCTCCACCCCGGGTGCATCTTGGTACGCCAAGAAACCTTCTGAAGCCGGGTACAATTCCACCCGCGCGATGTCGAAGCCCAGCAACTGACGGAACCGCTCGGCGTACGGCCCAAACGCCACCCCCCCATGCACAAACAACGACAGGTTGGGAAACACCTCCTTCACCGTGGCCTTGCCCGTGTGCGCCAACAGGCGCTCGAAATACATCTGCACCCACGACGGAATGCCGCTGACGAGCCGCAGGTCCTCCATGCAGGTCTCCTCCACCACCCCATCCAACTTGTTCTCCCAGTCTTCAATGCAGTTGGTTTCCCAAGACGGCAGTCGGTTGGCCTGCAGGTAGCCGGGCACGTGGTGCGCCACAATGCCACTCAGCCGGCCCAAATGAATGCCACCCGGGGTCTTGGCCAACTCCGGACTGCCCTGCAAGAAAATCATTTTGCCGTCGACAAACGACGCGTCCCCTGTCCCCGCAATGTGTCCGAGCAACGCGTTGCGGGCACTGCCGATGTGGTTGGGCATGCTGTCCTTGGTCAAGGGGATGAATTTGGCCCCTGAAGTCGTCCCGCTTGTCTTGCAGAAGTACAAGGGCACCCCAGGCCAAACCACATCCTCCTCCCCCTTCACGGCCCGCTCCATGTACCCTCGTAGCCCCTCGTAGTCGCGCACCGGCACCCGGGCTTGGAACTCCGCCACAGAAAGTCCGTCTTTCAGGTCATGGTCCCGGCCAAACGCCGTGGCCTTGCCCTTGGCCAACAGGGCGCTCAGAACGTCCCATTGCGCCTTCACGGGATCGGACACCGACTTGCGCAAACGACGCATGGCCCAGTGGGCCAACGGCAGACTCAATGTGGCCTTCCATCCCATGCGGCGAAAATAGCTTGGAAAGCAACAAGGCACCGCCCCGAGGGGCAGTGCCTTGTCCATGTCGTGTTGTGTCGGTTGACGCCTTACTTGACCGTGAGCTTCTTGGTCGTGCGCAAGCCGTCTGCCTTAAGCGTATAGGTGTACAAGCCGCTGGCCCAACCGCTGAGGTTGAGGTCCCAGGTGTGCACGCCTGCACCCAAGGTGCCCATGTCGTTGGTGGTGACCAAACGGCCCATGCCGTCACGGACCTCCATGGTCACGTTGCGGCTCTGGCCGAGTTCGAAACGAATCGTGGTCACGCCCGCTGCGGGGTTGGGCATGTTCTGCTCGAGGCGGATGCCGTGGTTGGCTTCCAAGAGCTCCACCGCTTCGCGCTCGCTTGTGATCAAGCGAACCGAAGGCGTGAAGGTTTGGCTGGTGAACCACACGAAACTGCCGTCTCCGGCCTGGCTGAAGGTGCCTGTGCTGTTGTCAGAGTCGCTGTTGGCCTGTCCCTGCACCGTCAACTCGGTGGCAGACTCGTATTCGCTCATCACTGCGGCGAAGTAGTAGTTTCCGCCCACGCCAATCTCCCATGTTTCGAGGTCGATGGGGTCATCAAACTCCAAGTACGTTTCAATTTCTGACGTGCCATTGGGGTTGCTCCACGCGACGTCGTAAATCCAGTAAGCCGCTTCGAAGGGGCTGTCGGTGATGCCTACAGAGCCATCGAGGGTATAGAGGCGGGTCTCAAACTCGAGGTCGTCTTCCGCACCGTCAATGGTCAAACCACTGTTGGCACCAAACTTCACCGCAATGCCGTAAGCCACAGAACCTGGGTTGGGGCAAGAGTAGAAAGAGCCCTGACCGGTGGGGTCAAAGAATCCGGCGATGTCGTCGCTCTCACGTGGGCGCAATTCCGCGTCCAACGCATTGGTGTCATCATGACCGTAGATGTCGTCGGTGTACAACACGTCCTTGGCCAACACGTTGTTGGTCGGCGTCGCGTCTTCCTGTTCCGCAGTCATGGTGATGCGCAAGCTGTAATCTGCCACAGCAGAAGGCTCCCATCCAGTGTTCACATAGAGGGTGTCCTGCGTGTTTGCGGGGCACGTGGGTGCATTCGCAAACGTGAACACCGTGTCAATCACTTCTGTGGTGCTGTTCACCACCGTTCCAGCGTCGTCGAGCACCTCCACGAGGACTTCGACGTTGAGTTGGTTGTCCGTACCCACGTTGCGGTACATCACACCCGCCACCATGCCGCCGTCGGCACTGGCAATGGCCTGCTCAAGGGGGGTCAAACGGTATTCCCAGACGGCGAAGACATCGCCGTTGGTGATTTGGGTGATTTCAAGGTCATTCACGATGTCGTTGGACGTCACCGTCACATCGTCAATGCCCCAGTAGTAGTGACTGTATGCGTTGCCTGTTTCAGGGGCCTGACGGTACGCAAAACGCAAGTTGACCGAATCCATGTTGGCAGCCACACAGCTCACGTCCAAGCTTACAGGAAGCGGGTTAGCAGAGGCCGTGTTGGCAGACTCAATGAAGGATCCGTGCGCGTCAAAAGACGTCCAAGACGTCACGCCATCTTCTGTGGTTCCGACCTCCAGGTACACGGGAGCAAAAGGGAAACAGCAATAGCGGAAGTAAGATTCCCAGCTCACAATCACAGACGCGTTGTCCGTGAAATCCAAGGTGGGGCTCGTCAAGGAACCGTCGGTGTCCTGATAGCCATCCGCGATGGGAGTGTTGTAGAAGTCGCAGTCAAAAATCATCCAGCCATCGCTTGCCGTTGTCGACGCCAAGGCGCCGATGTTGGTGCTGAATTCTCCGCCCGGGTGTGTCGTTCCCGTGGCGCTGCCGTCGGCGC
>PKDW01000009.1 GCA_002863145.1 Flavobacteriales bacterium
GACAAATTTGAAATCCCTGCAGGCACTGAGGTTCCGGCAGGGGGTTACTTGATGGTGATGTGTTCTGCCGAAGGGGAGCTTCTGACCAACCTCTACGTCGGAGGGTTCTTGAACACCAACTTCAAAATCAACCAGTGTCAAGGGGAGTCGCTCGTTTTCTCGGATCCGGCCGGCAACATTTTGGAGAGTTACACCTTTGGTGCGGACATCCACACCACGCAGGCAGACCACAGCTGGTCAAGGACCACAGATGGCGCGACGGCGTGGAACATCTGTTTGAACCCCACTCCTGAAGCGGCAAATGGTGCCGATATGGTGGACGGGTACTCACCCAACCCGTTGTTCAATCTGGAAGCTGGCCATTATGATGCGGTGGTGTCTGTCGAACTTTCTGTGCCTGCGGGATACGACATCCGCTACACCTTGGACGGATACGCTCCGACCGCGGCGAGCGCCTTGTACACCAGTGCCATCAACGTGGCAAACACGACGGTTGTTCGGGCTGTGGCGATCGATCCAAGCGGGGTGTTGGCACCCAGTTTCATTGAGACCAACACCTTTTTCATTGGTGCTGACACACACACGATTCCCGTGGTTTCCGTCAGTGGCAACGGCCAGGAAGATGGCGAATGGGGTTGGGGTGGCAACGACGAATTGGCCCACATCGAATTCTTCAACGCGGACGGCACGTTTTGGGTGGAAGCCACTGGAGACAGCAACGAGCACGGCAACGACAGCAATGCTTACGGCCAGCGCGGCTTTGACTACATCACCCGTGACCAAATGGGGTACGATTACGCTTTGGAGGGGGAGATGTTCCACGTCAAGGAACGTGATGCGTATCAGCGTTTGATTTTCAAGGCCGGGGCCAACGACAACTATCCTTTCGAACCAGGAGCCCACATTCGGGATGCTTATGTGCACACCTTGAGCCACCTCGCCGATTTGAAGCTGGACGAACGAACCAACGAGAGTTGCATTGTCTACCTCAACGGCCAATACTGGGGAGTCTACGAGTACCGTGAGAAAGTGGACGATACTGATTTTACGGAAGAATACTACGACCAGCCTCGCCACTTTGTGGACTTCCTCAAAACATGGGGAGGGACTTGGGAAGAGTACGGTACAGGCGACGATTGGTACGACCTCGTCACCTTCTGCACGACGCAAGACATGACGGTGGATGCGAACTACGAATACGCGGTGTCACAATTGCACCCCATGTCGTTGATCGACTATTTCATTTTGAACAGCTACATCGTATCGGCGGACTGGTTGAATTGGAACACAGCTTGGTGGCGTGGCCGCCATCCCGATGGAGATGGTAAACGATGGCGCTACGCCTTGTGGGACATGGACGCGAGTTTTGGGCACTACATCAACTACTCGGGGGTTCCCGATACAGGGCCCACTGCGGATCCATGCAACCCAGAAGGCATGGGCAATTTGGGCGGGCAAGGACACATTCCGGTGCTCAATGCCTTGCTCGAGAACGAGACGTTTTGGAACACCTACATCAACCGCTGGGCCGACTTGGGGAACACCGCGTTCACGTGCACCAACATGCACGCTGTCCTGGACAGCATGGTGCAAGTTATTGCGCCCGAGATGCCACGTCAAATGGACCGCTGGGGCGGCAACATGGCAGGCTGGGAAAACGAGCTTCAGGAATTGCGAGACTTCATTGACAGCCGATGCGAAGACGAAGTTGTGGGGGGCATGGAAGACTGCTACGACGTGGTGCCTGTGAACCTGACCTTGGACATTGTGGGGCAAGGCGAGGTCGAGGTGAACTCGGTGGACTTCAACCCTTCCATGGTGCCCTACACCGCATGGTATTTTGCCGATGTTCCGGTCGCGCTTGAGGCAGAAGAGTCATTTGGAGTGGGCTTCTTGTATTGGGAGGTCGTGTCAGGAGACGTCACAATTTCGGACGTCACCGACCCTGTACTGCCCTTGACCCTCACCGGGGATGCACACATTGTGGCGCACTTTGGAATCCCAGTGCCCCCTGAGGAAGTGACCTTTTCTGTCAGCCCAGTGGGTTCTGGATTCATCGTGCTTGACGGCGCCACCATCACCGCATATCCGACCACGGATTTGGTGAATGTGGGCAACCACAACTTGCTTGCACAGCCCAACGATTGGTGGGCCTTTTCCCATTGGTCTTGGAACGGCAACGTCATCAACCCCGATGCCGGAGCTTCACCCGCGCAAATGGAAGTCTTCGAACCCGGCACGGTCACGGCGCATTTCGTGGAAATCCCACACACCAACTTGACGGTGATGGTTTCTCCACCGCAGGCGGGTCGAGTGCGGGTCGTGGACATGGCGATGGTCGAGGAAAGTTGGAACATGTCTTTTGAGCCCGTGGGGCCGGTGGTGTTTGAGGCCCTGACAGAAGAAACGTGGCAGTTCAGCCATTGGGAAGTGGCCGTGTCTACGCCCATGCCAGAGAACAAGGCCAATCCCATGGCCCTCACCTTGGCGGACGTTCCCTACGAAATTGTGACGGCACACTTTGAGCCGGTGGAGTTCCACCTGTATGTGCCCAACGCATTCACGCCTGACAACGATGGGGTGAACGACGCGTTCCATCCTCTGGGCGCAGGATTTGAGGGAAGTTCATACTCCTTCAGTGTCTTCAGCCGGTGGGGGGAGGTGGTGTTTGCGACAGACGATCCCGAACAGCCGTGGATTGGTCAAAACAACCAAAAGCTTGGCTCCCACTTCGTCCCTGACGGGGTGTACGGATACCGTGTTGAGGCCCAGGGCTACCACGAACTTGTTCCCACCGTGTTGCGGGGGACAGTGACGGTCGTGCGTTGAGGAAAGGACTTCTGGCCATGTTGACGTCGGTGGTGTTGTACACCTCGGCCAACCTGTGTGTCAAAGAGCTGTCCCATTTGGGCACGTTTCAGCTGGTCTTTCTTCGATCTGCCGTGTCGTTGTTGTTGTGTGTGGTGTACCTGCGTCGCATGGGCATCTCACTTTTGGGGAACAACAGGGGATGGCTGGTTTTGCGAGGAATCGCGGGGATGCTTGGCTTGGCTGGGTTCTTTCATACCGTCAAGCACATTCCTCTGGCCAGTGCCACAGTGATTCAATATTTCAGTCCAGTATTCACGGTCTTGCTTGCGTTTCTTTTTTTGAACGAACGGGTTCATCGCTCGCAGTGGTTGTTTCTCGTACTTGCACTCCTCGGAATCGTGATGGTCAAAGGCTTTGATCCGCGAGTGCCATGGGGGCTGTGGGGGTTGGGCCTGTCGTCGGCTTGCTTTGCGGCGGTGGCCTACCTCGCCACCATGAAATGTCGAGACACCGACCATCCCGTGGGGGTGGTGATTTGGTTTCACCTCTTGGCCGTTCCCGTCATGGGCACGTTGTCATGGGGTGATTGGTCCCCCATGACGGACATGGATTGGGGCCTTGCGTTGGCCATCGGCGTTCTGAGCATTGCTGCGCAGGTCTTGATGACCGTGGCGTTGCACAACGAAGATGCAGGAATGGTGATGCCCTTCAAGTACCTCGGCGCCGTCCTCGCACTGGCCATAGGGTGGTGGGGCTATGGGGAAAGCATGTCGACCATGAGTCTTGCCGGCATGGCCTTGGTGGTGGCCAGCATCTCAGCCAACACGGTTTTGAAAGCGCGGCGCTCGGCTTCGGCCGCGTGACGCCAACGTCATGCCCATCCACGCACACGGCAAGACCATGGCCACTGTGGCGATGGACAGGGCAGGACCGTGGTCCACGCGAAAGACATCAAACACCGCGCCCGCTGCATAAAAAGCAGCAAGGGCCCAAGCCTCGACGGGTTGATTGCGGGAAAAGCGACGCACCATCCAGGTGCCAAGCATCATGCCCAACCCTGCAGCGAGAAGGCGAACTACATGTGCGGCGGAGGGCAGGGCAGCCAGAAATTCACTCACTTGCAAGGCGTCATTGAAGGAAGGACGGGAAATGCCCCCCGAGAGGCGGTCTTGCAGCGCTTGTCCGAGTCCCCAACTCACCAAGGTGCTGAGAAAAATCCCTGCCGCCACGCGGAGGGATGCTTGCAACAGGTTGGCCATCACGAGAAGGGCAGGGTGACGAAGGGGATGCGGCTGGGGTAGGCCACTTGGAGTTTCAGCGTCAGGGGGCCAGGGCCTCGCCGTTCTGCGGGGCCAATGCGTCGGCCGTCGACTTCCGCGATGTGGGCCAGTCCGCCCATGGTTCCCGTGGTGAAGGCCTCATCTGCGGTGTAGAGTTGGGTCAAGCTGAAGTCGCCCTCCTGCACCGGGATGCCCAATTCTCGAGCCAAGTCCAAGGTGTAGGCGCGTGTGATGCCCGGCAGGCAGGCGTGACCGAATGGGGTGCACAAGACACCCTCGCGGATCAAGAACAAATTCGTGGCATTCGTCTCGGCGAGGAATCCCCTGTCGTCGAGCATCACCGCATCGTCGGCACCCGCATGGTTGGCCTGAATTTTGGCCAGGATGTTGTTGAGCAAGTTGTTGTGGTGAATCTTGGAGTCGAGGTAGGAGGGGCCATTGCGTCGGATGGAGCTGGTGACAAGTTTGAGGTCCCCGGATCCATACACCGCGCCTTTGTACTCAGGCAGCACAATCAACGTGCACCCATGGACATTGAGCCTGGGGTCCATTCCTGAAGTTGATTTTTCGCCACGCGTCAAGGTCAACCGGATGTGCACGCCGTCGGTCATGCCGTTGGCCTCGAGGGTTTGGAACACGGCGTCTTGGACGGCCTGGGTTGTGGGGATGTCTTCAAACATCAACGTGTGCGCACTGTCCTGCAAGCGTTGAAGGTGCTCCTCCATTTGGTAGATGTGTCCCCCGGCGACCCGCAATCCTTCCCACACGGCATCCCCGCCTTGGACCACGCTGTCGAGGACGCTAACACGCGCTTCTTCGCGTTTCACAAGCCCATCGACCCAGCACCACGTGCCGGCATTTCGGGGGTCAGGTTGGTTGAATTTGGCCATGGTTCAAGGTTTCAGAGACTGGGCTTGCAAGGCAAGGTAATGTTCGAGACAGGTCGCACGAAGCGCTGCGAGGTCAGGCGGCACTTCGCCATGGGCCAACGTCCGCGGCTCCCAGCCTGAGCTGCGGTGCACGCCGTCATACCAGTACGGGGCCCAGACGCCATCCTCCGGACGTCCCCCGGGCTGCCACGTGAGCATGCCCGCGTCCCAAGGCAAGTCGAGGGCATCACACAGGGCACGAAGGGCGTATTCAGGTTGGGCAAACAACGATTCTGCAGTCACCACCACAGCGCGGTCTTCGGCATGCTGGAGAATGCGGTGTTGATGCGCATAGCCCAAATCGAGCATCGTGGGACGCGTAATGTGGGCCCCGTAGGAGGGCAGCACACCATCGGGATGCCGCGTGAGAATCACGTGTCGGTGGTTGGGGCCATCGACATTTGACCAAGACAACCCTTCGAGGTGATTGGCCATGTGCTTCAAAAAGAGCACCCGGTCTGTTGGATGAGGCTGAAGCGTTTCCAGTGCCGCAGCGCGTGACGTCGGCATGGTGGCCATCACTTCCTCACGTGAGGGTCGGGAGACACCAGTGTGAGACAAAAAATGACCAAACAAGGGCTCGTCCATCACGCGGGTGTCCTCGCGCTCCGCAAAGCTGTACATCGTGGCCGTGCTTCCGTTTCGGGGCCCCGCCCAAAGTGCCACGGTTCTCGCCATCATGTCCTTACATGTTCCGGCGATACGCACCGCCGACTTCGAACATGGCTTCTGTCAGTTGTCCAAGCGAGCACCATTTGCAGGCCTCCATCAGGACGTCAAAGATGTTTTCACCTGACATCGCCGCGCGTTGGACCTCCGAGATGGCTTCGCCAGCCTTGGTCTCTGACATGGTGTGCAATGCACCGAGGTTGGTGAGCTGCTGTTGCTTTTCATCCTGTGTCGCCCGAATCACTTCGCCCGGCACCAGAGTGGGTGAGCCTTCTTTGCTGAGGAAGGTGTTGACCCCGATGATCGGGTATTCACCCGTGTGCTTGAGCATCTCGTAGTGCAGGCTTTCCTCTTGGATGCGCGAGCGCTGGTACATCGTCTCCATGGCCCCGAGCACGCCGCCCCGCTCGGTAATGCGGTCAAACTCGCTGAGCACCGCTTCTTCAACGAGGTCGGTGAGCTGTTCGATGATGAACGAGCCCTGCAATGGGTTTTCGTTTTTGGCCAAACCAAGCTCCTTGTTGATGATCAGTTGGATGGCCATGGCACGCCGCACACTGGCTTCAGTAGGGGTGGTGATGGCTTCGTCGTATGCGTTGGTATGCAATGAGTTGCAGTTGTCGTAAATCGCGTAGAGCGCCTGCAGCGTTGTGCGGATGTCGTTGAAGTCGATTTCCTGCGCGTGGAGTGAACGTCCCGACGTTTGGATGTGGTACTTCAACATTTGGGCGCGGGCGGAAGCGCCGTATCTCTCGCGCATGGCCTTGGCCCAAATCCGACGCGCCACACGTCCAATTACCGCATACTCCGGATCGATGCCGTTGGAGAAGAAAAAGCTCAGGTTGGGCCCAAACTTGTCGATGTCCATGCCTCGGCTCAAGTAGTACTCCACATAGGTGAAGCCGTTGGCAAGCGTGAAGGCCAATTGGGTGATGGGGTTCGCACCCGCTTCGGCAATGTGGTAGCCGCTGATTGACACAGAATAGAAATTCCGGACGTTGTGGCGGATGAAGTTGTCTTGCACGTCACCCATGAGGCGAAGGGCGAACTCGGTGGAGAAGATGCAGGTGTTTTGGGCCTGGTCTTCCTTGAGGATGTCGGCTTGAACGGTGCCTCGAACGCTGCTCAGCGCCTCGGCTTTCAAGCCGGCGTACGTCGTTGCGTCGAGCACTTCGTCGCCGGTGCATCCAAGCAGCAACAATCCCAATCCATCATTGCCTTCCGGCAAATCGCCTTGGTAGGCGGGGCGGGGAAGACCGCGGTCGTCCCACTTGGCCTTAAGAACCTTCTCCACGTCCGTCTCCAATCCCTGCTCGCGGATGTGCTTTTCGCAACGCTGGTCGATGGCGGCATTCAGAAAAAAGCCCAACATCACAGGTGCAGGACCGTTGATGGTCATGGACACGCTTGTTTGGGGTGCACACAGGTCAAACCCACTGTACAGCTTCTTCGCGTCGTCGAGGCAGCAAATGCTCACCCCAGCGTTGCCCACCTTGCCGTAGATGTCGGGGCGCAGGTCAGGATCGCGGCCATAGAGCGTCACGGAATCGAAGGCCGTCGACAAGCGCTTGGCCGGCATGCCCAGCGAGACATAGTGGAAGCGCCTGTTGGTGCGCTCTGGGCCGCCTTCGCCGGCGAACATGCGCGTGGGGTCTTCTCCTTCGCGCTTGAAGGGGTAGATGCCCGCAGTGTAAGGGAAAGAGCCAGGCAGGTTTTCCTGAAGATGCCATTTTGCAAGGTCGCGCCAGCCGCGGAGTGCAGGCAGTGCGACTTTGGGAATGTCTTGGTGCGACAGCGATTTACTCGTGGTGGGGAT
>PKDW01000075.1 GCA_002863145.1 Flavobacteriales bacterium
GGCCGTGCCGTTGGTTCGGCCCAAGAGAACGTACTCCTTGCCGTCCAAGGGATCGGTCCATCCCCAGATGTCGTTCATGTCGCCTCCTCCCACTTGGTTGGCCCCTATGGTGGCGTAAAGGTCGATGTTGTCACAAGGGTAGAGACCGGCGGCCAAGCCATTCACGCATGGCGATTGTGCCGTGGCCATGGTGGCGAAGGCGACGACCACGAGCGCCGAGAGCATTGCGCGGCGCAGGAGTTGGGTCAGGTTGTTCATGGATGATAAAGTCTTCATTCAGTTGTTTCTCAATTGGGGCACATCTCGCCAAACGCCGAGAGCAAGGTGAGGATGTCGCTCACCGAGGTGGCGCCGTCGCCGTCGAGGTCCACGGTGCAACCGGTGTCGCATCCAAACTCGCTCAGGCCCGCAAGCACATCGCTGACCCCGACAAATCCATCGCCGTTGAGGTCCGCGGGGCAATCCGTGGGGGTGTCGCTGGTGATGTAGATGACTTGGGTGGCCGTGGCCGTGTTGCCGCATGCATCCGTCGCAGTGAAAACACGCACGATCTCGTAGGGTTCAGGGCAGGGTCCTCCAACAATGTCCAAACTCACCGAAACGGTCACCTCCGAGCAGTCATCGGTGGCCGTGGCATCGTCGAGGGGGAAGTCCCCATCCTCGCAGGCGATGGTGAGGTCGCCGGGCACCAAGTCAAACACCGGCGGCTCCACATCCACGAACACCAATTGCTGCACAAATGTGCTCGTGTTGCCGCATTCGTCTACGGCCGTGTAGGTCCGCAAGATGCCTGCTCCGCCTGTGCAGCCATTCGAGCCATTGAATGTGTCTTCGTAGGTCAGCGAGGCGATGCCACAGGGGTCAGTGGGGCTTGCGAGCGGTCCTGGCGTCGTGCCGCATGCCACATTCACGCTGGATGCGGTTCCGGCGAAATCTGGACCCGTGGTGTCGTCGTTGGGCAACGTGCCGTCGTACAGCCACGCCAAATACACCAGGTCTGGGTTCTCGACGTAGGGATTTTTGTTGCCTTGGACGTCATTGATTTTGGTGTTTCGGCTGATCTCCGCGGCATCGGGGGGATCGTTCACGTGCCAATCGTACAGTGTCTCAAGGTTCCCACAGGCCGAGATGTTGGTGCCCTCGTCGGGGTACATCGTGTAGTAGTAGAACACGGCCCGGGCCACGTCTCCCTTCTTGGCCTCTCGAGGCTCCCAAAGGCTGCCTGAGCCTTCGGACCAGTTGTCGCTGTTCGCGGGTTGATTGCCGGTGGACGTGTATCTGTTGCCACTCACGCCATACCACTGCGCTTGGTTGTCGTTGACCTCGCCAAAGGGATCGTTGCTGCGCGAACTGTTGGCGTTGCCATGACACGGGCGCAGGATGTAGATGTCGCTGCGCATCGGCTCTGAACTGCCGAAGAAGCTCTGGGGCACAATGTGCTCAGCGTTGATGGGGTTGGGGTAGGTGACAAACCCACCTGGCTGCTGAAATCCGGTGTAGATGCACTCTACGTTCCCGTTGCCCAAGATGTCGGTGTACCCGTACATCTGCCGGCGCCCCTCGTTGTAGCCGAGTTGGTCGTGGTATCCGTCGTACCAGTTGCCCTTCAGCCACGTCCGCAAGTCTTGCAGGTAAAGGTCATCTGGAGGGTTGGGCTGAGCGGCTGCACCGAAGGCCAAAAACCATCCCAAGATCCAGGTCAAGCATGGACGCAAAATGTTGGGATGGTGGCTCAGGGTCATGGCGGCGGCAAAATTTAGAGGAATATGTAAGATACGGAAACTCGCGGAAGTGCGATGGCTTACCCCCCTGTAGTTCTGACGCGAAGGGGGTGCAGAGGTTGCTTGTGCTCGTTGCGTTTAATCTCTGTTGAGCAGGCCGTCGACGCTCCAGCGTCCACCACCTAAAGCTGCGGTCGTGGCAAAGCAGACCATGTACAGCAACGCCAGCTCTTTGTCGCCAAGCGGGTCACTTCCGTGCACCACAAAGGCGGCCACGCCCATGGTGAACGCCGCGGGAATGGCGGCGAGGCGCGTTTGGAGCCCCACAATCAACAGTGCCGGCGCCACCAATTCAGCGAGCACGGTCAGGATCAACGACATCTTCGGCCCGAGTCCCATGAAGTCGAAAAACCGCACGCCTTCTTCGGAACCCCATTGGGCGAGGAGGCGCTGGAATTTGGGCCAACCGTGGGTCATCATGATGCCCGAGGGCACCACGCGCAGCAAAAGCAGACCCGCGTCTTGGATGGATGTGTTCATGTCTGTCAGGATGAACCCTTAATTTACAACCCAAACATCCTCCCATGCTTCGATTCTCGGCTTTCTTGATGCTCGGCGCCCTCCTCCTCTCGGGCTGTGAGTTCTGCGAAACGCGCGGCACCATCACGTTTGACAACACGCGCTTGTTCTGCAATTGCGACATCGAATTCCCCAACGGCGACGAGTATGTGGTCTTCGCGGGCGAATCGCAGACCTACGACTTCTTCGCCGGCAGCCACACCTTCCACATCAACTGCGGTCCCAACGCCTACGGAAACACATGGACCTGTGCGCTGGAGGATGGCACACGGGACGTGTCCTTCGACGTCGACTGCGAAGCCCAGCTCTACTTCGACCTCGACTTTTGACCTCGCTGCGCACCCTTTTGTTGGGCGCCGGGGCGAGCCTTGCACTGTCGATGTCTGCCCAGACGCCGCATGGCTTCATGGCCGTCAAGGAGGGGCATTGGACCGATGGGGCCAAAATCCTCTACCACGGCCGAACCTACCGACCTGCAGGCGCCAAGGAGTTGTGCGCGACCTGTTGGGAGGCCCGGGACCATTTCGAGCGCGCCCGCCGCGTGCGCATCCGAAGCTTCCTGATCGCCAACCTCGGCGTCTTTGAAGTCGCCCTTGGAGCCACCCAATTTGAAGATGTGCGGGCGCTTGGCGTCTTCCATGGCGTCGTCGGGGGCGCATTGATGAGTTGGGCGGCCGAACGCGAAGCCAAGGTGCGACGCGAGGTCCGCGCAGGCGTCGAGGCCTTCAACCGCTGCCAGTTTCTCCCCTCGGCCGACGGCACCCCCTGATCATCGTTTTCCAACAAAAAACCCCGCACTTGGGGTGCGGGGCTTCTCTGGGGTTGTGGGCAATACTGGACTCGAACCAGTGACCTCTACCATGTCAAGGTAGCGCTCTAACCAGCTGAGCTAAATGCCCAGAGCGGACGCAAATGTACAGCGGAGTTCGCGAAGTGCAAGCGTTTGGGGAGGGGCAAAAACCGAAGGGGGCGTTCGATCATTGATCCAGGCGCTCCCACATCCAGGCAACCTCGAACTCATGTGCATCTGGTGCGAGTGTGATGAAGGGCAGCGCGCCCGAAAGGGCTGAGAGGTAAAGCGCTTCGCCTCTTTTCATGTCCTCCCGTGACGAGTAGAACGCCAAAATTTGGCCCTCAGTTTCGCTCATTTTCACGACCGAAATCGAATGAAGTCCAGCTGTGGTTTCCATGCGTCCAACAAGGTTTGAGGCGACACTGGTCACTTTGTCGAAGTGACCTTTTTCGAATCCAAAACGAGTTTGTCTGAGGTACATTTTTTGGCAAGCGTGGTGATGTTGAACTGAACGACCGCAGTTTAAAAACTTTGACCGTGTGGACAAGACAGTGTTGTCAAAAAATCAATCGTGTCAGCGGCAGGGTGTGAGAATGAAAAAGACACAAAAAGTGATGTCTGGCACTTGCGGTTCAACGGATGCTGAGGAATATCCCCTCTTGATGGGATGGCGTGAGGGGCTCGGGCCCACCTATTTTTGCAACATGGCATCTGCCCCGATGAAACGTTTGTCTGAATTGGGTCCCGACGAGTGCGGGATCATCGAGCGCGTGGACACCCCGGAAGAGGTGATGGCGCTCGTCCAAATGGGCTGTTGCTTGGGGTCAGAAGTCGAGGTACGTCACGTGGCGCCTGCAGGAGGCCCCATGGCCATTTGC
The DNA here is from genome assembly GCA_002863145.1 of Flavobacteriales bacterium. GTDB lineage: Bacteria > Bacteroidota > Bacteroidia > Flavobacteriales_D > Sanyastnellaceae > UBA11663. Next base: position 3,972 of record PKDW01000075.1, read on the forward strand.
ACATGCGGTCGCACGTTGTCGGTGCGCAAGGAGGCGGCGTCGCAGCTTTGGGTGCGCGTGGGCAAGGACGAGAGCAGTGCGTCTGCCGCAGCCTCCGACAAGGCCTAAGCTTCGATTCAAGAGAGCAGGAAGTGGGTGAGCCACGCCAGAAGGTAGGCCAGGCCCGTGAGGCCCGCGGCCTGCCCCAGGGCCCAGCGCCAACTTTGCAACTCGGAGCGCACGATGGCCACAGTGCTCAGGCATTGCATTGCGAACATGTAGAAGACAATGAGGGAGGCGGCGGAGGCGGTGGTCAGCAAGGGGCGTCCGGTGCGTGGATGCGTCTCTTGGGACAAGCGCGCCTTGAGTTCGCTCACCTTGGGCGTGGAGCCGTCGGGGGAGGGGTAGAGGGTTTGGACGGTGCCCACAAAGACCTCCCGGGCGGCAAAAGAACTGAGAACGGCGATGCCGAGGCGCCCGTCGTAGCCAAGTGGGGTGACCACGGGTTCGATGGCGTTGCCCACGGCGCCGAGGACGCTCGTTTCAAGGCGTTCTGCCGGGGCCATGGATTGACGCTCCTCGAACGAGCCTGAGCCCACAAAGCCAAGGCCCCAAAGCACCACGCTCAAGATCAAAATCACCTGACCGGCAGAGCGCACAAAGATGGCGCCCTGGCGAACCATGTTGCTGGCCACCAAAGAGAGCTTGGGCAGGCGGTAGGCGGGCCACTCTTCAGCGTGCTCGACGCGGGGACCATCCTCGGGAAGGGCGCGGTGCAACAGCCACGCCATCACCAGCGTGGCGGCCGTGCTTGCGAGATAAAGGCCGTAGAGGAAAAGGCCTTGGCGGTTCATGCCCCACACCGTCCCGTCGGGCACGACAAAAGCAATGAGGAAGGCGTAGACGGGGAGGCGTGCAGAGCACGTCATCATGGGCGTCACCAGGATGGTGAGCAAGCGCTCGCGCCGGTCGGGGAGGGCACGGGCGGCCATGACGGCAGGAACAGCGCATGCCATGCCGCCAACCAGACTCACTGTGCTGCGTCCGCCCAGTCCCAACTTGCGCAGGAACCGGTCCCCCACGTACCCGAGACGTGCCATTGCGCCGCTGTGTTCGAGGAGGGCGGTGAAGCCAAAGAGGATCATGATTTGGGGCAAAAAGATCAGGATGCCCGAGAGCCCCGCGAGGGCGCCATCCACAATCAAACTGCGCCACCACGTGTCGGGCAAAGCCCCCTTGATGGCGTCGATACCCGAAGCCATCCAGCTGTCCAACAGGTCCGTGGGTACCGTGGCCCAGCTGTAGACCGCTTGGAACATCAAAAAGAAGATGACCCCAAACCCCAACACCCCCCACACTGGATGCGTCAGCAGGCCATCCAAGGCACGCGCCGTGGCGGGTGTGACGAAGGGCTGGGGGGTGGGGAGAATCTGTTTGATTTGGGCCATGCGCTCTGCCGCCTCTTCCAGTTGCATGGCTGCAGCGCTTTCCATGGCGTCGCGTGCCGATCGCCAGGCCTTTTGTGCTTCTGGGGACAGCCAGGAAGGCATGTCGTTCATCCGCAGCAAGTGGCACAGCAGCCCGGGCGTGCTCTGAGGCACGAGGGGCTGCAAGGCGTGCACGCCTGCTTCCAACGAAGCCGGCACGGTGCGGATGGCTGCGCACGCCTTGGGGGCTGCGAGGAGGGGCGACCAGGCGGTGGTCCAGGCAGAGGGATTGTCGCTTTGGGCGTTCATGACGCGCACCGGCAGGTCGAGGTCCTTCTCGAGTCGCTGGGCCTGGGCGTGAAGCTCCGACCGTGACGGTCCCGTGGGGTGCATGTCGTTGAGCAACACCAAGCAGGGGATGCCCAGCTCCCGAATCTGAAGGATCAAAAACAATTGGCCTTGCAACGTCCGGGCGTCGGCCACCAGCAGGATGACGTCCGGGTGGTGTTCGTGCTGGGCATCGAGAAGGATCCGTTGGGTGATGCGTCCGTCTTCGGTTTGGGCGTGCAGGTTGTAAATGCCCGGCAAGTCGTGCAGCAGCCAAGATTCGGCGCCCGCGTACTTGCACGGAGCCACGGCCACATCGACGGTGACCCCCGCAAGGTTGCCCACCGACACAGAGGTCCCGGTGAGCTTTTGAAACACGGTGGATTTGCCCGTGTTGGGGTTGCCGACAAGTGCCAGTTTCACAGCGGCAAAGGTCGCAGGTTCGGTGCGTTATGCAATCCCCCGAACGGGGCATTCAAGCAGGGTGAGGCGGTCATCGTGCCGTCAGCCACTTTCTCGGATCGACTGGAGTGCGATCGCTGCCCACCACCTTCCATACCTCAAAGTGCAGGACGCTGTTGTCACTTGAGGTGCCGCCCACGGTGCCCAGGAACGTGCCCACATCGACGGCATCGCCCTTCTTCACGGGGCAGTTGGTGAGGTTGGTGTAGACCGAGCGGTAGGCGCCGTGGGTGATGATGACGCTGGTGCCCGCCCCCGGCAAGTTGAAGACGCTCGACACGGAGCCTTGAAAAATGCTCAGCGCCCGGTTCCCCGCTTCGGTCGTGATGTCAATTCCGTTGTTCTCAATGGTGATGCCACTGAGGGTCGGATGCGGTTGACGCCCAAACCCTTGGGTCACCACCCCCCGCATCACTGGCCACGGCAAGGTGCGTTGGTTTTGTTCGAAGGCTTCCGAGACGATTTTGCCTTCGGGGGTCAGCGCAAATTCTCCGGCCGCTGAAGCGCGTTCTGCCGCGAGCTCGGCTTCGATGATTCGCTTGATTTCGTTGCTGAGGCGTTGGCGCTCTTTTTCTTGGGCTTTTTGGGCTTTGCGAAGACGCTTTTCCTCGTCCTGCAATTGGTCCACCAGCGCGGTGCGTTCTTGCTTGTCTGCTTGGAGGGCGTCGCGCTCTGCGCGCTGCTCGGCCAAGGCTTGTTCCACCCCGGCCCGCTCGTCATTCAGGGTGACCCGAACCTCGGCGAGTTCGACCTGCGCGTTTTCGATTTGTTCGACCTGCTCCTTCCGAATGGTCGTGTAGGACTGCACCAAGCGGAAGCGCATGGCCGCTTGGCTGAAATCGTCGGCGGCAAACACAAACAGCAGAGGGTTGGTGCTGAGTTTCATGCGGTAGGCTTGCTGCACCATCTGCGCATACTCATCCTTGAGGGCCGCCACGTGGCCTTCCAACGTGCGGATTTCCGAATCCGTGCCGCGCATGGAGCGCTCCAAAGAGCGGATGGTCGCTTGGTGGTGTCGGACAAGCTTTTCCCGCAGCTCAATCTTCTTGTTCAGGAGACGTACTTTCTGAGAGGCGTTGTTCCGGCTGCGCTTGGCCTGATTGAGCAGGTTTTCGGTCGTCTTGAGCTGTTGCGTGATGCGGTCCCGCTCTTTCTGCAAGGCCGCCTTGTCGTCGGACTGCGCCCAAACCCCACCGGCCAAACCCATCCACAGGGTCAAGCAAAGGAGCACAGCCGCAGTGGGGCTGGGGAGGTTAGAGTTCCGTGCGTCGCTCAAAATCCTCGGGAATGTTGAACGGGAAGTCGTACGCGCGGCCGGCGCGACGGCGCT
>PKDW01000097.1 GCA_002863145.1 Flavobacteriales bacterium
AACCGTCACACTTTTCTCTGATCCATAAAAATCCCCTTCGGACATGCTGGCCACGCGGGCCAAGCTGTCCGAAGACCAAGCGCCCATGCGGTGCGGGTGCTTTTGGGCGTAGGATTTGACAGCCTTGGGCGCACGACGGTCGCTGTTGCCTTCCCGCAACACGGGGTTGACGGCGGAACCTTTGACTTTGTCGTAACGCGCTTTGAGCTCCTTTTCCACCTGGTTGGCGGGCTCGTCCGGATAGTTTGGAAGGTCAAATCCAAGCCCCTGCAATTCGGCAATGGCCGCCTTCAATTGAGGAATCGACGCGCTGATGTTGGGGAGCTTGACAATGTTCGCGTCGGGGGTTTTGGCCAGGGCGCCCAATTCGGCCAGCGCGTCGTGCGCGGCTTGGTCGCTCGGCAAAACGTCAGACATGGCGGCCAAAATGCGGCCACTCAACGAAATGTCCCTGGTTTCCACCGTCACGCCTGCTTTGGCAGCGAAGGCTTGGACAATGGGAAGAAAGCTGTAGGTCGCCAGTGCAGGCGCCTCATCCGTAAGGGTGTAGAGAATCTTGGACATGCGGCCGCAAATGTCGCAAATCCGCGTTGATGATGCCACGTCAAGGCAAGACCTTCTGCATCCGCGCACAGGACGAAGGCCTGTCACTCACGGCCCAGGGCGACGATAGGGTCGAGTTTGGAGGCAAGTCGGGCCGGGTAGTAGCCCGAGGCGAGACTGGTCAAAAAACACAGAATCACCCCCAATGTCACCCACCCCCAAGGCACCACAAATGGCGTCTCGAAATAGGAGGCAATGAGGTTTCCCACGGCCAGGCCCAATCCAATGCCTACAATTCCTCCGAGTTGACCAATGACCATGACTTCAACCAGGAATTGCAACCGGATTGCCCGGCTCGACGCGCCGAGGCTCTTGCGTGTCCCAATTTCCCGTGTGCGTTCACTCACGGAAACCAGCATGATGTTCATGAGGCCAATGCCCGCGCCGAGCAGGGTGATCAGACCGATGAAAACCGCGGCCAGGGTGATGCCGTCGGTGGCTTCAAGCAGGGTGTCCACGAGCCGGTTGCTTTGGCGGATGCGAAAGGTGTTGGGGGCTCCGGGGGCGTCGCCGCGCACCATGCGCATCCATCCCGTGGCGGCTTCAATCGCTTCGGGTAAATCCTCTGCCTGTTCGACGGTGCAGGTCAAGTTGTAGCTTCTTCCTTCGTCGGAGTACTGGCGACGCACGCCGAGCAAGGGCATGAGGATTTGGTTGTCTTGGGACATCCCGAACGTCGTTCCACGTGCCTCCAACACCCCGGCAATCGTATGCCGTTGCGCACCCACCAACACATGTTGTCCCACGGGGTCTTCCCACGACTCAAACACGCGGTCCACCACGGACTGCCCCAAGAGCACCACGGCATGGCCGTTGTCAATTTCTGCGGGAGTGAAGTTGCGCCCCTTCGCAATGCCAAGACCGCTGACCGCCAAGTACAATTCATCCACGCCCTGCACCGTCACGTTGGGATCGGTGCGCAGGCTGCCGCGGGTGACCGTGGCCATGCGCGTGCCAAACACCGACATGGCGACGTCAAAGTCACCCTCGGATTCGCGCTTGAAGCGCATCGCTTCGCGGTAGTCAATGGGCGGACTCGGCATGGTACGGCGGCCATTGAACATGCCGCCGCTGCGCATTTGGTCGATGGAAAAACTCTGGGTGCCGAGAGAGGAAAACTCCTGTCTCACATTGGCCTTCAGAGATTCGGTGGCCGTCACCATGGCAATGAGCGCCATGATGCCAATGCCAATGATTCCGACCGTCAAAGACGTGCGCAACATTTGGCCTCGGATGGACCGCACGGCCACCGAAACCATGTCTCGCCACAACGTTGACGGGGATGTCATGGCTGAAAGTTAGGTCAGTCCTGCGCTCAGTACGAGAGGAGGTGTCCCGGACCGGCGTTGGTGCTCATCTTCTTCAAAGGGGGCGCAAACTTGGTCAGGGGGATGCCTTCCACCGCACCGAGGTACTCGTCGAGGTTGGGCGTGCGGCCCAAAATCGCAGACAACACCACGACAGGGGTGGATGCCAAGAGCGATTCGCCCTTTTTGCGGTCGCTGTCCTTCACCACGCGTCCCTGGAAGAGGCGGGTGGAGGTGGCCATGACGGTGTCTCCCTTCTCGGCTTTTTCTTGGTTGCCCATGCAGAGGTTGCACCCGGGACGCTCGAGGTACATCATGTTGTCGTACTCGGTACGTGCCGCGGTTTTGGGCGCGTCGTCGTCAAACACAAACCCAGAGTACTTCTGCAAGACCTCCCAATCTCCCTCGGCCTTCAATTCATCGATGATGTTGTAGGTAGGGGCGGTCACCACAAGGGGCGCTTGGAACGTCACGTCGCCGTGCTGCTTCTCGAGGTTGCGGAGCATTTGGGCCACAATCTTCAAGTCGCCTTTGTGCACCATGCACGACCCGACGAAACCGAGGTCGACGTCCTTGGTGCCTTCGTAGTAGCTCAGCGGACGAATGGTGTCGTGGGTGTAGCGCTTGGATACGTCCTCGTTGTGGACGTCGGGGTCGGCAATCATCGGTTGGTTGATGATGTCGAGGTCCACTTCAAATTCTGCGTAGTACTCGGCGTTGCTGTCTGGCGTCAACGGCGGCTTTTCACCGGACTCAATTTCCGCAATGCGCTTGCTCGCTTGGTCGATGAGGCCTTGGAGCACGCCTTTGGCGTTGTCCATGCCTTTGTCAATCATGGTTTGGATGCGGCCCTTGGCGATGTTCAGCGACTCAATGAGCGTGTCGGGCTCAGAGATGCAAATCGATGCCTTGGCTTTCATTTCCGCCGTCCAGTCGGTGAAGGTGAACGCCTGGTCGGCAGGCAAGGTGCCAATGTGCACCTCAATGACGCGGCCTTGGAAGACGTTCTCGCCTCCGAAGTGCTGGAGCATCTGGGCTTGGGTGGCGTGGACGACGTCGCGGAAGTCCATGTGGGATTGCATTTGGCCTTTGAATGTCACTTTCACAGATTCAGGAATCGGCATGGACGCTTCGCCCGTGGCCAAGGCCAAGGCCACCGTGCCGGAGTCGGCTCCGAAGGCCACGCCTTTCGACATGCGCGTGTGGCTGTCTCCACCAATGATGATGGCCCAGTCGTCAACCGTCAGGTCGTTGAGGACCTTGTGGATGACGTCGGTCATGGCGTGATATTTGCCCTTGGGGTCGCGCCCAGTGATGAGGCCAAAGTCGTTCATGAAACTCATCAACCGCGGGATGTTCTCCTGCGCCTTCAAGTCCCATACAGATGCCGTGTGGCAGCCCGATTGGTAAGCGCCATCGACGATGGGAGAGATGGTCGTCGCCGCCATCATTTCAAGCTCTTGGGACGTCATCAATCCCGTGGTGTCTTGCGAGCCCACGATGTTCACTTCGGCGCGGACGTAGGACCCTGCGTGCAACACGTTGCCCGAGGTGCCCACCGCGTTCTTGTTGAAGATTTTTTCGACTGCCGTGAGGCCTTGGCCTTCGTGGCTGATTTCCTTGGACGTGGCGAAGACCGGAGGCACATCCATGCCGAGGGTCTTGGCCGCAAACGTTTGGAGCTTCTTGCCAAACACAATGGCGTATGACCCACCGGCACGCATGAACTCCATCTTTTGTGGCGTCAACGAGGCGCTGAGGTCAATGAGCTCTTTGTCGCCTTGGCAAAGCTTCTTGGTCTTGGTGTTGATGGTGAACACGGTACCTGTGTCCACGCTGTAAACCTGCTCAAGCACGGGTTCGCCATCGGCGTCGAGGACGGTGTTGCCCTCGCTGTCGACTGTCTTGACCCAATTCTTGAGGTCCACCCCAATTCCTCCTGTCACGCCCACTGTGGTCAGGAAGATGGGGGAGATGCCGTTGGTGCCTGCAACCACAGGGGCGATGTTGATGAAAGGCACGTACTCACTCGCTTGCTTTCCAATCCACAGGGCCACATTGTTCACACCGGACATCCGCGAGGAGCCGACACCCATGGTGCCCTTTTCGGCCACGAGCATGACGCGCTTGTCGGGATGTTGCTTCTGCAGTTCGAGGAGTTCGTTCTGGCGCACGGTGTCGTGCTCAAACATGGACTTGCCGTGCAATTCGCGGTCTGAACGCGAGTGTGCATCGCTGCCCGGAGACAACAAATCCGTGGAAATGTCACCCACCCCAGCCACGTACGTGACCACGTCAATGGTTTCCTCCACGTCGGGCAGGTTGGTGAAGAACTCGGCTTGGGCGTAGCTTTTGAGGATGTCGGTGGCCATTGCATGACCCGCTTCATGTGCAGCGGCCAAACGGTCGGTGTCCGCTTCGTACAAGAACACTTGGGTTTTCAACACCACAGCCGCTTCCAAGGCAATGGCCTCGTCCTGGCCCAGCGCCAGGTCGAGCAACACCTCAATGGAGGGGCCGCCCTTCATGTGCGAAAGCTGTTCAAATGCTGACGCCCCATCGATTTCAGCCACCTCGACCTGTCCCAAAATGATGTCTTTCAGGAATGCCGCCTTGGCACCCGCTGCGCTTGTCGTGCCAGGAAGGACATTGTAAATGAAGTAATTCAAAGACGCTTCACGCTCGGGGTGGTTGGGGTCTTTGATTTGGTCAATGATCTCGTTCAACAAGGCCACATCGTCGACAGGCTTGGGGTGCAATCCTTCGGCTTTGCGGTCTTCGATTTCTTGGAGATACGTATGGTACAGGCTCATCTTCTTCGGTTGGAATGCGAGGTCTCGGCGGTGCTGGGCCGAATGCGAAAATAAGCAATTCGAGCAGGTCGTGTCCTTGAGATGCGGATTGGGGGGGTGAATTGACGGAAATTTGGAACATGACTCCTCCCGGCGCTGTGTCTTGGATGACGGGCGAACGCCAAATGTGGCTGTTGCCTCAAAAAGCCATCTGGTGGCCGTCCCAGTCGTTGCTCATGGTGAGCGACTTGCACCTCGCCAAAGCGGAGCACTTCCGTTCCAAAGGGTTGGCCGTGCCGCCCACCGTGGATTTTCAAACCCTTGGAGTCTTGACCTCGCTCCTCAAGGAACTCCGGCCCGCGCAGCTGGTCATCCTTGGGGACTTGTTTCACAGTGCACCCAACCGCGCCTGGCAGGAGTTCTCGGCGTGGCTTTCCGACGAGTTTGACAACGGGCTGAAGGACGCCATTTTGGTCCGAGGCAACCACGACCGCGCCCACGACGTCACCTACGAGGACATGGGGTTGGTGGTGGTGGATTCATGGGCGAATCAAGGAGTGGTGTTGACCCACGAGCCCGACGACGAGATCCCCAAGGGAACGGCCATTCATTTGTGCGGCCACATTCACCCCGCGGTGCGCCTTCGGGGTGCCGGTCGTCAGAGTGTGGTGGTGCCGTGTTTTGTCCAAACGAGCACAGGATGTGAAGCCGGATTCCGACTCACGTTGCCCGCCTTTGGAGCATTCACAGGGACGCACCTCATCGAGCCCAAACGCGGGATCGAGGCTTACCTGATTTCAGAGTCAACTGTGATGGGCCCTGTCCGGGCCATGCCGCATGCCGGGTTCAGTCGACGAGGTCGAAGGTGATTTCGCCGGTGACGTCGATCGTGTTGTTGCCACGCGTGGCCGATACGTTGGTCATGGTCATCACGTGGACGTCGGCACCCACGGCAATGGACAATGAAGCCCCTGACATGGTCCAATCGACGCCCAACCCAGGAGATTCCACTTGCTGCACGGTCAGCGCTTCGTCTCCGGCCTCGAGGTTAAGCGTGGTGTTGGCGCCGTTGAGCGCGGTGGTCAGCGTGAAGACCACGTCGCGCGGTTCGTCACGAGATTCAATTTCCGCGAGGGTTCGGACGTCCGCGACGATGTGGTAACGGTACGTCTCGCTGTCAAGCTGCTCCACCTCGGCCATGCGCATGCCCAAATCCCGTCCGTCCCAAACCACATACCCGCAATCGCAATCGAACGATTCTCCATCGTAGGAATCATATTTGGTGCATCCGGTAAACAAGGTTCCCAGCAACATCAAAGCACCGAGTGTGGCGAAGGCAGATTGGCGTGAGAGAGTCATGTCAGCAGTGTTTTCAGTGCGAAAGATACAGCGCAGGGTCAACGTCCGGGCAGGGGGGCGTTCCAGGGGTACAGGAGATGTGGTTGGGCGGCTTCGAAGAACGCCGCATGCTGATTCGCCCATGTGGCTTCCAACGCGGTCAATGGTGTCCCCGCTTCCAGGGCCAAACGCAAGGCGTCCGTGCCTGCGAGTTTGTCAAAAAACGAAGGAGAGGTGATGAATCCGTCCAACGACCCCTCTTGCGCCATCCATTGCCGGGCCCAAGTTTCGAGCGGCTCCAAGGTGAAGCCCGGTCGGGGCTGTCCATGTGCGGCACTTGATTCGGTGCGCCACTTCGCCGCGAGCTCTCCCAAGTGCTGCCCCACGCAGTTGGCGTTTTCGTGTTTTGGGTGGGGCGCCGCCCCGGGGGTGGAGACTGGGGTGAATGCAAAAGTGCCCAGACCCAGGCTCGGATGCCCTATGCTTTCAAAGGGGTGTGGCGTCCCGCGACCCACACTGACCACCGTCGGCTCAAAAAGGCACAAGGATGGATACAAGTCGATGGACGTCGTGGAAGGGAGGTTGGGGCTGGGGCGAATGGCCAAGTGAAAGTCGCTTCCGTGGCTCCATCCCTGGCAGGTCACGATTCGAGGCACCCACTGCTCAGGAACTTCAATCCAACCTTCGGCGCACCCCATCAAGGCCGCTTCCCCCAGGGTGAGCCCGTGCACCATTGGCGTGGGGATAGAGCCCACAAACGATTTGAAGGCTGGATCGAGCATGGGGCCCTGCATGTGATGTCCATGCGGGTTGGGGCGGTCGAGGACCACGAGTTCGACGTCGGCCTCTGCGCACGCTTCCATGACCAACATCAAGGAGCTGATGTAGGTGTAGAAACGGGCGCCGACGTCTTGAATGTCGAACACCACGACGTCAATGTCGGCAAGCTGTTCAAGCTGCGGCTTGCGGTGTTTTCCATGCAACGAGTAAATCGCAAGCCCCGTGGCTGCATCGGAGCCGTCAAGGATGTCTGCCCCGTTCGCGGCTTCGCCGCGAAACCCGTGTTCGGGGGCAAACACATGGCGGATGTCGATCCCTTGGGCGAGGAGGGTGTCCACGAGGTGGACGTCGCCCACCACGCTGGTGTGGTTGCCGACGACTGCAACGCGCTTGGAATGAAGCCAAGGAAGGTAGACGTCCATTTGGGCGTTGCCGAGCACGATGTCTTGGCCGTGCGCTCCGGAAATCGCCAGGCAGAGAAGGAGCAGGGTCAAGCCCAGCTCGTTCATGAGTTTAAGAACGCGCCTGGCACCCTGGCCCCGAATCTCGCCGACCAGCGCCTTGGGCAAGGCGAGAAAGTGCATGTGGCCATCGCCTTCAAAGCGTTCGAGCGCTTT
>PKDW01000054.1 GCA_002863145.1 Flavobacteriales bacterium
TGACTTTCAAAGGAATGAAGCTGCGTGCACCCTCTCCTGTCGGAAGGGCGCTGCCGCCCTGCTGCATTTTGGCCATCTGCACAGGTACCTTGCGGAGGGCCTGAACCAAGGCCACGCTGGCGCCGATGACGATGAGCAAGAACGCCAACTCCACCAAGAAGAAGAACAACGTGGTGTCGGGGTGGGCAAATTCTTGGACAATGGCTTGGGGGAATGTGGCGATGATGCCAATCATGATCAACAGCGAAATGCCGTTGCCCACGCCTTTGTCTGTGATGCGCTCACCGAGCCACATGATGAGCAGCGTGCTGCACGTCAAGATGGTCACGGCAGAGAACCACCAAAATGCACCTGCGTTCTGAACCACACCTGGCACACTCACCACGGAAGAGGCGAGGTAACCGGGGGCCTGGACCAACGTGATGGCGATGGTCAAGAAACGCGTCCACTGGTTGATCTTGTTGCGTCCGCTCTCACCTTCCTTCTGCAGCTTCTGAACCGCGGGAACCGCAATGCTCAAGAGCTGGATGATGATGGAAGCTGAGATGTACGGCATAATGCCCAAGGCGAAAATGGAGGCACGTGTGAACGCACCACCTGTGAAGAGCGACAAGATGTCACCCAAACCGCCTGAACCAAGTTGACTCATCTGCTCTGCCAAGACGTCGCTGTTCACACCTGGGAGCACGATGAACGAGCCCAAGCGGTACACCAATATCAAGCCGAGCGTCACGCCCAACTTTTGGCGCAACTCCTCGTGGCGCCAGATGTCACCGAGTTTTTGGAAGAACCTCATTTTGCGTGGCGATCAATCGTCGAGCACTTTCCACCTGCGCCTTCAATGGCGGCAGAGGCAGTTTTGCTGAACTGGTGAGCAGAAACTTCCACACCCGCGGTCAATTCACCGCGTCCGAGGATTTTCACGAGATCGTGCTTGTTGGCCAAACCGTTGGCCACGAGGTCTGCAGGTGCAACAGCCTTGAGGCCAGTTTTCTCCACAAGCGCCTGGATGGTGTCAAGGTTGATGCCCTTGTACTCCACGCGGTTGGGATTCTTGAAGCCAAACTTGGGAACGCGACGCTGCAAAGGCATCTGTCCACCTTCAAATCCAATCTTGGACTTGTAGCCTGAACGAGACTTTGCGCCTTTGTGACCGCGTGTAGAGGTGCCTCCGTGACCGGAGCCCTCTCCGCGACCAACTCGCTTGCGCTGTTTCCGAGAGCCTGAAGCAGGGGTAAGATTGCTGAGATTCATGGAGAATGCTGGTTAAATGATTATTTCTTCTCCACTTTCACCAAGTGACCCACGGCGCGCACCATGCCCATGATTTGGGGGGTGTCTTCGTGTTCCACTGGGTTGTGGAGTTTTTTCAATCCGAGAGCCTTGATGGTCTCTTTCTGACGCTTGGTGCGGTTGATCGCACTGCGTACCTGAGTGATGACAATTTTGCCCATGACCAAAAAGGATTATCCGTTAAACACTTTGGTGACAGGAATGCCGCGCAACTGAGCCACGTCTGAGGCACTGCGTAATTCCTTCAAGGCGTTGAACGTCGCCTTCACCACGTTGTGAGGGTTGGAAGAACCCAAAGACTTGGCAAGCACATCCGTGATGCCCGCGCTCTCGAGCACGGCACGCATGGCACCACCCGCAATCACACCCGTACCTGGAGAGGCGGGACGGATCAACACGTGCGCTCCTGCGTACTTCATCTCTTGGGCGTGAGGAATGGTTCCGTTCACGAGTGGAACGTTGATCATGTCCTTCTTGCCGTCCTCAATGCCTTTCTGAATGGCTGTGGCCACTTCACGGCTCTTGCCGAGTCCGTGTCCCACCTTGCCCTTCTCGTCGCCGATGACGACGATGGCGCTGAAGCTGAACGTACGACCACCTTTGGTCGTCTTGGCCACGCGGTTGATGCCAACCAAGCGGTCCTTCAAATCTGGATCTCCGGTACGCGATTGCTGATCCCGGTTTCCACCTCGTTTTTGTTGACGTTGATTCTGTGCCATCCCTTTAGAATTTCAAGCCGCCCTCACGAGCTGCTTCAGCGAGTTTTTGAATGCGACCGTGGTACAAGTATCCGTTGCGGTCGAACACGACTTGAGTGACGCCGGCAGCCTGTGCCTTCTCAGCGATTTGCTTGCCGACGTCTGCAGCCTGGTCCAACTTGGCACCAGATGCGTTTCCACCGAGGGAGGAAGCAGCGGCCAGTGTACGACCAGCGAGGTCGTCAATGACTTGGGCATAAATCTGCTTGTTGCTGCGGAAGACCGTGAGACGTGGACGCTCAGCGGTTCCGTGAACACGACCGCGAACGCGGGTCTTGATGCGCACACGCGCTTTGGCTTTCTTTTTCGTATCCATGGCTTCAGATTATTTCGCTGCCGTTTTGCCAGCCTTGCGACGGATCTGCTCGCCCAAGAAGCGAACACCCTTTCCTTTGTAAGGCTCGACTTTGCGCAACGTGCGGATTTTGGCGGCCACCATGCCAAGCAACTGCTTGTCATGTGAAGACAAAGTCACCAAAGGTGCTTCACCTTTTTTCGTTTCCGCTTCCACTTTGATTTCCTTGGGCAATTCCAAGATGATGGGGTGGCTGTAACCGAGGCTCAAGTTGAGCTGCTGACCTTGGTTGGCCGCACGGTAACCTACACCTACCATTTGAAGCTGGACAGAGAATCCTTCAGTCACACCAACAACCATGTTCTGGATCAAGGCGCGATACAAGCCGTGCTTGGCGCGCATGTCCTTCTCGTCGTTGGAACGGGTAACTGTCAACACGTTCTCGGCGTATTCAAGACCGAGCTTCTCGTCCACCTCCTGCGTCAATTCCCCTTTGGGGCCTTTGACAGACACAACGTTGCCCTGGATGGAGACTTCAACTCCACTGGGAACGGTGATGGGATTATTTCCAATTCGGCTCATGACGGATCAGTATACAGTGCAAAGAATTTCGCCACCCACGTTCAAACGACGTGCTTCCTTGTCAGTCATCATGCCCTTGCTGGTGCTGATGATGCTGACGCCAAGACCGTTCAACACGCGTGGCAGGTCGCTTGAACCTGCGTAGCGGCGGAGACCCGGTTTGGAGTAGCGCTTGATTTCAGTAATCGCTGGTCGACGTGACTTGGCGTCGTAACGCAAGGCAATCTTGATGCTGCCTGTGTGTCCTTCGTCGACAAACTTGTAGTTCAGGATGTAGCCTTGGTCAAACAAGATCTTGGTCAACTCCTTCTTCACGTTGGAAGCAGGAATCTCCACCACCTTGTGACGGGCCATCTGCGCATTGCGAATGCGCGTCAAGTAATCGGAAATGGGATCGCTATGCATGTCTTCTCGTATTCAGATTACCAGCTGGCCTTTTTCACGCCAGGGATGCGTCCAGACAAGGCCATCTTGCGGAACAGGACTCGGCTGATGCCGAACTGGCGCATGAAGCCACGGGGACGACCCGTGATTTGACAACGGTTGTGCAAGCGCACCGCTGCAGAGTTGGGGGGCAACTTCTGGAGGCCTTCCCAATCGCCAGCTTCTTTCAATGCCGCGCGCTTGGCTGCGTACTTCGCCACAAGACGTTCACGCTTGCGCTCGCGGGCTTTCATGGATTCTTTCGCCATGGCTTAGTTCTTTTTGAATGGGAAACCGAACGCCTCGAGAAGGGCTTTTGCCTCTTCGTCCGTCTTGGCGGAGGTTACGATGGTGATGTCCATCCCGTTGATGTTCTTGACCTTGTCGAGATCAATCTCAGGGTAGATGATTTGCTCTTTGATGCCAAACGTAAAGTTTCCACGGCCGTCAAAGCCCTTGGCCTTGACACCTTGGAAATCGCGCGTACGGGGCAGGGAAACCGCGATCAAACGATCGAGGAACTCGTACATGCGCTCACGGCGAAGCGTGACGCGTGCGCCGATGGGCATGCCCTTACGCAACTTAAAGTTTGACACGTCTTTGGTTGAAAGGGTGGGCACCGCCTTTTGACCGGCAATGGTGCTCATCTCTTCCACTGCAGTATCGACCATTTTGCGGTCGGCCACAGCCTTGCCCAAACCTTGGTTCAGGCAAATCTTTTCAATGCGCGGCACCTGCATGGCAGACGTGTACTCGAACTGCTTCTTCAAAGCAGGAGCAATTTCTTCCGCGTATTGCGTCTGGAGTCGTGGAATGTAGCTCATCACTTCAGCTCCTCATTGGTTTTCTTAGAAAAACGGACGAGTTTCCCGTCGTCTCCGCGACGGCGTCCAACACGTGTGGCGTTGCCTGCCCCATCGACAACCATGACGTTGCTGATGTGAATGCCGGCCTCTACAGTGGACACACCACCCTGGGGGTTGGTGGGGCTTGGCTTCACGTGCTTGGTGACGATGTTCACACCCTCAACCACCACGCGGTCCTTCTTGCGGTCCACTGACAACACAGTGCCTTCCTTGCCGCGGTTGCCGCCGGAAATCACTTTGACCGTGTCGCCCTTCTTAACTTTTACTCTCTTGAACATGCTTCGTGGGTTACAACACCTCAGGTGCGAGTGAAACAATCTTCATGAAGTCCTTCTCACGCAGCTCGCGAGCCACAGGACCAAAAATGCGCGTTCCGCGCATGTCGTCGTTTGCGTTCAACAACACAATGGCGTTGTCGTCAAAACGGATGTACGAGCCGTCGGGACGGCGCACTTCCTTTTTGGTGCGAACCACCACTCCTTTGGACACAGTTCCCTTCTTCACGCTGCCGTTGGGTGTCGCGCTCTTCACAGCCACGACCACTGTATCACCGAGGGAAGCGTAGCGACGCTTGGTGCCTCCCAACACACGGATGCAAAGGGCTTCCTTCGCTCCGCTGTTGTCAGCGACCTTCATTCGGGATTCTTGCTGGATCATCGTTCAGTCTTTTTCCGATTACTTCGCACGCTCGACAACCTCCACCAATCGCCAGCACTTGCGCTTGCTCATTGGACGAGTCTCCATGATACGTACGGTGTCCCCGATGTTGCAGGTCTGCTCCTCATCGTGGGCCACAAACTTCTTGGTGCGCTTGACAAACTTCCCGTACATGGGGTGCTTCTCCTTGCGCTCAACAGAAACCACAATGCTCTTGTCCATCTTGTTGGACGTCACAATGCCGATGCGCTCCTTGCGGAGGTTGCGCGTAGTTGCTTCAGTGCTCATGATTTCTCTCAGTTGGCGTTTTTACGAGCGCTTTGCTCAGTCAACAAACGGGCGATGTCACGCTTCTTTTCAGACAGCGCCTTGGGGGATTCAAGACCCGCAATCGTGTGATTGAAACGGAGCTTGGCCAGTGCGTCGCGCTCGAGGTCGATGCGCTCCTGCAAGTCCTTGTCGGACAATTGGCGGATTTCAGTGTTGGCAATCATGATCCTGCGTAATCTGGGCGAACAACAAACTTGCACTTCACAGGAAGCTTCTGAGCTCCCAAACGCAAGGCCTCTTGTGCGGTTTCCATAGGGACACCATCCACTTCGAACATGATGCGTCCTGGACGGACGGGAGCCACCCAGTGACTGGGAGCACCTTTACCCTTACCCATGCGAACCTCAGCAGGCTTCGATGTGATGGGCTTGTCTGGGAAAATGCGAATCCACACATTACCCTCACGCTTCATGTAACGGTTGATGGCAATACGAGCCGCCTCGATTTGACGAGAAGTGATGAAACCCTCTTCGAGCGTCTTGATGGCAAATGAACCGTAAGCCACGGTGCTTCCTCGATGCGCCAGGCCGCGAATACGGCCTTTCTGCATTTTGCGGAACTTGGTACGTTTTGGCTGTAGCATAACTTTTCAGCGTTGCATTCAATTAAGAACGAGGGCCCCGACGACGGCCAGGTGCACCACCGCGACGGTCGCCGCGATCCTTCTTTTGAGGTGGAACAGGTGACAAGTCACGCTTGCCATAAACTTCACCACGACAGATCCAGCACTTGATGCCGATCCGACCGTATGTGGTGTGGGCCTCCACCAACGCGTAGTCGATGTCAGCACGGAAGGTGTGCAGAGGAATGCGACCCTCCTTGTAGCTCTCGCTGCGGGCGATTTCCGCGCCATTCACACGACCTGCGATGTTGATTTTGATGCCTTCGGCACCGAGACGCATGGTTCCAGCGATGGCCATCTTGATGGCACGGCGGTGACTGATGCGCGCCTCAATCTGGCGTGCAACGCTCTCCGCAACAAGGCGGGCATCCAACTCAGGACGCTTGATTTCAAAAATGTTGATTTGAACCTCCTTTCCGGTGAGCTTCTTGAGCTCTTCGCGCAGCTTGTCCACCTCAGATCCTCCCTTGCCAATGATGACACCGGGACGGGCTGATTTGATGGTCACTGTCACCAGCTTCAGGGTGCGTTCAATGATGATGTTCGACACGCTTGCCTTGCGCAAACGAGCCATCAAGTAGGTACGGATCTTCTCGTCTTCAACGAGCTTGTCCGTATAGTCCTTGCCGCCGTACCAATTGGAGTCCCATCCGCGGATGAAACCAAGGCGATTGCCGATCGGATTCGTCTTCTGTCCCATGATTAGTTTTTGGCGCTGTCTACAATGATGGTCACGTGGTTGCTGCGCTTGCGAATGCGGTGCGCACGACCCTGAGGGGCGGGCTGCAAACGCTTCAACATTCGGGCGCTGTCCACTTTGATTTCACGAACGATGAGGTCCGCCTCTTCAGGACGCTGACCTTCGTTCTTGGCTTCCCAGTTCGCAATGGCAGAGAGCAAAAGCTTCTCCAAGCGGATACTGGCTTCGCGTGAGCTAAAACGCAACACGTTCAACGCTTCGAACACGTTCTTGCCACGGACCGTGTCCGCGACCAAACGCATTTTGCGCGGCGAAGTTGGGCAGTTTTTCAAGCTCGCGATGGCGGTGCTCTTCAGCGCTTCCTTGCGTGCCTCGGCGGCGATTCTTTTACGTGCTCCCATGACTCAGCGCTTCTTGTCTTTTTTGTCTGCGTGACCACGGAAGGTGCGCGTGGGCGAGAATTCGCCGAGCTTGTGACCAACCATGTTTTCTGTCACGAATACCGGAATGAATTGACGTCCGTTGTGCACGGCAATCGTCAAACCCACGAAGTCAGGCGTAACCGTGCTGGCACGAGACCAAGTCTTGATGACGGACTTCTTTCCAGAGGCTTGCATCGCTTCAACGCGTTGCGCAAGCTTGTAGTGGATGAATGGGGGTTTTTTGAGTGAACGAGCCATGTCTTACTTCTTCCGACGTTCAATAATGTTCTTAGAGGAGGCTTTGCGCTTGTTGCGCGTTTTGAAGCCTTTGGCAGGAAT
>PKDW01000099.1 GCA_002863145.1 Flavobacteriales bacterium
GTGCCCGAAGTCGAGTTGATTTCGAAGGGCGCCAAACTGCCTCCCGTCACAGCAAAGAGGTAATCCGAAGGGTTGTCGAGAACCGCATACAATCGATAGGTGGTCATCCCCATCAGTTCACCTTCGGTGTGTTCTGCCACGGTTTCGATGTCAATCCAGTATCCGTCCGGGTCGGTGCAGGCGTCGCACAACCCGTCGCCATCTTCATCCGAAGCGCAGCTGCCGCCGCAAACCCCAATGGCATCGTCGTACAAACACGAGCCGTCATCACAACCCGCACCTTCGTCATAGTTGCACGCCATCTCGTCCGTGCAGCCGAGGTAGTCAGAACCCCCACAAACGCCACACTCGTCAAACGTCAAGCACCCTCCGCTGTCGCATGTGGCGTTGGGGTCAAAGTTGCACGCCGTGTTGTCGATGCATCCAATCACGCCGTTGCCGCCACAATCTCCGCATGCATCGAGGTACAAGCAGCCACCGTCATCGCAGGAGGCATTTGGATCGTAGTTGCAGGACATTTCATCCGTGCATCCCGAGGTGTCCGTTCCCCCGCAGTTGCCGCATTCGTCGTAGGAGCCAAAACAATCGTCGTCCTCGTCGCAAATGCCGTCGCCGTCGTCGTCGTTCAAACACACGCCGTCACAGTCGTAGCCTTCGCCGAACAAATCTTCCGCATATTCACACACCTCGAGTAGGGGGTTGGTTTGCTGATCCTCTGGGACATAGTTGCATGCCAACGGATCGGGGCACTCCCCTGCACATGGGCCGTCAAAGGTGAACTCCAGCTCATAAGTCACAGTGTTCCCTGTGGCCCAAGCGTTTTGGACTTCCACAATCCAGTCCCCTGAGCCGCTCAACGCCCCTGCAGAGACGTCAATTGTGGCGGTGTAGTTGCCATTTGTTGCTGAGCTCCAAGTGGTTGGCCAAAGACCGCCTGTTCCCGTCCCCAAGTCCGTACATCCACCCACGGGATTCACGTTCCAGCCTCCCCAGACCACGCAGCTGCCATCCGGCGCGTAGATGTACACCATCATGTCTGCTGGATAACTGATACCTCCTCCAGTGTAGTTGAGGTTTACGGTGACACTGGAGAGGTCTCCTGCCAAAAAGATGCTCCCTTCTGCAGATTGGGAAGCCGCCAGAGTGGCCGTAAGGTCAAGGGTCTCTGTGCACTGAGCAAGGGCACGGTTGGAAGTGGTTGCCACAAGCACCAAAGCCAGGGCTGTCAAGAGTCGCAATGTTTTCATCGATCGTGGTTTTGCGACCAACTTAACAAAAAACCCCATGCAAGCCTTTCACCTGCATGGGGTTAGAAGTTGAGGGTTTTTCAACAATCAGCGGGCGCCGAGCATCACTTGACGGACCACCTGTCCAGCCTCGCCGCGCACTTGAAGGAGGTAAGCTCCCGCAGGCAGGTGAGCCACATCCCATGCAATCTGACCTGTTGCCGTCTGCTGCGTGGCCACCATGCGCTGTCCAGAAACGGAAAACAGTGTCAAATGGCAGGACGCGCCAGAAGGAAGAACCACGTTCAAGACATCGGAGACGGGGTTGGGGAACAACGCCATGTCAGCCAACAGAAGGGCTTCCACCCCATCCACAACTTCACCCACACAATCGCAGTTGGCGTCGATCGCATCGTTCACCGTGGCCTCGTCACCATCGTCACAGGCGTCGCCGATTGAGAAGCAACTCCCATCGTCGTCCGTGGCCGTCTCTTCGTAGTTGCACGCGTAGACGTTCGTGCAACCGGCCACTTCGAGCTCGTCACACACGCCGTCCATGTCTTCGTCGTTCAAGCATGCCCCGTCGCAGTCGTAGTAATCTGCGGCAAACGTGCACGACCCGTCGTCGTCCGTGGCTGCATCGTCGTAGTTGCAGGCCGACTCATCCGTGCAACCTGGCACTTCCAATTCGTCGCACACGCCGTCACCGTCCGTGTCCATGAGGCAGTTGCCGTCGCAATCGAAGTACTGTTCTGCATAAGTGCACGACATGTCGTCTTCGGTGGCCACAGGGTCGTAGTTGCACGCCGTCTCGTCGGTGCACCCGGGGACTTCCTCGCAGATGCCGTCGCCGTCCGTGTCATTCAAGCAGTTGCCCTCGCAATCGTAGAGAGGCTCCGGGTACGTGCAAGAACCGTCGTCTTCGGTGGCCTCTGCATTGAAGTTGCACGCCATCATGTCCATGCAGCCCGGCACGGGCGCAGCCGAAATCAACAGGGAAAATCCCTCAAACGGGAAATCGTAAGACACTGGCGACCCAAAAACGGCCACATAGCCAGTGACGTTGAGGCTCGCCATGTACATGCCTGCAGAGTCTGGAGTTCCCGCCAACGTGGCGCAGTACTGCCCCCCTCCAAGGAAAGTGAACGAATTCCCGCTGTCACCGTTGTTGTTGGGCGTCAAGGTCAAGCCAATCTCTTCCAAGGCAATGTCTTCTCCGTCTTCACCCACCAATGAGATGCTGTTTACGGTGATGCTGTCCACTGGGAGTGCAATGGGCAAGTCAACAGGCAAATCAGGGATGTCACTTGACAACGCAGGCGTCAAAACATGCATAACATCTTCGTAAGGTGAGTTGACAAAGCCGTCTGCAAAAGCCTCGCCTGCAAGGGGATTGGGGCTGATGCCAAACGACGCGCCCATGAAGTCAAAATCAGCCGTGCACTGCGCCCAGCCTCCAACCGTCACAGCACACAAGACTGCCAAAGAGAGAAATAGGTGTTTCATGAAATGAGAATTGATGGGCTCAAGGTAGACGGCCGATGCTGCCATTCAGACGAAGCAATCCTGAGGTTTCCAACACCCTGACCTGCATTCAGCAGGCAAACCCAATTTGGCCCAAGAGCAGCAGCAAGTCTGCCACCGTGACCGCACTGTCGCCGTTGAGGTCGCCGGGACACGCGCTCGTGTCGGGCGGGAAGAGCAACTCGAGCGCGTCCGACACCCCATCGCCATCGGAGTCGTCGCTCAGGGGGTCGGTGTTGAAGAGGTCCATTTCTGCCCCGTCCGTGAGGCCGTCGCCGTCCGTGTCCTGCACGAGCGGGTCTGTGCCGAAGAAGAGCTCGTCCGCATCCCAAAGGCCGTCTTGGTCGCTGTCTTCACACCAGTCTCCCACTCCGTTGCCGTTGAAGTCGGCTTGGACTGGGTTGGGAAAGTCGACACAATTGTCGAACGCGTCAGGGACCCCATCCAAGTCCGTGTCCATGACTTGGGACCCAATCAACGCGACGTCCACGACGACCGGAAGGTGATCGGAGGCGTTCCACGTGTCGTTGGCGTAGAGGCCGTAGTCGCCGAGTCGGGCGCCAGTCATGTCTGAGGTTTGGAGTCCAAACGCACGCGTCACCTCCAAGACCCCGTCAGACACCAAGGCATAGTCCAACTTGCCGGGCATGTAAGAGCCGTTGTCGTTGCGCCACGTGTAGTCCATTGCGCGATCGGCCTGCACCGCGGCCACTTGCAACATGCCCGTGCCGTCCCAGTCCGGGGCGAAATCCGGACCGTATTCATCCTCGTCGAAAATGTCGCCCGACGCGAGGGTGTAGATCGGTGCTTCGAGCCCCACCATGTTCAGGTCGCCCCCAAACAGAATCGGCGTGCCCTCCGGCACATCCAAGGCGCCCCCTGCCGTCATCGCGTCACGGTGAAACGCCATGTACTCGTCGGCCTCGCTTTGGCGTTTTTGCTCGTTGGTCGTGCCCCCGCAACACTTCAAGTGCGAAGACGTGAAGAGCGTCGGCACGCCGAAGAGGTCTTGGGTCTCAATCACCACGGGGAAGCTTCGGTAGATGTCGGAGAACGACTCGCCCAACGGCCACGTGCTGGCCACCATCAAGTCGTAATCGTCTTTCACCACATTCCAGGTGGTGCCGGGCAGCCACGATTCGAGCAGGCCCTTCACGTAGGATGCCGAGACGTCGTCGACCTCGCTGAATCCAATCACGTCGGGCTGCAATGCAGCGACCATGCGTCCCATGGACGCGGCCGCCGAATTTTGGTCCATGCGGCGGTTGACGTTCCACCACACGGCCCGAAGCTGCGTGCCGGCAACGCGTTCCAAGGGAACCACATCGTACTCAGCCGCTGCATTGTTCAGGGTCAGTGCCGCAGGGGTTGCGGGGTACACCTCGTCGTGGTCGGTGTCGACCCACTGCCACGTCAGCGTATTGCTGCCCACTCCGGACATGCCGCGGTCCAACGCCAACTCAAACATGTCGCCGCTGTAGGTCGGCGCACCGTGCAGGCCGATGTTGTTGAAGCTCAGCGTGGTTGACACCCCACCCGCGTTGTAGCGGATGACTTCATTTTGGGGGAAATCAAGCACGAGCTCGACGCCCATGTTCTCCTGAATCCATCCTGTGTTGGGGTTGCCGTCGGTGTCGACCCACAACTGAAGTCCATGTGGGATGATGGTCTCATCCAGGGCCAAATCCTCGCCCAACGTCACCTTCCAAAACACCCAATCCGCATTGGATGTCGCCGCACCACTCAGCACATGGGTGTTCGTGGACACCGTCCCCGCAGTGGGGATCGACGCCCAATCGGCAAAATCGTTGTCCAGTGTGATTTGGGCGACGCCAGGGATGGCCATGCATGCCAGCGCCACACCCATCCACCCAGTTCCAAAAACCTTCATCTTCCGAAGGTACGCGCTCAGGGGGCGAATTGCCCTTGCTCGATGTCACGAACAAACTGCGTGACTCCCTCGAAAAAGTCCTCGGCGTCATCCCAAAGCGCAAGGTGAGATCCGTTCTCGCAGATGAGGGCACGCCCTTGCTGCACCAAGGTGGCTTGACGGGCCATCGCGGCAGGGTCCATCGTGTCGTGGGTCGCCCCCACCATCAATGTGGGAACGGCAATTTCTCCGAGGCGCGGGGTGATGTCCCAGTCGATGATTCGGCCTCCAACTTTGAATTCGCTCGGCCCCTGCATCAGGTCGTAGAGCTTGTAATTGAGTCGGGCAAATGAGCCCACAACCTCTTCAGGCCAGGTCTCCAAACGGCACACGTGCTTGCGGTAAAACTCCTTGTCGATGAGCTCGAGGTAGGTCGGGTTTTGGTAATCCTCGGCAGCTTCAAACGCCTCCAAGGAGTCGACCAGCGACGGCCGCATCTGGGGACGAAGGGTGGACACATTGTACGCCGCGTAGTCGGGAATAGAAGATTGCATGTTGCACACAATCAATCCTTTAAGATGGTTTTGGTGAACCAACGCATACTCCATGGCGAGGATGCCGCCCCAGCTGTTCCCCAGCAAGTAAAAGTTGGTGGAGTCCATGCCCAAGGTGCGTCGGACCTCGTCCACTTCTTCGACCCAACGCTCGATGTTCCAGAGGTCTTCCGACGGCTGGTCGCTGTAGAAACTGCCGAGCTGGTCGTACATGTGCACCTCGGCATCGCCCACGTCCGCGAGACCTTCGTGTCCTGGCATTTGGTACGCCACGTTGAGCATGTACTCGTGGGTGCACGCAGGCCCTCCGTGAAGCACCAACACCTTCGCGTCTTCACTCTCGCCAAACTGTTGTGTGAACACGCTGTACCCGTTGCTCAGTTCCACCATGGTCACGCCGGGTTCCGCGTGCTTGGCTGCCCGCAAGGCGAGGTCTTCCTCGCTCAGCGTCATGGCGCAATTTCCGGTGACGTGGTAGTCGTCGACGGGTGTGACGGCCTTCTCGGGCGACTCGGTGGTGCAGGCGGCCAGCAACATAGCTCCTGTCATCAGGCATGGGATTCGTTTCATGACCCCAAGATGGGGCGCAGCGTTGAACATTGGACCGCCTGGGGGTGTCACTTCCCCGTGGAGCATCCCAAACATTCCAGCCAACCCACCGAACAGTTGCAGCGCGCCGACCTTCCTTGGAAGGATTGGCCTGCGGAAGATTTGGACCGCGTGATTCAAATGGCGTGGGAAGACCGGACGCCGTTTGAGGCAATTGAATGGCAGTTTGGGCTGAAGGAAAACGACGTGCGCGCGCTGATGCGGCGGTCCTTGAAGCGGAAGAGCTTTGAGATGTGGCGCAAGCGCGTCAAAAGCATGGGGACCAAACACTTGAACAAGCGCCCCGACGACGTGGTGCGCTTTCGCGCGCCGGGTCAGCGTCCTTAGAAACGGCCTCGTCACCTACCTTACAGGTCACATCGACTGAAAACACGACCATGACCGCGACTTCTCTTCTCTCTCGCACGTTCAGCGTGGCGTTTGTCGTGTTGCTGTTGCTCCCTGCTTCTTGGGCACCGCGCAGCGCATCCACAAACGCCAAGATTGACGTCACCACCATCCCTTCGGTGCCTGAAATCATCGTGGACAAGGTGGCCTTCGTCGTGCACGCCGACCCCAATTTCTTCACCTTGGACGACCTCCGCCGCTTTGGCGGAGACCTCAAAATCAAAGTCGACTGATGCCGCGTCTTGCCACCCTCTTGGCTTCGGCCGCCTTCGCGGCAGTTGTGTTTTCTGCCCAAGCGCAGGAATCCAGCGCAGCGCCTGAAGTCCTCCACGACGGCTTGCTGAAGGTCAACCTCACCGACTTCATCTCTGGCAAGTACAGCCTGAGCTACGAGCACATGCTTGGCAATTGGTCTTCCGTGGAAGCCACGGTCACGGGCATTGGCATGACCACGTCAGATTACACCTACACCATCGCGCAGCCTGCTGCGCCGCTTTCGATTTCCCCTTGGGACAGCTACTACCCCAACCTCCCTGCCGACCTCGACATGGAGATGTCCGGTTGGGAGGCCCAAGTGGCGATCCGCAAGTACGGCTGGGTCTCACGTGGCGTGCCGGACGGCTTTTACGCCTCGGCTTTCATCACGGCAGGTTCAACGACCATTGACGCCGACGAGCGCATCCGCCCCGTGGCCTTTGATCCCGACACGGTGACGTTTGAACCTGGCGCCTTTCTCGACGAAATTGACCACACGTTGAGCGTGACCAAGTGGGGATTTGGGCTGACCATCGGCTACCAATGGCTCACAAAGAGTGGACTCGGCTTGGATGCCTACATGGGCCCCATGTTCCGAGGCATCACACGCACCTACCTCATGGAAGGCCACTCCGCCGAAGAGGCGCGTGACATTGTGAGTCAGCGCACCCAACAACGCTACTGGATGGGTCCTGGACCTGCCGAGCACTACAATGGCAACACAGGCCCCTGGTTCAACGGAGGCCTGCGTGTGAGTTTGGCCTTTTAACCCAAAGCCCCTTACTGAAGCTTCTCTCCGTGCTGGCTGTCGTCCAGCCCACGTTCCTCCTGCTTGGAA
>PKDW01000128.1 GCA_002863145.1 Flavobacteriales bacterium
GCTCTTCCTCATCACCCTGAATGACATCAATGAGTTCCGGATACTTGAGGGCAATCCAGCCGCACCAGGCAACGTACCACACCGCATAGTGCATCTTGGTTGCCTTGAACATAGGAGGGCTGGAAGAGCCACCGCTCTTGTCGTCATCTGCACAGAACGCATAAAGGGGTAAGTGGAGCATACTAAACCAGAAAGTGAGATGGAGAATCAACGACCGACGGGTCGGATCATAGACAGTCTTGGGTGCTAGAAAAGGAAGCATCAGAAAGCGAGGTATCAGTGGGATCACAACCCAGCCCAAATGGACAGCAAACCAGACAAGAAAGAGGGCATGCATCAGCAAATCGAAGCTCAAAGCAATGAGTATCGAGACAGCCCAATACACAGAATAAAGAGCGATCTGAGCAGTAACGAGTGGAATATTGATGATCACATTGAATCCCAGACAACAGTAGAGTTGGAAAGCACTGTCGTGTACCAGGATGAGAGCAAGCATGCAAAGAACAGAAAGCGGTAACATGAACTCGAAAAACGGGAGTGAGAGTGAGAAGGCGTAATCACCAGTCGTGTTGTTATCATCACATACAGAAGAAAGGGGTGTAGATGCCAGAGCACAAGAAGAATTGACCCACATTTGGTCATAAAGATTGTCACAATGAGACATACAGTTGTAAGCAGGTTCATTTCCCAGGAGGACAGAAGCCATGTTAGAGGAGAGCTCTCGACCTTCAATAGAGGTCATTTGAATTAGCGAAAAGAGAGTCATTAGCATCATCAGAAACGAAGTTAGATCACAGTCTAGCAGAAGCAGAAAAGTGCGCGCACACCGAAAACCGAACACGTCACCGCTCAACCCACACTTTTCCTCACCTGACCGAACCACCACAAGTTTACAACTTGTGTGATGAATTAGTTCTCCCCCACACCGGGCTTACTACTCACCCGGCTTAACACCCCCTCCTACGCCAAACAACATGTGAAGGCGTACAGCATCAAGGAGCCTATCACGGGGGCGAAGAGCTAGTCAGGCAGGCTCAAAGCATGGAGTAGATATTGCGTAAGACGTGAACAATAGTTAGCACTGATGAGCTTTGAAGGATCAGGAAGAACAATTTGCGCAGAGAGAATGGCATCGCGAAAACGCTTGTAGGGCTCCAACGGAAGCGGCTTGGTCAGAGGTGCCACTGACGCTGACTTCAGTCGCTGTCCAAGGGGACGACCTCGTGGCTGTGGTGCAGTACGGTGGCGGTTGTGGAGAACACACGCTTCATCTGGAAGCCAATGGCCCGATGCTCAAAAGCCTCCCCCCCAAGCAACCGCTTCGGGTGGTGCATCGTTCTTCTGGAGACCCCTGCCGCGCCATGATTGTCGACACACTCGTGGCTCCTTTGACTTCCTTTCGTGGAACCCCCCGTGGCACCACGGTACTGATGTTGGAGGGATGGGAGGAAAACCTGTACTACGCATACCCTTGACCTTGAAACCATGAACCGATTTCAATCCCTTTGGATGACCCTGGCCCTGTGCGGCTTGACCCTCCAAACTTCTGCCCAAATCACCTACGGCGGTTCTCCTTGGCCTGAGGGCGAACGTCCCGAAGCCGTGACCATGCCCGCCATTGACCGTGCAACACTTGCCGCAGAAGACGCCGTGACGGACCGCTACAAGGAAGCCCCTTGGCGGTTTGGCGTGGAACACGAGATGGCATTGAATCCCGTCGAACACGGGGTGTGGACGGTTGAGCGAGGCCATCGCGTGTGGCGTTTGGCCCTCGCTGCCGAGGGGGCAACGAGCTTGTCTTTGAGGTTTGACACGTACCGCGTTCCCAAAGGGGGACAAATGTTCGTTTACGCAGCGGACGGCAGCGACGTGTTGGGTGCCCTGGACCACCGCAACATGAAAGAATGGGGCGGCTTGGCCGTGGGCGTCATTGCCGCCGACGAAGTTGTGGTGGAATACCGTCAGCCTGTCAGCGAGGTGGAGATGCCTGAGCTCAGCATCGACCAAGTTGTGCAGGGATACCGTGCCTTGAGCGGATGGCCACATGCCGACCGTGGGCCATTTGGCAACAGTGGACAGTGCAACATCAACGTCAACTGCCCCGAGGGCGCCACGTGGGCCACAGAAAAACGCAGTGTGGCCCTCATCGTACAAGGCGGCTACAGCGTCTGCACAGGAAACCTGCTCAACAACACTGCCAACGACGGAACTCCGTACTTCTTGACAGCCAACCACTGTTTGGGCAATCCAGGCAACTGGGTGTACTACTTCAACCACGAGTCCGCCACCTGCACAGGCAACAACGGACCCACCAACCAGAGCATCAGCGGAGGCACCTTGCTCGTCAACAGCGGCCAATCGGATGTGGCCTTGATTGAATTGAGCCAAACGCCCCCTGCGGGTTTCAACGTGCAATACGTGGGTTGGGATGCCTCAGGTGTGACGCCTTCAAGTACGGTGGGCATCCACCACCCCTCGGGAGACATCAAGAAAATCTGCTTTGACGAAGACAGCCCCTCACAGCAAAATGCGGGCGGCGCGGCTGTGTGGTACATCAGCGAATGGGAACTCGGCGTTACTGAGCCTGGATCGTCAGGGTCTCCCCTCTTTGACCAAAACCACCGCGTCATCGGCCAACTGTACGGGGGGTCTGCAGCTTGTGCAGGCAGCGTCAACAACGGCCAACCCGACTGGTATGGGCGGTTTGACGTCAGCTGGGGAGTGGGGCTCTCTGACTACCTCGACCCCGCAGGCACAGGCACCGAAGTGTGGGACGGTTACCCCGATGGCGCCGTGACCTTCACCAACGATGCCGGCGTAAACATCACGGGCTCACCTGAAGGCGTGCTTTGCGGTGCGGAACAAGTGACCATTGAAGTCACGTTGACCAACACCGGTGAAAACACCTTGACAAGCTGCATGCTCGAATACAGCATCAACGGCGGCGCCACCCAACAACAGTCTTGGGCAGGGTCGCTCGAGCCCTTCGAGACGGATGTCGTGACCCTTCCGTCTTTCACCTCCCAAGGCGGCACCAACACCGTGGAAGTGACGGTCACCACACCCAACGGTGTGGCGGACGAGAACGCCCTGAACAACACCACCACGGTGGAGTTCACCTCCTACGAAGGCCCCACGTTCAACTACACGTTGACCCTTGTGTTGGACGATTACGGCAGCGAAACGGCGTGGACGCTCAAGCGTTTGGGCCAAACCCTCTACGAGGGCGGTCCCTACCAAGATGGCACGAATGGCGAAGAAGTGACGGTCGATTTCTGCCTCGAAGAAGGGTGTTACCTCTTCCGCATCACGGACTCCTACGAAGATGGCATGTGCTGTGACTTTGGCGATGGGAGCTGGACCATCAAAGATCCCAACGGCGTGGTGGTGGACACGGGCGGAGAATTTGGTGCGTCTGAGCAGATTCAATTCTGCGCCGACGAATCCCTGGGACTCTCTGATCTCGAAGGCCAAACCTTGCAGGCCTACCCTGTCCCCACGTCCAACGACGTGACGGTTGCGTGGCCCGAAGCGTCCGGTGAGGCGTGCGTGTTGGATGCACTGGGGCGCCACATCCTTTGTGAATCCGTCCGTGACACCCAAACCACGTGGAGCACCGAAGCATGGGCCGAAGGAACCTACCTCGTTCAATGGCGCAGCGATGCAGGACGCTTGGTCACGACCCGCATTTCCGTCGTGCGATAACCCATGTGGCTGTCCCTTCTCGGCGCATTGATCCAAGGCCTTTGGGCCTGGCGCTGGGATGGAGTCAAAGCTCTGGACGCTTCTGAACTGACTTTTCAAGGCCGCATCAGCGTGGTGGTGTGCTGCCACGACGAGGCCGCGCGTCTTCCCGAGTTTGCAAAGGGACTGCGTCCCGCGCTGGACGCGGCCGAGCAAGCAGGCTGTGTCGTCGACGTGGTGGCGGTCAACCACGGCAGTTTCGACCGCACCGGCAAAGTGCTCGATGCCTTGGCCCAGGAAGACCCACGGTGGCGTGTGGTGCACCTCGCGCGCACCATGGAAAGCAAAAAAGAAGCCCTGGCCGCAGGCATCGCGACAAGCCAAGGAGACGTGCTGGTGCTGCTCGATGCGGACTGTGTGCCTGTGGACGCCTCTTGGCTCGCCAACATGACACAAGGTGCGGGGACCGCTTGGGACGTCGGTGTGGGCATCAGCCTTCCCCTGACCTCGGATTCCATGTCTTTCTTGACCCGGATCCAAAGGCTGGAAGCAAGGCGCTTGGCACAGCGGGCCGTGGGGGCTGTGGACGCGGGGCAGTCGTACCTCGCCTTTGGCCGCAACCTGGCGTTCACACGGGATATCTGGACACGTGTCGGTGGATTTGACGCGCACCTCGACGTACCCTCAGGCGACGACGATTTGTGGCTGCAGGATGCCGTGAAATGTGGCGCTCGCGTGGCCTCCAAAACGTCCCGCTCCGCCCAAACCGCCTCGGAATGGCCGGCGACGTGGCAGCTGTGGGGGCGGCAAAAAACACGGCACTTCACCGCCAGCCCTTCCTATCCCTGGGGCGTCAAGGTCAGGCTGTTGATGCCTGGATTGGGATGGGGTTTGCTCATCGCCGGGGTTGTCCACAATCCCTCGG
Source organism: Flavobacteriales bacterium (assembly GCA_002863145.1). GTDB lineage: Bacteria > Bacteroidota > Bacteroidia > Flavobacteriales_D > Sanyastnellaceae > UBA11663. The sequence continues at coordinate 4,610 of PKDW01000128.1, forward strand.
GGACATCCGTGGGGCTTGCCGGGTGCGCGTTGTTGGCACGCACACTTACCTTCGGGAAGTTCTTGCACCGGGCTGGCCTGCCAAGTCGTGAGGCATGGGAACTCCTGATGGAACCTGTGGTGAGCGTGTTTCGGGTTTGGGCTTGGTGCAAAGGCTCAACCTCAGAATCGACCGCATGGAAGTGAATCCCAACCTCTCGGAAAAAGCGCAATACGACTATGCGCTGGTGTTGCGCGCAACGAAGGAGAAGGATCAAAAAGCCTACGCCGAGCTCATGCAACGCTACGAAGGGGCCATCTTCCACTTGATCAACCGCATGGTGTTCAGCGAGGACGACGCCGAGGATTTGACCATTGAGACATTCACCAAAGCGTTCAAGCGCTTGAATCAATACACCCCTGCATTCGCGTTCTCGACGTGGTTGTTCAAAATCGCGTCCAACCACACCATCGACTTCATTCGCAAGAAGCGCATCAATGCGCTGTCGCTCGACCGCGGATTCACCAACGACGATGGGGACCGCATGGAAATCAGCGTCAAGGACGACGGCCTTGACCCCATGGAAGCGCTTCAAAAGCAGGAGCGCATCGAACGCATGCGTGAAGTGGTGGCCCAGCTCAAGGACCGCTACCGCCGCTTGGTGGAGTTGCGGTACTTCGAGGAGAAGAGCTACGACGAAATCTCCGAGGAACTCGACCTTCCACTCGGCACGGTCAAAGCCCAGCTGTTCCGCGCCAGAGACATGATGGCGAAAATTTTGGAGTCGTCACGCGAAACCATTTGATTCTGGTGGCCGCCCGCGACGTCATTCTCCCCCACTTTCCAGGTCTCACCGATGCGCAGCTCGACCAGCTCGATGCCATCGCACAAACCGTGTGGGATTGGAATCAGCGCATCAACGTGATTTCACGGAAAGACCCCGAGGTCATGGTGCGACACGTCCTCCACAGCTTGGGCATCGCCAAGGTGATGCGGTTTGAACCTGGAAGCCGCGTGCTGGATGTGGGGACTGGGGGCGGTTTTCCTGGTTTGCCTTTGGCCGTGCTGCATCCTGCGACGGAGTTTGTCCTGTGTGACAGCATCGGCAAAAAAATCAAGGTCGTGCAAGCCGCTGCAAAAGCCGCTGGACTGAACAATGTCATCGCCCTTCATGCCCGCGCCGAGGATGTGGAAGGCACCTACGATTTTGTGGTGAGTCGTGCCGTCACCCGCATGGCCGGCTTCCTCTCGTGGCTGGATGGAAAGATCAAGAGGGACAGCTTGCATCCTCTGCCCAACGGGGTGCTCTACCTGAAAGGTGGGGACCTGAGGGAAGAGTTGTCGGAAGTCGAGGCCTCTTGTCAAGTGACCCCACTGGCAACCTGGTTTGTCGATCCCTTTTTCGAGACCAAACAAGTGGTTCACGCCGACCTCACGCCGGCTTGAGTGCGGAACGTCCCCAAATGGGGGGCAAAAAGAAGAGGGCCCAAGGGCCCCCTCCGTAACCTGCAAGAAAATTGAAACCAACATGGCCGTTGACCATGTCAGAAGAAAGACGGATGCGTGCATCCAGGGTTGCCTGCGGCGTTCAAAAAAACTCACCCACCTCTTTTGAATTCACAAACACATGTCCCACAGTATTTTATGACTCAAACTTGTAGCCCACCCCGCGAATGGAATGGAAATGTTTGGGGTTTTTGGGATCTTGTTCGAAGGTTTTTCGGAACGCCAAGATGAAGTTGTCGATGGTGCGGGTCGAGGGCATGATGTCGTAGCCCCACACCATTTGAAGAATGTCTTCGCGGCTGACCACCTCGCCCTTGCGGCCAATCAACAGTTTGAGCAGCATGGCCTCGCGTTTGGACAATTTCCTCGTCTTCCCGCGAGGGCCCGTGGCTTGGAACGCCACAAAGTCCACTTCTCCTTGGCCAATGGAGGCCCGCTTGAGCTGGGTCCATGCGTCGGAGGCGGTTTGGTTCATCATCCGATCCAACCTCAAAAGCAGCTCCTCCACCACAAAGGGCTTTCCGAGGTAGTCGTTGGCGCCAAGTTTCAATCCCTCCACCCGGTCGCGCCCCTCGTTGCGCGCTGTGAGGAACAAAATGGGCGTTTCAATGCCTTCAAGCCGGGCCGTTCGGCACACCGCAAATCCATCCATGCCAGGCATCATGACGTCCAATATCGCGGCAGCAAATCGTTGGGTGCGCAGTGCCTCCAGTGCATCCGTGCCATTTTCGACTTCCACCACGGTGTGCCCCTCACCCCTCAAATTGAGGGCCAGCATCTGGCGCAAGGAGGCCGTGTCCTCCGCCAGGAGTAAACGAACAGGGGTTGGGTTTGGTTGTACTTTTGACATGATGGACGACACAAAGATGACGCGGCTCAGCGAGATTGGAAAAAACACCATCGCAGAGGCCCTTGGACTTGAAATCACAGAGGTGGGTGATGGGGTCGTTCGCGGCAAGCTGCCCGTCGAGTCACGAACACACCAACCCTACGGTTTGTTGCACGGCGGCGCCAGCGTGGTTCTGGCCGAAACCCTCGGGTCGGTCGGATCCCACATGCTGGTCAAAGACCATGGCAAAGGCGCTGTGGGCATCGAAGTCAATGCCAACCACGTCAAAGGCGTGCGTTCAGGCTGGGTTCA
>PKDW01000002.1 GCA_002863145.1 Flavobacteriales bacterium
CTTCTCTGGATGCCACGCCCAGTACGACGCCCCAGAATCGAGTCATTCTGCAGACAGCTTGAAAACCTCGAGCTGGTGCGGGGTCCTCAGCCCTGACGCCTACCGCGTCCTGCGTAAGCAAGGCACCGAGCCACGGTTTTCAGGTGAGTTTTGGCTTCACGACGAAGACGGCGTGTACGTCTGCATGGGGTGCGGCTCCCAGCTTTTTGACTCTGGGGCCAAATTCAAAAGCAACAGCGGCTGGCCCAGCTTCTACGAGCCCACCGCCGCCACGGGAGTGGGAACACACCTGGACATGAGCCACGGCATGCGACGCATGGAAGTCGTCTGCAATGCGTGCGGGGGTCACCTTGGCCACGTCTTTGAAGACGGACCTCCTCCGACCGGATTGCGCTACTGCATCAACAGCGTCGCACTCGATTTTGTCCCGAGGGACAGCATCGACGCCAAGCTGGCAACTGTCGAACCCGCGGAGTGAACTACAAAAAAAGAGGTCCTGACCGGGACCTCTTTTTTGATGCCTGTTGGCTCCGTGCGTCTTAGCGGGGGCGCTTGCAGACAAACGTCAAGCCTTCACTCTGAATGACTTCAGGTGCGCCGACGGGATTGCCTTCACTGTCCAACACAGCCTTGGTGCGGCCGTGGAGATTGATGAGACCTGAAATCTCCCCTTGGGAGGTGAGTTGCATCAACAAGATGCGCTTCGACGGACCTGCAGCCGCTTGACGTTTGTCGGGCGTGACAAACCATGCGCCATCGCTGGTGGCCAAATCGTTTCCTTGATCGAACACCGCGAGGGCGTCCTCCATGATGAAGCCTGATACGGCGTTCATGTAGTTGTCTTCCGCGCCGATGGTCACCCATGAATCGTAGAGCAAGGTCTCGTCGAGCGTGGTGTCGTAACGCTGGATGTCCGCGGACAGCGCCCCGCCTTTGGGGTGCTGGTAAAACGGTTTGGTTGAAGACACTTTCAACGCCGCAGAGGCTTCGCCGTAAACTGCATCGAGGATATCCCCTTCATTTTCCATCACGGCATACACGCGGTACGTGTCACCTGGAACCTTGCCCATGTTGTCGATGTAGTCCACTTCGAGACGGACAAATTGTGCCGAAGCTGAAGCGGTCGCCGCCAAAGCCAAGCCGAGAGTCAAGAATTTGTTCATTGTCGTTGTTGTTTGGAGCAGTGCCCGCCCCAAGATACGTCAGTGCGTGCGTTACTTCAAGATGCGATCGCTGGATCGCGTCCCGCGTCCACTGCTTGGACGGCTGCGGAAGCCAGAGCGGGTGGGCAAGAAATACCCAAACGACAATTCATGTGAATGGGCACTCAGCATGTTGTCCCCTACCGTGATGTCGTAGTTGTAGGCGAGCGTGAATGCCCCATAGTTCAGCCCCGTGCTCAACACAAAGGCGTCTTGGGGGCGGAACCCCATGCCAAACCACGACGTGCCGTTGACGATCGCCCGAACATTGACGTCCAGCTGCGCCGAAGTCACCTCGGTCATGCGCATCAGCCCACTTGCTTGCACCGCAACCAAACGGCTCACATTGTAGAGGTACGACCCCATGAATTGATAGTGGCGAACGAGGCGGTTTTGGTCGTCATCCACCCCAGCCACATTCAGTTTGTCCTGGAGCAGGTTGAACACGGCCATGCCGAAGTAGTAATCCTTGCCGTACACCATCATCCCAGCATTGAAATCAATCCCAAACGTCGACTCCAGCGTCCCAGGCAAGCTGGGATCGTTGGGCTGATAGACTTCGAGGTCGGTGCCGTCGAACACAAATTGGTTGCCTTTCATGCTCAACCCGAACGACACCGCGTCCTGGTTGTTGAGCAACACGCTGTACGCCCCGGTCAATTCAAGTCCTGACTGTGAAATGGCCCCACCCATGTCGTCGTTGTACAAGATGAGTCCGGCGCCAATCCCGTTGGGCAAGGAACGGTGTCCGCTGATCAACATCGTGGAAGGCCCACCGCTGAACCCCGCCCACTGGTTGCGGTAGGTCGTCGAGAGCACGGTTCCGGGCTCAGTCCCTGCCACTGCCGGGTTGGAGAGGTAGGTGTTGGTCACAAACTGAGACCTGCGAAGCTGCTGCTGGGCCATCGCGGACCACGACGTGGCCACCACAGCCACCAACAAGAGAAATGTCTGTTTCATGGTGCTCAGTACTTGATGGTTACTGTTCCACGGATGGGCAACGCCTCAGGGAACAATTCAATCGTGTAGTAATAGTCGGCGACAGGGAGACGGGCACCATTGAAGCGGCCGTCCCAGCGCTCTTGCCCTCCTTCGGTTTCAAAGAGTTTTTGGCCCCAGCGGTTGAAGACCATCACCTTGGAATCGGGATAGTCTTCCAATCCACCTACGATCCAGTCGTCGTTGTTGTTGTCGCCATTGGGTGTCAAGGCATCCGCAATGAAGAGACATCCTTCGATGGCGTCCACAAATTGAGAGGCCGTTCGGCGGCAACCCAACGCATCGGTCACCACGACGGTGTAGGTGTCCTCCGTCAAACCCACCGCTGTGGAAGTCGTCTGGCCAAAAGGATCGCTCCACTCAAACGTGAACGGCGCCTCTCCCCCGTTGATGCTCACCGTAGCTGTCCCATCGGCCGCGTTCCAGCATGTCACCGGCGACGTCAAGGTGTTGAGCTCCATGTCGGTCACAAAGTCGATGCCGATGTCAAACGTTTCGGCGTAGCTGCATCCGATTTGGTCCGTCACCAAGGCGGTGTAGGTCATTTCGCTCAAGTTGTTGAGGTTGGCCACATTGCCCGCCGTGTCGAGCACCACGAAATCGTATTCCTCGTCGCTTACTGTGCCTCCAATGGGGAAGATGTCGGCCGAGCCGTCGCTCATCCCTGTGCACGTCGCGTTGGACGGTGCAATCAAAAAGTCCAACGGCGTTGGGGCATCCACCTCGAAGAGCGCCGTGAGTTGGCACCCTGAGGTGTCCGTGACCGTGGCCACGTAGTCTCCAGCGCACAGGCCAATCGAGTCGGCCGACACACCTCCGGTTGTCGTGTTGAAGTAGCTCACGTCCAAGTCGCCAGAACCGCCGAGGGCCGTCAGCGCCACTTCCCCGTCGCAATCCAACCCGCATGAGGGGTTGGTGATGTCCCCGATGTTGATTTCGAGGGCTGCGGGCTCGTTGATTTGAATGACCGCCGTGTCCGAAGAGCAGTTGAGGGAATCCAAGACGTACACCTGGTAAATGGAGGGGCCCAAATCCATCAATCCTTCCGCCGCAGGCACAGTCTCCGTGGAGTTGGTCAAGTACAACGATCCCGAGCCGCCTGATGCCTCCACCGAAATAAATCCGTCTGCATCTCCTGTGCACACCACATCTCCGCTTGCAAACGCCACATCAAACGGCTCTGGACAATTCACGTAAATCGTGTCCTTGAGGGTGCAGCCGTTGGCATCACTCACGGTGAACACAAATTCTCCATCTCCGTCAATGCACTCGAGGCCATCCCACGTGTAGATGCCGTCGACGAACTCCGGATTTACGGTAGATCCTTGGGGGTCCTCCGCCAAAGGCAACAACGCGCCCGTGCCCCCTCCCAAGGTCGAGTCCGGCAACACAATCAAGGCGTCGGCTTCGCCAAAGCACGAGTTGTTGTCAGCAATTTCGAAGGCTGCTTCGATGGGGTCAGGCGAGGTCACGGAGAAGGCGGTGGTGTCATAGCACCCAAAGTCATTCTTGACGTACACCTGATAATCCCCAGCGGTTAACCCTGGGAATTGGCTTGCTGCGGTTTGACTCAAGATGGTCGTGTCCGACACGAAACCGTCCGTCGAGGTGGCCAGCGTGTAAGTTGTGCCTTCAGAGCCAGCATCCAGCCCCAAGAACTGCATGGACACATCTGTTGACAATCCTGCACAAGCGATGACCGTGTTGCTCACCGCCGCCTCCGTTTCGTCATAATCCTCACACGGATCCTCCACCGCGATGGCGCCGCCGCCGTCTGCGTCCAAGAAATAGATTTGGTTGTTGGATTGATTTCCCTCCACAAAGACCTGAAGGTTTAGGTTCAGCGTCCAATCGCCACAGGTCGTGACCCTCGCAACGACCACTTTCAAATCGTCTCCTGCAATGGCGTTGACCGGCGCTCCTGTCAAAAATGCGCCGCCGTCACCCACCTGCGCACTGCAAATTTGGTCTCCACCTACTTCTGGATTCGACAACCAATTCGCATCTGAGCCTGGGGCATCGCCGCTCAGCTTACCAATGGTCCAAAAGGTGTCGTATTCATTCGGTGCGAACAGAGGCGTGTCCCACAGCAGACTGTTGTTGAACGCGGTCATGATCATCGAATTCTCAATGGGGTTCCAGCAACCGCAGGGGGCGTCAAGGCCCATTGGACCGCCTTGCGGGTAGACATTGACGTCAGAAAAAATTGCACTTAAGACATCCGTAGGGTTGGTGAAGTTCACGTAGACCAGATAACTGACATACCCGTCAAGTTCACCATCGGGATCGAACGTGTCCTCCGGAGTGGGTGTGTTGGGACCGTAAAATGCGGTGTCAACCACGACCTCCACGCCTATGGCTTGGCCAAAAGCCCCGATTTGTCCCATTCCCACGAGGAATGCAACGACCCAAACGCGGCGAAAACAGGACTGTATATTCATGTTGTTCATCGAAAGAACCAGGATTCGGTGTTTCCTCCATGGGGGAGGGTAGATTTGGCTTGCAAATTAGCGGATTTGGACCACTCTTCAACCAGACCAAACCTCGGACAAGCCGAGATGCCGGATGCAGCGCCCTCCTTCCGGGTGTTGCACGAAGATGCGCACGTGTGCGCGGTGGTCAAACCCAACCGTTTGCTGGTCCATCGCACGGACATCGATTTCCACGAGCCGCACAACTTGCGGGACCTCCTGAACAAAACCCGGGAACGCGATGCATGGTTGCAACCCGTACACCGATTGGACAAGCCGACGAGCGGCATCGTGGTCTTCGCGCCGGTTGGGGATTCCCTTAACGCCCTGAAACTCGAGTTTGTGCACCGACGCACGTCCAAGACCTACTACGCCGTGGTTCGTGGCTGGACAGAGGACCAAGGCGTGGTGGAGAAGCCCCTGCCCACGGCGCACAACCCTGTCCCGAAGGAAGCCCAAACGGACTACCGCACCCTCGCCCGTGTTGAACTCCCCCACCCGGTCGGCCCTTATGAAACCGCCCGGTACAGCGTGGTGGAGTGCCGCCCTTCGACAGGGCGTTTTCACCAGATTCGGCTCCACTTCCGGCACTTGCGGCACCCCATCGTGGGCGATTCGAGGTACGGGGACAAGAAGCACAACCGGTTTGTGGCCAACCATTCCGGGGTCGACACGCTTTTGCTGCACGCCGGCCGACTCGCCGTCAGGCATCCTCAGGGCGACCGGACGTTGACGCTGAAAGCGGCTGTGCCCGAGGGGTGGCAAGCCATCTTGGACGATTGGCCCTGGGAGGGTGATTTGTCCTCTGTGCCGAGGGCGGACGCTGTGGCGGGGTAACAGGGCGGCGCGGGGTTTGGCCTAATTTCGCAGGGACCCACGCAACGACATGGAGAACGCCACACCCTACACCCCCAAGAACAAAGTCCGAATCGTCACGGCGGCCAGCCTCTTTGACGGACACGACGCGGCCATCAACATCATGCGCCGGATCATGCAACGGACGGGGTGCGAAGTGATTCACCTCGGACACGACCGCAGCGTCGCCGAGGTGGTGACCACGGCCATTCAAGAAGATGCCCAGGCCATTGCCATGACCTCCTACCAAGGCGGACACATGGAGTACTTCAAATACATGAAGGATTTGCTGGACGAGCAGGGCGCAGGTCACATCCGGGTGTTTGGAGGCGGCGGTGGGACGATTTTGCCTGAGGAAATCGAAGCGCTTCACGCTTACGGCATCGCACGTATCTATCACCCTGACGACGGGCGCGCCATGGGGTTGCAAGGCATGATCAACGATTTGATCGAGAAGGCGGACTTCAACACGGTGCCCTCCTTGGACGACCTCGACGGTGCCATGGACAGGTTGGGCGAACGCAACGTGCGCGACCTCGCACGGTGCATCACCGCTGCGGAAAACAACACCGAGGCGTTCGGCAAAGCCTTTGAACCGGTGCGCGCCTCCCTCCCCACCGTTCCCGTCCTCGGGATCACAGGCACGGGCGGTGCCGGAAAGTCCTCCATGGTGGACGAACTTGTACGTCGCTTTTTGCTGGACTTCCCGGAGAAACGCATCGCCCTTGTGAGCGTCGACCCGTCTAAGCGGAAGACCGGTGGTGCCCTTCTCGGCGACCGCATCCGGATGAACGCCATCCACTCGGACCGCGTGTACATGCGTTCGCTCGCCACACGCCAATCCAACCTCGCCCTGTCCCGCCACGTCCAAGAGGCCCTCGACATTTTGAAGGCGGCCCAGTTCGATTTGATTGTGCTCGAGACGAGCGGCATCGGCCAAAGCGACACCGAAATCATGGACCACAGCGACGTGTCGTTGTACGTGATGACGCCGGAGTTTGGGGCTGCCACACAGCTCGAGAAAATCGACATGCTCGACTTCGCGGATGTGGTGGCGATCAACAAGTTTGACAAACGGGGCGCCCAAGACGCGCTGCGCGACGTTCGCAAGCAATTCAAGCGCAACCACGATTTGTGGGAAGCCCAAGACGACGAACTCCCTGTGGTGGGCACCATTGCCTCGCAGTTCAACGACCCTGGCACCAACGAGCTCTACCGCCGCATGATGAATACGCTGGCGGAGAAAACGGGTGCCGAGCTGACTTCGACGTTTGCCGCAGAGCAAGGCACCAGCGAAAAAGTCTTCATCATCCCCCCTGCCCGCACGCGTTACCTGAGCGAAATCGCCGAGACCAACCGCGCCTACGACCGGTGGGTGGACAAGCAAGCTGACCTTGCCGGCCGAGTGCAAGCCGTGAAAACAGCCGCTCGAGAGGTGGAAGGGCCTGCTTCTGAGGCTTTGGATAAAGTGCGGAAACAACTCGAACTTGACTTGGATGCCCGCTTGCACGATTGGTTGAAGGCGTGGCCTAAGCTTCAGGCGCGCTATGCCGCCTCGGCATACGTCTTCAAAGTGCGTGGCAAAGACATCCGCATCCCCACCACGAGTAAATCGCTGTCGCACCAAGAC
>PKDW01000081.1 GCA_002863145.1 Flavobacteriales bacterium
AGGTACCAGGCGAGCTCGGTGCACTCAGGCACGTCGCTTTGGCGGTAGAACACCGTCCGCTCTGTGTCCAGCCCAAACGCCATCCACGTCGCTGCCACCGCGTAGGTGTTCTCGCGCAGGGTGGCCCCGTCCTTGATTTGCGTCAGCGAATGCAGGTCCGCGATGAAAAGAAAGCTCTCGTTGGAGCCTTCGTTCGCCAATTCAATCGCTGGCTTGATCGCCCCCAAGATGTTTCCGAGGTGCGGGGTGCCGGTGCTTTGGATGCCTGTCAGGACGCGTGCCATAGGTCTGAGCTCAGCAGAATTCGTCGAACGCCATCTTGAGGTGATCGGCGATCATCTCGGCGGTTCGGCCTTCAATGTGGTGACGCTCCACCATGGCCGCCAAACGGCCGTCCTTGAACAACGCCACGCAAGGCGAAGACGGAGGGTAGGGGAGCATGAATTTGCGGGCGCGGTCGACGGCTTCACGGTCGACGCCCGCAAACGCGGTCGTGAGGTTCGTGGGCACCTTGCTGTGCTTCACGGCGAGCTTGACGCCGGGGCGCATCGAGCCAGCGGCACAACCGCAGACGCTGTTGAGGACCACAAGCGTGGTGCCTTCTTTCGCGAGGGCCGTGTCGACGTCGGCTTCGGTGATCAATTCTGAGAAACCGGCCTCGGTGAGGTCCGCTTTCATGGGGGCTACCATTTCAGGAGGGTACATCGTTGTGGAATTTCAGGGTTTGTCAGTCAACACGGCTCACGCGTCGGTGTTCTCGTCCGGCGCCGTGGAGCGCAGGAAAAGCTCGTCGTATTGTTCGTCGTGGATGGGCGAAGGCGCGTCGATCATGACGTCGCGGCCGCTGTTGTTTTTGGGGAAGGCGATGAAATCGCGGATGCTGTCGCTGCCGCCAAACAAGCTGCACAAGCGGTCGAACCCGAGGGCCAACCCACCGTGCGGCGGCGCGCCGTATTGGAACGCGTCCATCAAGAACCCGAACTGTGCTTGCGCTTCTTCGGGGCTGAAGCCAAGCAGGTCAAACATGCGCGCCTGAATGTCCTTGTCGTGGATCCGGATGGAACCCCCGCCAATCTCGACGCCGTTGATGACCATGTCGTATGCGTTGGCCTTGACTGCCCCGGGGTCCGACTCGAGGATGTCCATCTGCTCGGGCTTGGGCGACGTGAACGGGTGGTGCATGGCGTGGTAACGCTCGGTGTCTTCGTCCCATTCGAGAAGCGGGAAGTCGACGACCCACAACGGCTTGAAGACCTTGGGGTCGCGGAGGCCGAGCTCGGCACCCATGTGCAGGCGGAGTTCGCAAAGCTGTTTGCGCACCTTGTCGAGGTCGCCGCTGAGCATGAGAATCAAGTCGCCCGTGTTGGCACCGGAGTGCGACGCCCAGGCCGCTTGGTCCTCGGGGCTGAAGAACTTGTCTACGCTCGACTTGAACGTGCCGTCTTCGTTGACCTTGCAGTAGACGAGGCCCTTGGCGCCGATTTGAGGGCGCTTGACCCAGTCCGTCAGCTTGTCGAGTTGCTTTCGCGTGTAGGACGCGCAGCCCGGGGCCACGATGCCCAAGACGGCTTCCGCCGAATCGAACACGCCAAAGCCCTTGCCTTGCGCCACAGGGGCGAAGTCCACAAATTCCATGTCGAATCGCACGTCAGGTTTGTCGCTGCCGTAGCGGCGCATTGCCTCGTCGTAGTCCATGCGGGGGAACTCCTCTACCTCGACGTCGAGGACCACCTTGAACAGGTGGCGCACCATGCCTTCAAACGTGTTCAGGATGTCTTCCTGTTCCACGAAGGCCATCTCGCAGTCGATTTGGGTGAATTCTGGCTGGCGGTCGGCGCGAAGGTCTTCGTCGCGGAAGCACTTCACGATTTGGTAGTAGCGGTCAAATCCGCTGACCATGAGCAGCTGCTTGAACGTCTGGGGGCTCTGCGGCAGGGCGTAGAACTGGCCAGGGTTCATGCGGCTGGGCACCACAAAGTCGCGGGCGCCTTCCGGCGTGGACTTGATGAGGTACGGCGTCTCGACGTCGATGAAGCCCACGCTGTCGAGGTACTTTCGCGTCTCCATCCCGACGCGGTGACGCAGGAAGAGGTTGTTTTGGACCGGATTGCGGCGCAAGTCCAAATACCGATACTGCATTCGCAAGTCGTCCCCCCCGTCGGTCTCGTCCTCAATCGTGAACGGGGGTGTTTTTGCGGCGTTGAGCACCTCCAAGGAGGTCACATCGATTTCGATGTCGCCCGTCGGCACGCGGTTGTTCTTGGATTCGCGCTCTCGAACGGCGCCTTCCACCTTGATCACAAACTCGCGACCGAGTTTGCGGGCCTGCGTGCAGAGTTCCACGTTGGAGTCCATGTTGAAGGCCAATTGGGTCAATCCGTAGCGGTCCCGAAGGTCCACAAACGTCATCCCGCCAAGGTCGCGGGTTCGCTGCACCCATCCGCTGAGCGTGACGTGGGTGCCTGCATGGTCGAGGCGGAGTTCTCCGCAAGTGTGCGTTCGATGCATGGGACCCCAAAGTTACCACGTCCCGCTTATAGGAATGATGTCGTGGGAGGGGCGAGCCTGACCCATGACTTCAACGCGGTGGTCGGGGTGTCCGTGCTGCTGGGTCCGCTTGAAATTCAAGTCCCCCTGTAGGTGGCCAATCCCGTTGAAGGCGCGGAGCTCTGGGGCGTTTGGATGTTCAAACTGGACCTTCGCGCTTTCAACCCATTGACCCTCGCGCAGAAAAACCTGCAGCAAGCCACGGGAAGGTGCGTAGTTTCGCATCATGCAGCATCCCACGGAACGTTTGGAAGCCATGCGCGCAGAAGCCCTCAAAGGGGGTGGAGAAGCGCGCATCGAAGCACAACATGGCAAGGGCAAACTGACCGCCCGTGAGCGCCTTCAGCTCTTGCTCGACCCTGGCACGTTCCAGGAGTTGGGCCAGTTGGTGACGCACAGGTCGACGAATTTTGGGCTGGACAAGCAGAAATTCCTCGGCGATGGCGTTGTGACGGGCTACGGCAAAGTCAACGGCCGCTTGGTCTACGTGTTTTCGCAAGACTTCACGGTGCTTGGAGGCTCGTTGGCCGAGGCCCACGCCCAAAAGATTTGCAAAATCATGGACATGGCGCTCGCGAACGGCGCGCCGGTCATCGGTCTTAACGACAGTGGAGGTGCGCGCATCCAGGAAGGTGTGGTCAGCCTTGGTGGCTATGCGGACATCTTCCACCGCAACGTGAAGGCCAGCGGCGTGGTGCCGCAGTTGTCGCTCATCCTTGGGCCTTGTGCTGGGGGGGCGGTGTATTCGCCGGCACTCACCGACTTCATTTTCATGGCTGAAGGCACGTCATACATGTTTGTGACGGGCCCCAACGTGGTGAAGACGGTAACGCACGAAGAGGTGACGTCTGAAGAACTCGGGGGGGCGAGCACCCACGCGAGCAAGTCTGGGGTGACCCATTTCACGGCGGCGAACGAAGCGCTTGTCATTGAGCACGCGAAGAAGGTCCTTTCCTTCTTGCCCCAAAACTGCGAGGAAGACCCCGCCCGTTTGGTCTACCAGGGCGGAGACGAGTCCCGCCCCAAGCTCGACAGCCTGGTGCCGGAAAGCGCCCAGCAGCCCTACGACATTCGGGATGCGGTGAGCGAGATCCTCGACGCCGATTCGTTCCTCGAAGTGCAGCCGGACTTTGCGGAAAACATCGTGGTGGGCTTTGGCCGACTTGCAGGGCGCAGTGTGGGTGTGGTGGCCAACCAGCCCGCGTTCCTCGCCGGTGTGTTGGACAACGACGCCTCCACCAAGGCTGCGCGTTTTGTGCGCACGTGCGACGCCTTCAACGTGCCGCTCCTCGTCCTGGAGGACGTCCCAGGATTCTTGCCGGGCACGGACCAGGAGTGGAACGGCATTATCACCAATGGCGCGAAGCTCTTGTATGCGTTCAGCGAAGCCACGGTGCCCCGCATTACGGTCATCACGCGGAAGGCCTACGGTGGCGCCTACGACGTGATGAATTCACGACACATTGGGGCCGATCTCGTGCTGGCGTGGCCCACCGCCGAAATTGCGGTGATGGGCGCCAAGGGCGCGGCCGAGATCATCTTCCGCAAGGAGATTGCGGCGGCGGACGACCCCGCGGCCAAGCTCGCGGACAAGGAGGCAGAATACGCGGAACTCTTCGCCCATCCGTACAACGCCGCCAGTCGCGGGTACGTAGACGAAGTGGTGCACCCGCGCAACACGCGAGAGAAGCTCATTCAGGCTTATCAAATGCTGGAGAACAAAGCGGTCAAAATGCCGCGCAAGAAGCACAGCAACATCCCACTGTAAGGCACAAAAAACCCCTCATCTTGGAGGGGTTTTTGATGGGTGGACCTCGTCAGAGGTTCAACGCTGAACGCGCTTGATGGAGCAACCCACAGCTTTGGTTTCTGTGGTCTTGATTTTCTTGCCTTCGGCCATGCGACGCATCGCCATGTCCAAGTAACGCTCTTTCACTTCTTCCGCGCGGTTCACGTTGTCGTCAATGGCTCCGCGGTAGGCGAGCTCGAGGTTGCTGTTGTAGAGGTACACGTGAGGTGTGGTGCGTGCGCCACAGGCATTGGCAAGCTTGGAGCCCTCGTCCACGACGTACGGCATGGTGTAACCCGCCTCCATGGCGTGGTTCTTCATGGCGGGCAAGCTGTCGTCGCCTTCGCGCTTCGCTTCGTTGGAGTTGACAAGGACCATGCCGATGTTGAGGGATTCGGCCAATTCAGCGAGGCCGTTGTAACGTCCTTCCCACCCCTCGGTTTTGTGCGCATTTCCCACCACGAAAGGGCAGGTGTTGCAAGAGAAAATGACCAAAAGGCCATTGTCTCCTTTCAGATTCAAAAGGGTGTTGGCTTTCCCGTCGATGCCCATCAAGGGCGCGGTGATCATGGGTGCCTTCTCGCCGATGGCTTGTTCTTGGGCGAGGACGGGGGCTGCGACCAACATGGCCATGGCAGCAAGAGAGAGGAAAAGAGATTTCATGAATGCGAGTTTGGGGGCAAGTTAAACCACCATCAAGGCATCTCCGTACGCGAAGAACCTGTACTTCTCTTTGATGGCCTCATGGTAGGCTTCCATGGTCAGCTCGTGGCCGGCAAAGGCCGCGGTGGTCATCAGCAACGTGCTCTGCGGCGTGTGGAAGTTGGTGATGAGGGCGTCCGCGATCTGAAAGTCAAACTTGGGGTAGATGAACTTGTTGGTCCAGCCCTTGTAAGGCTTCAGGGTCTGCGTGGTGCTCACCGATGTTTCAAGCCCACGGAGAGACGTGGTGCCCACGGCCACAATGCGCTTTTTGTTCTCGATGCCGCGGTTGACGATGCGCGTACACTCTTTGTTGATGGTCAATTCTTCGCTGTCCACTTTGTGCTTGCTGAGGTCTTCCACTTCCACCTCACGGAACGTGCCCAGGCCGATGTGCAAGGTCAAAAACGCCATGTCGATGCCCTTGATTTCAAGGCGCTTCAAAAGGTTTTTGGAGAAGTGCAATCCCGCGGTGGGGACGGCCACGGCGCCTTCCTCGGAGGCGTAGATGGTTTGGAAGCGGTCGCGGTCCTCCGGCTCGGCGTCGCGGGTCATGTAGCGAGGCAGCGGGGTTTGGCCCAACTGGTGCACGGTTTGCATGAACTCCTCGTGGGTGCCGTTGAACAGGAAGCGCAGGGTGCGTCCACGCGACGTGGTGTTGTCGATGACCTCGGCCACCAACTCGTCGTTTTCGCCGAAGTAGAGCTTGTTGCCAATGCGGATCTTCCGCGCCGGGTCGACAAGCACATCCCAAAGCAAGCTTTCGCGGTTCAACTCGCGCAGCAAGAAGACCTCAATCACAGCCCCTGTCTTTTCCTTGTTGCCAAACATCTTGGCAGGGAACACGCGCGTGTTGTTCGCGACAAGGACATCGCCTTCGTCAAAGATGTCCACCACGTCCTTGAACATGCGGTGCTCGAACGTGCCGGTCTCGCGGTTGATGATCATCAATCGGCTGTCGTCACGGTTGTCGAGGGGGTATTGGGCCACCAATTTTTCGGGCACATCGTACCGAAATTGGGAGAGCTTCATGCGTTGCATTGCCATGGATGCAGGGGTTGCGGGGTGAGGTTTTCAGGGCTCGAAAAAGAGCGTTTTTCAGAGGCGCGCGAAAATAGCCAAAAACACCTTTGAAGTCAAGTTTTTCAGGACTGAAAGTCCCGCCAATTCAGGCGTTTGCGTTGTCGCGGTTCAATTGGGCCACGAGGTCCTCCACGCGCCAGGCGTGGTCCACGTGAAAGTCGCCGCTGGACACCCGGCGCAGCGCCGTCAGGGTGCCGCCCACCCCCAAGTGATCGCCCAAATCGCGGGCAAGCGAACGGATGTACGTCCCTTTGCTGCAGTGTATGGTCACGTCCACGTCGAGCACGGGGTGGCTGTCGACTTCGGCCGGGGTCATGCCTTCCACCCTAAACGCAGTCACCGTGACAGTGGAGGTGCGGAGTTGGATGTCGGCGCCTTTTCGGGCCGCGTCGTAGGCTTTGACACCCCCCACTTTCTTGGCACTGAAGAGGGGCGGTTGCTGTTCCAGCGTGCCGGTGAGGGTGTCGGTTCCAGCCTTGACTTCCTCGAGGGTCAACCCCGTCACCCGAGCCGGGTCTTCGGCCCACAGGTCCACTTCCGTTTCGGCATCTAACGACGGCGTGTGGGCGCCGAGTCGGATGGTCGCGGTGTAGACCTTGGCTTGGGCTTGCAGGGTGTCGATGGTTTTGGTCGCCCGCCCGCAACAAACCACAAGTACCCCGGTCGCGAGCGGGTCGAGGGTGCCTGCATGACCCACCTTGATTTTCTTGGCGTCAGTGAAGCCGCGCAAGGCATAGCGCACCTTGTTCACCACGTCAAACGACGTCCACGTGAGCGGCTTGTCAATCACCATGACTTGGCCTTCCAGGAAGGCCTCAGGCTGGTCAAAGGGCAGGACGTGCGAGGTCGATTTGGACATGGCAATGCGAAGGTAGGGTGCGCGTTCGCGCGGCACATGGAGGTAAATCTCAGACTTGTGCAGCTTTGGGGCTGTGTGTTGTCTCCTAGTGAAGG
>PKDW01000084.1 GCA_002863145.1 Flavobacteriales bacterium
TTCATAGACTAACGCGGCCTTGCCTTGTGGCAGTCGCACATTGAACACACAACATGAAAATTTGGATTGCAGCAGCCTTGGGCTGCTTGATGGGCGCCGGCGCTTGGGCGCAACAAGAGACCCCGCAACGCGTCAACACCAACGTGTTCCGTCAGTTGGGACAGGAACTGCCCACGCCCAACGTGTACCGGACAGCGTCTGGAGCCCCGGGTCACGCCTACTGGCAACAGAAGGCGGACTACAACATGAAAATCCGCTTGGACGACGAGACGCAACGCATTGACGGCTCCGAGACCATCACCTACACCAACAACAGTCCTGACGAACTGCGGTACGTCTGGATTCAGCTGGACCAAAACGTCCGTGCTTTGGACAGCGACAGCTACAAAATCCGTGAGTCCTCGCTCGACGGCAGAACGTACTTCAGTGATTTGGAGCGGTTGGAGCCCACCTTCGACGGGGGATTCAAAATCCAAAAGGTGGTGGATGCTGCGGGCAAAGCACTTGACTACACCCTCAACAAGACGATGATGCGGATCGATTTGCCGCGTCCCTTGAAGCCGGGCAACCAGTTCAAGTTCAGCATCGATTGGTGGTACAACATCAACGACCGCATGGAAATCGGCGGTCGCAGTGGCTACGAGTACTTCGAAGAAGAAGACAACTACCTCTACACCATTGCCCAGTTCTACCCGCGCATGGTTGTGTACAGCGACAACGAGGGTTGGCAGAACAAACAGTTCCTTGGCAGCGGGGAGTTTACCTTGAACTTTGGTGACTACCACGTCGAATTGACCGTGCCCTCGGACCACATCGTTGCGTCTACCGGAACCCTGGCCAACCCCAAGTCGGTGCTAACCGCGGCCCAACGCCGCCGGTTTGAACAGGCCAAAAAGGCATTTGACCAACCTGTTGTCATTGTGACGGAGGAAGAGGCCCGTGAGAACGAAGCCACCAAGGCGGCAGGGGAGAAGACCTGGATTTTTGACGCCAAGAACGTCCGCGACTTCGGTTGGGCTTCCAGCCGCAAGTTCATCTGGGATGCCATGGCGGTGAAGGTGGGCAACAAGACACCTTTGGCCATGAGCTACTACCCCAAAGAGGGCAATCCGTTGTGGGAGCAATACAGCACCAAGGCCGTCGCCCAAACACTCAAGACCTACAGCAAGCACACCATCGACTACCCTTACCCGGTGGCCATCTCGGTCAACGCCAAGAGCATCGGCATGGAGTATCCCATGATTTGCTTCAACTACGGGCGATGTGAGGAAGACGGCACGTACAGCGAGCGCACGAAGTATGGCATGATTGGTGTCATCATCCATGAGGTGGGGCACAACTTCTTTCCGATGATCATCAATTCCGACGAGCGCCAGTGGACGTGGATGGACGAAGGACTCAACACGTTTGTGCAGTTCTTGACAGAGAAAGAATTCGACCGCGACTATCCCTCGCGACGAGGCAGCGCCCGCAACATCCGCGACTACATGGGCGGGGACAAGACGCGGATCAGCCCCATCATGACGAACTCGGAGTCGATTTACCAGTTTGGCAACAACGCTTACGGCAAACCTGCCACCGCGCTCAACATCCTCCGTGAGACGGTCATGGGGCGCGAGTTGTTTGACCATGCGTTCAAAGAGTACAGCCGTCGTTGGGCGTTTAAGCACCCTTCACCTGCAGATTTCTTCCGGACCCTGGAGGATGCGTCTGGGGTGGATTTGGACTGGTTCTGGCGCGGATGGTTCTACACGACGGACCACTGCGACATTGCCATGGAAGACATCAAGTGGTTGCAAATGGAATCGGGCGACCCCGATGTGGAAGCGTCGCTGCGCAAGGCGGCAGACGAGCGCAAACCTGAAGACGTTACGCAAATGCGCAACGCGGATGGGGGCATTCCGCAATCCTACTTGGAGGCCGACCCCACCCTGAACGACTTCTACACCACCACAGGTAAGTACGAGGTGCTTGAGCTGGACCGTCAAGAAGCTGCAGAGGCCATGGCCAAACTGAGTGACGACGAGAAGGCCCTTTTGGCCAGTGGGAAGCAGCACTATGAAATCACCTTCCGCAACATCGGGGGGCTGGTCATGCCGTTGATCCTCGAATTCGAATACGAGGATGGTGAACGCGAGGTGCGTCGCATTCCAGCAGAGATTTGGAAAATGAGCGAGCCGACCGTCACCAAGGTCTTTGTGACCGACCGTCCCGCCACGCGCATCACGTTGGATCCCTACTTGGAAACGGCAGATGTGGACATGGGCAACAACGTGTGGCCCCCACGGCCGGAGCCCACTCGCTTTGAGGTGTTCCAAGGCAGTGGCTACAGCCGCTACCGCTCAGGCGGGGAGAACCCCATGCAGCGCGCCCGTCGCGATGCAGCGCTCCAAGCGCCCGGCGAAGGCGAATAAGCGAGAACAGTCGCTCAATCGAAAATCATCATCAGCCCGATGGCGGCTGTGGCCAAGGCCACGCCCCATCGGGCTTCGTTGTTGAGTCGGTCTCCGAGCAGGGCCATCCCTGCGGCCGTGGCGAGCACAATGACACTTAAGTTGAGCAAGGGGATGACCATGGCGCGCTCCATGATTTGGACGTCGAAGGCGCGCAACAAGAAGTAAAGGGACGCAAAGTTGGTCACGCCCAACAGGACGCCTCCGAGCAGGTCGAGGCGCTTGGGCATGCCATGACCGAGTTGGAGCTGATGGATGACACCCACAAGACCGCCCAAGGTGAATGGCACGGAAGCAAACGCCATCTGCATGCCCGGTGCATCCAAAGTCGGATCGGTGGAATACCAGCCGAACACCAGATCAATGCATCCGCTTCCCGCGAACATCACAATGGGCATCCACCAAAGCCCGCGAACGGCGCTGGAGGTGGATGGGGTGCTTTCACCCGAGCGCGAAGACAGGTAAACCGCGGGAAACGCGAGCGAGAGACCCAACCATTGTCCCCAATGGACCTCGTGAATTCCGTCGGCCAAGGCCAACACCAAGACGGGGATGGCCATCGACAGTTTGGTCGCAATGGTGGCCACGCTGATGCCGAGCTCTTGGGAGCACTTGGCGGTCAACCTAAAGAGGGGGTAGAAGCACACGCCAATGAGGGAGAGAGGAAGGATCCACGGTGTTTGGATGCTGTCGTGCATGGCCTCCACGCCTCCCGCGAGCATCCAACCGAGTCCACCTGCCACGAAGTAGTTCACCGTGATGGCCCAGGCGGTTCGGATGCCCCAGCGCTTGAAACTCGAAAAGAGGAGGAAAATGAGCACCGTGCTCAGGATGGTGGCCAGAAAACTCAACATGTCGTTTCTTGATTTTGCCAAACCTCGAGGACATCGCGCCCCAATGGTTGGGTGTCGCTGGAAGGCCAAGACGGAATTTCAGGAGCCTTCAGCCCTGCCTGAAGTGCAGCGGGGGCACGCAGGACGTGAAGCTCGTCCCAACATTCGGAGTCCAATACACCACGCGCCACATGGGCGCCACCTTCAATCATGCACGCCGCCACTCCGCACTTCGCTTTGAACTTCGTCCACCATGCTTGCGAAAAGACATCGCCTTCCAGTCCAACCACGACGTATCCTTTTTCGCGCCATGCGTCCATGTCGCTTGAAGACACCTTTGCCGAAGGGCACAGCAACGTGGCAAATCCAGGTTCGCCGTGTGGTGCACCCTCCGTCCATGTCGTTTGGCCTGAAGTCAGGATGAATCGCTTGGGGCTTCTTCCAGGGACAAGCCTCGTTGTGAGGGCAGGGGCGTCCACAAGCCACGTGCGCATGCCCACCAGGATGCCGTCGTGTAAAGCACGTTGGCTGTGCGTGTGACGGCCAGCCGATGCGCCTGTTAAGGTGTGCCCTCCACGTCCCACATTGGCGCAGATTTCTGGGTCCAAATAACCGTCACTGCTTTGTGCCCACTTGAGGGTGATCCACGGTCGAGGGGAAGTCATGGCATGCACAAAAGGACGATTCAACGCACGCGCCACGTTCTCAAGACAACCCACCTGCACGTTCACACCTGCCTGTCTCAACCGAGACAGCCCGCGACCTGATACTTTGGGGTTGGGGTCTTCCATTGCGACCACCACGCGGCCGATGCCACGCGTCAGAAGCAAATCTGCACAGGGGGGTGTTTTGCCGGTATGACTGCAAGGTTCCAGGGTAACGTAGGCGGTGGCTGAGGACAGGTCGGTGCCTTCTGGGACTTGATTTAAGGCGTTCACCTCGGCATGGGCCTGACCAAATGTGGCGTGCCATCCTTCTCCCAGGATTCGATTGCCTTGGACCACAACACATCCAACCATGGGGTTGGGCCACGTCGTCAGACGGCCCCGTGCAGCGAGTTCAAGCGCCCGTTGCATCCAGCGGAGGTCGCTGGACGTCCAGCTCATGCGTCTTTGTTGCTGCAGGCCTGCAGGGTGTTCTGCATGAGCGAGGCGATGGTCATCGGCCCGACGCCACCGGGGACGGGGGTGATCCAGCTGCACTTGGGGGCCACGTTGTCGAAGTCGACGTCGCCTGTAAGGCGCGAACCCGACTTTTTGGAAGCGTCTGGGATGCGGTTGATGCCCACGTCGATGACGACGGCCCCGTCCTTGACCATGTCCTCGGTGACGAAATGCGCCCGGCCAATGGCTGCCACCAAAATGTCGGCCCGTCGGGTGTGCTCCGCCAAGTTTTGGGTTCGGCTGTGGCAGATGGTTACGGTGCAGTTGCCAGGTGCCCCATTGCGTCGGAGCAAGAGCGCCATCGGCGTGCCCACGATGGAGCTGCGTCCCAAGATGACGGCATGCTTCCCCTGGGTGTCGATGCCAGCCCTGTCGAGCAAGGAGATGATGCCCTTGGGGGTGGCAGGCAAAAAGCAGGGGAGGTCCAAGGACATTTTCCCTGCATTGACCGGGTGAAAACCGTCGACGTCTTTGGTCGGAAGCACCGCTTCCAAGACTTCTTGGTCGTCAATGTGATCGGGGAGGGGGAGTTGGACAATGAAGCCGTCGATGTCCGGATTGTCGTTGAGCTCACGCACGGCACTCAGCAGTTCAGACTGGGTGATCGAGGTGGGTTGCTCGACAAGGGTGCTAACAAATCCAACGCGCGCGCAAGCTTTTACTTTGTGTCCAACGTAGGCGCGGCTGGCCGGATTGTCTCCCACCAGCACGGCCGCGAGGTGAGGCCGTTTCAACCCTTGGTCCAAACGGGCCTGAACCGCTTCGGTCAATTCCGCTTCGATGGCCAATGAGGTGGCCTTGCCGTCCAAAATCTGCATCATGCTGCGAATCTACAAGTGCGTGTCAAAGTCGTCATCGACCCCGGCCTGGCATGCGCATACCGGGGATGCGCGGCATGCCTCCCTTGGCCATCATGCCCATGACTTTCTTCATGTCTTCAAATTGCTTGAGCAAGCGGTTCACCTCTTCCACACTGCGTCCACACCCGTTCGCGATGCGGCTTCGACGGCTGCCGTTGATGATGCCGGGTTCCGTACGTTCGGAGGGTGTCATGGATTGGATGATGCTCTCAATCCCCACAAATGCGTTGTCATCCACATCAATGCCTTTCAAAGCCTTGCCCATGCCAGGAACCATGCCGAGCAGATCTTTGACATTGCCCATTTTCTTGATCTGCTGGATTTGGGCCAGGAAGTCGTCGAGGTCAAACGTGTTCTTGCGGAGCTTGGCTTCGAGTCGTTGGGCCTCCTTTTCGTCGATGGCCTGTTGGGCGCGTTCGACAAGCGACACCACGTCTCCCTTGCCTAGGATGCGGTCCGCCATCCGCTCCGGGTGGAACACGTCCAGGGCATCCATTTTTTCACCCGTGCCGACAAACTTGATGGGCTTGCCCACCACCGAGTAGATGCTCAGCGCGGCACCGCCGCGTGCGTCGCCGTCGAGTTTGGTGAGGATCACCCCGCTGAAGTCGAGACGGTCGTTGAAGGCTTTGGCGGTTTGGACGGCGTCCTGGCCCGTCATGGCATCCACCACAAAGAGGATCTCATCGGGCTGCACTGCGTCGCGAACCGCGGTGATCTCATCCATCAAGACCTCGTCGATTGCCAAACGACCTGCTGTGTCGACGATGACTGCACCGTAACCTTCTGCTTTTGCCTTGGCCATGCCTCTTTGTGCAATGCCCACGGCATCCTTGACCTCAGGCTCACTGTAGACATCGGCTCCTACACTTTCACCCACCACGTGAAGTTGGTCCACGGCTGCGGGGCGATGCACATCACACGCAATCAAGAGAGGCTTTCGGCCAGATTTGGCAATGCGCGCTGCCAGTTTCCCGGCATGCGTGGTTTTACCAGCACCTTGAAGGCCGGCCAACAAGATGGTGGAAGGCTTGCCTTTGAGTTCCATGGGAGCTGCTGCTTCGCCCATCAACTTGGTCAATGCCTCGTGTGTGATTTTGATGAGGAGTTGCCCTGGTTGGATAGCAGTCAAGACTTCGCGGCCCATGGCTTGTTCCTTGACCGTTTTGACAAAATTCTTGGCCGTCTTGAAGTCGACGTCGGCGTCGAGCAGTGCCTTGCGCACTTCTTTCAACGTGTCACCGACATTCACTTCCGTGATGGAGCCGTGTCCTTTCAGGACTTTGAAGGCGCGTTCAAAGCGCTCTTGGAGATTCTCAAACATGCTGCGATTGGCCTCTTAAATGGGGGCAATAGAGGGACAAAGGTACTTCGGATGTAACCCAATCTCAATGGATTCTTAGGCCCCATTTACATTGCGACGAATTCGTATAATATTTCGACGAATAACGAATTTAATCTGTCACTCATGGATTTTTTAACGACGAGTTGTATATTTAGGGTGTAATCATACTTTTCAAATCATGCGTACGAACATTTGCCTCGCCTTTATGGCCCTCTTCGCCTTGGTCCCTTTCACGGGAGCCAACGCGCAGTATTCGTTGACGGTGGAGTCTTCTCCAGCGGCCAACGTGCCAGGTAGCTCTGTTTACCGATTCTACGTCAACGCCAATGACGCCACAGACAAA
>PKDW01000186.1 GCA_002863145.1 Flavobacteriales bacterium
ACTGCTTGGCCACGGGCATCCTCGCACTCATCTTTGGGTAAACCCATTTCTCATGACAGCTCCCCGCTTTGCACCCCTGTTGGTCGCGACCGCCATCGCGGTCCTGACCGGATGTGTTGATGTGACGTTCCCCGAACCCATGCCGGAAAACCGGCGTACGCTGGATCACTTTCCCGCTTCTTGGGAAGGCACTTGGACCTCGCATGTTCAGGGCATTGACGCTGCGGGGGAGGATGAGATTTTGATCGTGAAAAGGGACCGCATCCGTGGAATGGGAGACGATGAAGAGGTCGTGTTGGGCCAAGACGCTGTGTTGAAGCGCTTGGGGAGAAAGCGCATCCTCAGCTTCCCCCAAAAAGACAGCGACCGACACTCGGTGGTGGTGGCCCAGAGACGAGGCGATGTGTTGGAGGTTCGAGCGTTTGACCCCGAACAAGACGACGCCATCGAAAGCTGGGAAACCACCATTGGGGCCGACCGCATGTTGCAAATCCACCGCAAAGACGATCCGGAAAAGCGGCTCAAGGAAGTGCAGCTGAACCCCAAAAACACGCGGCAGTTCCGCGCCTTGTTGCGCGAAGGAACCACCGAATTGGTCACCTACACGCGGGTGAAAGACCGCGAGCCCAACGATGCGCCCTGACGGGGCCGATCAGCGCACTTGCGAAAGCGTGCCCTCCAACCGGGCCGTCACCGCTTCCCAGTTGACCACGCTCATGAAGGCCTCGATGTAGGCCTTGCGGCGGTTTTGGTAATTGAGGTAGTACGCGTGCTCCCACACGTCCATGCCGAGAATCGGCGTACCCGTGCGTTCGACGCATTGCGTCATCAAAGGGTTGTCCTGGTTGGGGGTGCTGGTGACTTCCAGCTTGCCCTCACCGTTGACCATGAGCCATGCCCAGCCACTGCCAAATTGGGACACGCCTGCCTTGGCAAACGCCGCCGAAAACGCCTCGACGCCTCCGAGGTCCCGGGTGATCAGTTCCGCGAGGTCACCCTCCGGTGCTTCCGGCCCACCGGGGCGCATCACCTCCCAGTACAAGGTGTGGTTGTAGTGACCTCCCCCATTGTTGCGCAAGGCCGCGTTGTCGGGCGACACCTCTGCGAGCAGCGATTCCAAACGGCCGTCACCTGACGTGGACGTACCGTCGAGGGCCGCGTTCAACTTACGCACGTAGCCCGCGTGATGCTTCCCATGGTGGATTTCCATGGTCGCAGCATCAATGGCCGGCGCCAGCGCATCAAACCCAAAATCCAATTCAGGGAGCTTGAACGTTTCAGGTCCAAACGTGGTGGTCGCCGGTGAAGATTGGGGGTTCGAAGGTGCGCAACCCATCCAAGGCGTGAGCACCAAACCCGCACCAGCCGCACCGGTGACTTTAAGAAATGTTCGCTTGTCCATGAGACAAAGATGAACACGAATGCGTTTCCTCGAGGGGTGTGCACGACAAGGTGTGGACAGAAGGCCACAGACGCTTGCGTCTGCACCTCCTTCACAGGCGAATTTTAAACTTCCGGATGCCCTTCTCCCCTCCTCTCCCTCTGCGAGGTCGCACGCTGGCCTTGATGTTGGCCGTTCCAATGGCCCTTGGTGCCGCACTTGCTGCGCTGGCATGGGTGCGCGGTGACGCGTGGAAAGCCCGGGCCTTGGACACCGTGAATGCGCAACTTGAAGGCGATCTCCTCGTGGACGACATCGCATTGTCTTGGTGGAACGGCTTTCCGGACATGAGTGTCGATTTGGCCCAAATCGCCGTGACCAACGCCCAAAATGACACACTCATTCAGGCACAACGCGTCGGCCTCGAATTGGATGTTTGGAGCCTTCTCAGCGAGACCCCCGACATCCATGCGATCACGCTCGAAGATGGACGACTCCATCTGGCACAAGACGTCCGGGGATCCTGGAATGTTCAGGCGCTGCTTCGAAACGCCGACGACGCACCCGACCAGACCCCCACCCTGTCGTTGGCCCGGGTGAAACTCCAAAACATGGCGCTGTCGGTCGGTTTGAAGGAAGGCCTCCGCGCCTCCATGCTGGTGCGTCATGGCGCCCTCGAGCTGTCGCCCGACCTGCAATCCTTCGCGTGGAGCCTCGAACTGTCCCAAGGCTTACTCGACGCGGACGCACTTCCCAAACTGCGGCCTCTGACGGTCTCGACCGAAGGGCGCGTGTCCCAAACGGAAGACGGGCTTTGGGCTCTTTTGGGCGAGGTGAAAACCGGAGACACGGGCTTCGACCTCGCCTTGACCTACAAGGACGAGCACGATTGGCAGGCCAACATCAAGGCTCCCCGCGTCACCCTTGGCGGCATCGAGCAACTGCTTGACACCCATCCTTGGAAAGGACAAATCACCTTGGACCACAGCGTTCGCTTGGACATCGACCTCAGCCCTTCCCAAACGCAAGTCGCCTGGTCCACCGATGCCGAAGCCTTCCAGTTGGCGCCCTCGTTGACAGGGCTCACCATGGCGGTTCAGGGGGTGTGCTCAGGAAGCGGAGAAATTGTCCATGCGAAAGGAGAGTGGAGTTGGGTGGTGAATGACGCCGCAGCAAGCGGATCAGGATGGTCCTTCGAAGGGCGAATGCAGCCCGCGTCGGCACGCAAAACCCACATCCAAGGTGCGTTGTCGGTCGACGCTTCGACCCCTTGGGAGGCGTGGGTCCCCAACCTGTCCCACAACCTGACTTCGATGCTCCCCGTGTCAGGAGTCGCCCGAGCCCAAGGCTCGGCCACCTTCGATTGGAGCCGCGGCACCGTGTCTCCCCTGGGCACATTGCAACTGTCCCAAATCACGGGCAAACTCGACGGACACCCCTACCTGGTCGACGTCGCTGAGATCCGGTTCGACGCAGAGGAACTGTCGACCGATTCTCTCCACATGTCGTGGGCCGGCAACGTGGGCGAGGTGGCCGTGCGCGACTTGACGTGGAAGTCCCTGTCCGCCTCCGGACCGCTGCGCGGACATGTTTCTGTGGATGCTGCCTCCATCGATGTCGGTTCCATTTTGACGTGGTGGTCGCACTTGGATCGCGCGCCTTCCCACCGCGCTGAACTGCTTCCCCCGGGCTCCGAACTCGGTTTGGACGTTCAAAGCGAAACGCTCCACTGGGACGTGTTGCAATGCCGCAAGGTGGACGCTTCAAGCAAGGTGCAACACAACCGTTGGCAGGTGATGAGCGCGCGTGTGGAAGGCCTGGAAGGCCGCGCCCAAGTCGAAGGTTCCTTGGCACCGGGGCGTGCTGGATGGCTGCTGTCCCTCCATGGCACGGCGGACGACATCTCGTTGCCCAAACTTTTCTCCACCTACAACAACTTCGGACAAAGCCTGATTCGCCACGACCATCTCGGCGGCGCCGTTTCCGCTGCAGGAAGTTTGGGCATGTCGTGGGGCTTGGACGGATCTTGGCAAGCAAAAGACTTCACGGCCAGTCTGCAAACATCCGTGGCACACGGACGCTTGACCGGACTCGAGGTGTTTGACGACATCGCCGACTACCTCGAAGGCCACAGGCTCATGGCCCCTCTCGTCGACCCAGATGACCTGCGCGACAGGCTGTACGACGTGGCGTTCGAACCCGTGGCTCAGCGCATCGACGTGAGGGCAGAAGAGGTTTGGCTGCCCATGACCGTCATTGAATCCTCCGCCATGAATGTGGCCATTGAAGGGGCGTACGACTTCAACTCCAACATCGACTACACCCTCGGGTTTGCGCTGCGCGATTTGCGCGCGGGGGCCTCAGACGCGTTTGGCGAAATGGAGGACGACGGGTTGGGCAACCAATTCTTCCTGCGCATGTTTGGGGAGGTGGAAGCTCCGGAATACGCTTACAATCGGGAGGCGGCCCGCAACCACAGGCGACAAGCCATTCAAGCAGAGAGGGCCAGATTGAAAGAAGCCTTGCGCAACCGGAACGCTGTCCAAGATGGGCACGCGGGTACCGACCAAAAGGTGGGTGCCCCCACGCCCCCACGTCCTGCCGTGTCCGTGACCCCATCGGACCCCTCTGACAAGCCCGTAGACGCAACCAAGGAGCCGGATACAAAGACGCCAGCCGTGGAACAACCCAAGGACAGTCCCTCCTTGTTCAACCGCCGTCGCAAGCCCAAGGACAAGAAGTCCAACGACTTGTTCAACCCGGACGACGAAGATTACCTTTAAACCATGGAACCTCTGGATTTCCCTGCAGTCCAAGCCCAACTCGTTCAGTGTCAAGAAATCCTCGATGCCGCGCGGCAAGAGGGATGGACCGACGACCTCGTGGCGGCCTTTGACGAGGCCACGCGCGACCTTCACGAGGGCGCAGTGGTGCGCAAAGCACTCCAATTGCCCCACGTCACGGCTGCGCCGGAAGAAACCCAGGAAAGCCAAGAGGGCGAACCCTCATGGGATGCCCCTCCCCCTGAACCTCCCGTCAACCGCCTGTTGGAGCCTGAAGAACGCGGGGACGCTCCCGCAGAGTCCCAAGTGGACCTGCTCTCGTCCATTGGGGAGCTCACGCTCGCAGAAAAGTTGGCGCTGCAGCCCCTAGGCAGCGTGGCGGAAGGCCTGAGCATTTTGGATCGCGCGCAATACACCAGCGTGTTGTTTTCCGGTGAAGAAGAAGTCTTCAGCACCCTCTTGGAGAAGCTGTCTCGGGCATCCACGCAAGAAGAAGCGTTGGCCATGTTCCAAGAGGCACTCGCCCCTCGCGGAGAAGACAAGGAAGTGGAGGGCTTGAAGGAATCCTTTGCCAAACGCATCATGCGCACCTTCGTCTCATGAGCGGCGGAAAGCTCATTGTCGTGCCCACGCCTGTGGGGAATTTGGGCGACATGACGCCCCGCGCCCTAGAGGTCCTGAAGGAGGTCTCTGTGGTGTTGGCTGAAGACACGCGCACCACGGGCAAATTGCTGCGGCACTTTGGGGTGGAGACGCCATTGAAAGCCTTTCACCAGCACAACGAGCACCGCGCTTTGGAGGGCGTGGTGGATCAGCTGCGCGCGGGGATGGCGTTTGCCCTTTGTTCAGATGCGGGAACCCCGGGGATTTCTGACCCTGGCTTTCTGCTCGTGAGGGCGTGTGTCGATGCGGGCATTGACGTGTTGTGTCTGCCAGGAGCCACGGCCTTTGTTCCGGCATTGGTCACTTCAGGATTGCCCTGCGACCGCTTTTACTTCGAAGGGTTTTTGCCACACAAAAAAGGCCGCCAAAAGCGCCTGACTGCCCTCCTCGAGATGCCATGCACGGTCGTCCTCTACGAGAGCCCTCACCGCGTGGCCAAATTGCTTGACCAGCTTGACGATCTCGGTGCCGGCCAACGGATTGTCGCCCTCAGTCGAGAAATCTCCAAGCTTCACGAAGAAACACTTCGCGGCACGGTGCTGGAGTTGCAGGCCCATCTCGCCAGTCATCCGCCGCGCGGCGAATACGTGGTGGTCCTTGGGGCCGCAGATTGAATTCCTTCAGAAAATCACGCGCTGCACTTCGTTGACGCGCTTGACCGGCACGACCGTCAACCCCTTGGGCGACTTGGGCGGTTTGCCATGGCCGGAAATCAGCATGCGTTCCATGCCAAGCCGTGACGCTTCCGCCATGCGCTGCTCCAAACGGGCCACCGGCCGAATCTCCCCATTCAATCCCACTTCCCCTGCAAAGCACGTGCGGTTGTCGAGGGGCAAGTCCAAGCTCGAACTCAAAATGGACGCCACGACCGCCAAGTCGTTGGCAGGATCTTGAATCTTCAATCCCCCTGCGAGGTTCAAAAACACGTCAAACTGCGCCAGCTTGAATCCGCAACGCTTTTCCAAAACAGCGAGGAGCATGTTGAGGCGACGCAAATCAAAGCCCGTTCCTGAGCGCTGAGGCGTCCCGTACACAGCGGTGCTGACGAGGGCTTGAATTTCAACGAGCAGGGGCCTTGCACCTTGCAAAGACACGGCCACGGCCGAACCACTGCTGGCGTCGCCACGCTCGCCCAAGAGCACTTCGCTTGGGTGGTCCACCGCCGACAAGCCGTCTCCGCCCATCTCGTAAATGCCGAGCTCAGCCGTCGTGCCGAATCGGTTTTTGGCCGCACGGAGCATGCGATAGGCGTGGTTTCGGTCCCCTTCAAATTGCAACACCACGTCCACCATGTGCTCGAGAACCTTGGGGCCTGCCAACGACCCTTCTTTGGTGATGTGACCCACCATGAACAGCGGGGTGCCCGTGGACTTCGCCCAGGCTGTGAGGGCTGCCGAGGATTCGCGGATTTGGCCCACAGAACCCGGCACGCCATCTTGGTCAGGCAGGTCCAAGGTCTGCACCGAATCGACCACCACAAGCGCCGGTTGTTCCGTGCGAAGGGCGTCGAGGACGGCAGGAACCTGGGTCTGTGGGAAAATCAGCACTTCCGGCCCGATGTTGCCGAGGCGGTTGGCCCGCATGCGGACCTGTTCTGCGCTCTCTTCCCCGCTCACATACAGCACCTTGGCCCCCGTGTTTCCGACCGCCAAGGCCACTTGCAGCATCAACGTCGACTTGCCGATGCCCGGCTCACCCCCGAGCAAGACCACGCCTCCAGGCACAGAGCCACCTCCCAGCACCCGGTTGAGTTCTTTGTCGCCCATGTCGAGACGAGGCAACTCTGAGACGCTGACGTCCAACAAAGGGCGGACTTGGAGCGTCTGTAACTGGGCGAGGCCCGTACGGGCCGCACGTGGCGATACGGGAGCCACAGACTCCTCGATCAGGGTATTCCACGCCTTGCAATTGTTGCATTGCCCCACCCATTGCGGATGGGCGTGTCCGCATTCCGAGCAGAC
>PKDW01000158.1 GCA_002863145.1 Flavobacteriales bacterium
CCAGCGTGCCCGCCGTGCCCGGTGGTCAAGAACAAGAGGTCCACGTCGCTGGCATGCTCGAGGTCAAAGGACACCTGCAATGCCGAGTCAGGGAGTTGAGTGAAGGGCCTTTGGTCATGGGCCAGCTTGGTGGTGTTGAACAAGGGAGAGATGGCATGCGAAGGTGCCCAATCGCAAGGCAGTTCGCTTTCCCGCATGTCCAGCCGTGCCGACAAGGCATAGCCCTCGGCAGTCCAGGTGTCGATGTAGGCACCCACCCAGAGCGTGTCAGCGTCGGCCATCCAAGGTTGGAGAGAAGACAGGTCGGCTTGCCAAGAGACGCTGTCGGCCCAAGTGGCGACGGCTGCAGGTCGGTAAGCGTCAGCGCGTTCGGTGTGGCTGAAGTGACCCACGCCAAAGGGGGTGATGAACCGCATCCATTCCAAAGCCGGCAGCCGGTCGCCTTCACGAACAATGCCAGCAAACCGCGGGGAGTCTGCGTCGTCGCCCTCGAGCATGCGTCCAAGGTATTCTCGGCCGGCCTTGTCGGCCATGGCAAAGAGGGTGCCGCTCTTGTCCCACGGGTCGCCCGCCGAGGTGACGGTGACGTTGAGACGCACGTCGCACCTTCGCGCGTGATCAGGCACGACAATGGGCTTGAGAAGAATGCGTCCGGCATCGAGGCGGTAGGTGCCGTCCTCGAGTTGAATCGAATCGGGATGGATGCCCGGGGTAAACTTCACCGCAGCCTTGTGCCAAATGTCCGCGTGATGTGACCCCACAGATGGGGCATGTCCGGATTGACATCCTGCCCATCCGAGCACAGTGATTGCAACACCAACAAGCATCCCCTTCTTCATGAAACCAAGGTCGTGGTTGTGTGCATTCCCCACAAGTCTGTCTTCCTTCATGTACTTTTGCCCCTCTTTTTTGTTCCCTGCGACGTGATTCAGCTCCTTTCTTCCCAGTTTTCCTTTGCCATGCGCTCAGAGAATGCTCCGTTGATGTTGGCGGTGTTGGGATGCAGTTTGTTTGGTTTTTTGGGGTATTGGTGGGCCCATTTCCACGCAGGCTTTCAGTCATGGGTGGAGGAGAGGTGGCCGGGCGATCGCGGGAAAGTCATCCGCATCGTGGCTTTGAAAGTCTGGGGCTTGTGTGTGTTGGGGGGCATCCCTGCTGCGATGTTGATGACGGAGTTTCACTTATCACTTGCGGACCTTGGTGTGGCTTGGCCGAGTCAATGGCCGACCAATGTTATGCTCGCCTGGAGTGTCCTCATCGCAGGCGCCCTCGTCATGACTGTGGTTGGAGAAAAAGAGGTGGCCAAAAACTATCCCCAAATTGAAGCCAAGGTGTGGTCCGCGTCTACCTTGGGGTGGAGTGCCTTGGGGTGGATGTGTTATTTGGCAGGCTATGAGGTCATGTTTCGCGGCTACTTGCTGTTCCCATTGGCGGCGATGTTGGGCGTTTGGCCGGCCATTGGAATCAGCACCATGATTTACACGGTCATGCATTTCCACAAAGGCATGGGCGAGACATTGGCCTGTTTGCCTACGGGCGTATTGATTTGTTGGATCACCCTTCAAACGGAAAGCGTCTTTCTTGCTTGGGCCGGGCATGCCATTGTGGCGTTGTTCAACACCACCTATCAAGTGCTTCGTCGCCCTGAGATTGAATGGGCAGGGTGGGCTCGCGGCTGAGCAGGGGCAGAGGATGTTACGGGGTGGAAGTCAATCGGTCCACCAAGGCCGCCATGCGTGCAAATTCGTCTTTGTCAAACAGCCGCGTGAGCATGGCAATGCGGCCGTCAGAATCCACCACCACATTTCGGGTCACGCCTGACTTTGGGGCGGCAATGCTGTAAAAGACAGTCCCGTTTTCGTCGGGACACATGGGGTAGGAGACGCCCATTTGCTTGGCAAACTCGGCCACTTTGTCCTGTGGTTCATCCAGGTCAACCCCCAACAAAGTGAAGTTGCGGTCGCGAAAGGGTTGCCACACTTCAGCTTCGAGATGTGGCATCTCTTGACGGCACACGCTGCACCACGACGCGGTGAACTGCAGAATGTAGGTTGCGCCGAGCAAGGATTGGTCGGTGTACGTTTGGCCATTCACGTCCGTCAACGAAAAACTCGGCACGGTGTCCCCAACTTGAACAACGTACCCTCGTGTATCCGGCGCTTGGGCCGTCAGAATGGGAGGAAAGAACAGGGCGGCGGCCACGAGGGCAAAGCAAGGGAAGGCAAGTCTCATGGTTGCAAAGATGGGTTGCAGAACACGCACGGCTGGCCAAAAGTTGAACCGCGCTTCATTCTGGGGTACCTTCCAATCATGAACATGATGCGACAGACCCTCGTGATCGCGGCCCTGGGCTTGGCTGTTGCGCCGAGCCTTCAGGCACAGACGGTCACGTTTCACGAAGACATTGCCCCACTGATTTACACCCAATGCACGGAGTGTCATCGGGACGGCGAAATCGCCCCCATGCCCTTCACCACCTATGATGAGGTGGCTGAGTTTGGGACGTTCATCGAGTATGTCACGCAGACGAACTACATGCCGCCGTGGACTCCGGATCACAGTTACAGCTCCCTGCGTGGCGAGCGTTTTTTGACCGACGAACAAAAGGCTTTGATCAGTGCATGGGTTGAGCAGGGGATGCCAGAAGGCGATCCCGCCAACAATCCAGGATTGCCCGATTTCCCGGAAGGAAGCCAAATCGGCGAGCCGGATCTCGTGTTGAGCATGCCCGAGCCCTTCACGCATGTGGGCAACATGCAAGACCAGTATCAGGTCTTTGTCATTCCGACAGGATTCACGGAACCCACCGAGATTGCTGCTGTGGAAATCCGTCCCGGCAACAGTGCGGTCGACCACCACGCCTTGATCGGGTACACGGACAATCCCTCGGTGATTGTCCAAGCCCAGTCCATGGACGCCGCCGACCCCAATCCAGGCTACGAGAGCTTCGGGGATTACGGTGTAGATGTGGAGCAATTCCTGTTTGGCGGATGGGTGCCTGGCACGCCGCCGCTCGAATTTCCGCCCACCATCGGCCACGTGGCTCAACCCGGAAGCCATCTGTTGCTCCAAATGCACTACGGCCCTTCCGCCGTGGAGCAGGTGGACCAAACCGAGATCAACCTCTTCTTCGCGCAAGAACCGGTCCAGCGCGAGGTGGAAACGTACATCATGAATCCTGAGCACCTCGATGGCGGTTGGGGCTCGTTCATCATTCCGGCCAATCAGGTCACCACGTTCCACGGCGCCATGCCCATCTCCGACGACATGAGCCTGATCAGCATCACGCCCCACTGTCACTTGTTGGGCAAAGCGTGGGAGGTGTTTGCCCGGTCTCAGGACGCCCAAGACACCATCCCGCTGATTTCCATCCCAGACTGGGACTTCAATTGGCAGGGGATTTTCACATACCCTCAAATGGTGCACTTGCCGGCGGGTTACATTTTGGAAGCGTACAGCACTTACGACAACACTGTCGACAACCCCTTCAATCCCAACGAGCCTCCTGAAACCATGTGGTGGGGGGACTTCACCACGGAGGAGATGTTTGTCCTCTTTTTGCAGGGCGTGCCATACGAAGAGGGGGATGAGGACATTGTACTCTCCACCCCAGACCAAAACACCATGGTCGTGTACCAGCACGACAACCTGTTCCCTGCGTGGCCCAACCCCGTGGCACAGGGAGAGGTCAAAGTGGGCTTCCACTTGCGTCAAGCGGCCGAGGTGAACTTGTCGCTCTACGATCTTCAGGGAAGACAAGTGCAGTCATGGCTCACGGCGTCAAGCCGCCCTGCAGGCAGGCACCTAGAGTCTTTTTCGGTGGATGGCTTGACTGCGGGAACGTACGTTTATCAACTGCGCACGTCTACGGGTACGGTGCGAAGCGCCCAGCTTCAGGTGCTCGGACAGTAACCCCCGACTTTCGGGCAAAAAAAGGCGCCTTCTGGCGCCTTTTTCATGAATTGAAGCCTGTGGCTAATGTCCCGTTGGCAGAAACCAAAATCCATGGTTATCTTCAGTAACATGGAAAAGGGGCAAAGAGAAAGTTGGCGCATTGCGCTGTCCTGCCCAGACAAGCGCGGGGTGGTGGCCAAGGTGAGCGCGTGTTTGGCGGAATTGGGTGCCACCATCCTCGAGGCGCAGCAGCACTCGGATGAAGTGTCCGGTCACTTTTTCATGAGGTACGAGGTGACCCAAGACGAGGCTGCTTCCCAAGTTTCACATTGGCCACCGCATCATCTTGAGCGTGGTTTGACCGATTTGAAACGTGAGCTTCAATTGGACATGCGCATTTCCTCGCTCACCGACAAACCCCGCATTGCGCTGTTGGCCACCAAGGCAAGCCATTGCCTGGTGGACGTTCTTCAACGGTGGCGAAGCGGGGAGTTGCCATGCGACATTGCTTGTGTCATTGCCAACCATCCACAGATGGGGGAATATGCCGGGTGGTACGACGTTCCATTTCATCACGTGGATTTCAAGGGGCAGTCGAAAGCCGAGGCCTTCAAGGAAGTCGATGCCTTGCTGGACGGACACGGGGTGTCCTTGACCGTCCTGGCCCGATTCATGCAAATCATTCCCCCTGCCTTGATCGACAAGCATCCGGGACGCATCATCAACATTCATCACAGCTTCCTGCCCAGTTTCATTGGCGCTCGGCCATACGACCAAGCCTTTGAACGTGGGGTAAAGCTGATCGGCGCCACTTGCCATTACGTGACCGCCGACTTGGATGAGGGGCCAATCATTGAGCAAGAGGTCATTCGGGTGTCACACACAGACACACCCGCAGATTTGCGACGCAAAGGCCGAATGTGCGAGCGCGAGGCGCTCGGACGGGGGCTGCGGCTCCACTTGGAAGACCGCGTATTCATCCACGGCAACAAAACCGTGGTGTTCGCCGACTGAGGCCCTCGAGGTCAGAATCCGTCTCCGTCCACCATGCGTCCCAGCGACCCCAACACGGAACCTTCGCCTTTCGAAGACCCTCGCAGCGCAGGTGCATGTTGAATGACACGGTCGGCCAAGCGGCTGAAGGGCAGGGTTTGGAGGTACACCGTTCCCGTGCCGCGCAGGGTGGCGAGAAACAATCCTTCGCCTCCAAAAAACATGGACTTCAACCCTCCCGCCGCTTCGATGGCGTAGTCAATGCCCGGGGTGAATCCCACAATGCAACCTGTGTCCACCCGAAGGGTTTCGTTGTTCAAATGGCGTTCCACCACGGTGCCGCCCGCATGCAAGAAGGCCAAGCCGTCTCCTTCAAGTTTTTGAAGGATAAAGCCTTCGCCACCAAAGAATCCGGCGCCAATGCGCTTGGTGAAGGCAATGGATACTTTGGTTCCTTTGGCCGCGCAAAGAAATGCGTCTTTCTGGCACATGAGTGTGCCCCCACGCTTCGCCAAATCCACCGGCATGATCTTGCCGGGATAAGGAGAGGAGAAGGCCACCCGACGCTTGACCACACCTTGGTTGGTGAAGTGGGTCATGAACAGCGACTCGCCTGTCAGCACACGCTTTCCCATGGACATCAGTCCACCCAAAACGCCTGAGCTGGCAGCCGTCCCGTCGCCCATCCGCGCTTCAAACGCGATGTCCGACTCCATCCAGTTCATGGCCCCGGCCTCAGCCACCACTGTCTCTTGGGGATCCAGTTCAATTTCGACGGCCTGCAAGTCGTCGCCGTAAACGGTGTAATCGATTTCGTGGCTGTTCATTTCCAAAGAGATTGAAAGGTTTTGCGGAGCGAAGAAAAAGGGCAGCTTTTCGGCACATCCTCGGCCTCAAAGGCGTCCGTCGCCAGAAGGCGGTGGGTCTCTTTGGCCTTGGAGGTGAAGGTCATGCCGTTCACACTTGGAGGTGCTTGGTAGAAGTAGTTGGTGTGCGTGATGACCCCGTTGGAGAAATGCCTGTGGTATTGGGGGGTCAAACTGCCGGACATCGGCGGCGTCAACCAGGACCAATCGCCAGGAACCTCGTGGCCTTGGCGCTGCTCTGCCTGACACCATTGTTCAAAGGCCCTCCCAAGTTCATGGTGATCCCCCACGGTAACACCTGCATTGTCAAAACTGGCGAGCAGCGCCTGATTCAGTCGCACCAGGGCTTCGTCTTGCCACAGCGCCCGCTTCGCGGTGGTGGAAATGCCGCATGCTTGCGCCCACGGTTCGAGCACGTTGTACCTGTCCGGGTCGGTCAAATTGCGGGCGGCGATTTCCGTGCCGAGATAGTGGCCATTGAAGGGGGCAAAAGGATAAACCACCCCACCAATTTTCAAGGCCATGTCGGCCAAAATCGGAACGGCGTACCACCTCAATCCCAAATCCTGCGTGGCTGGAAAATCGGGGTGAGAGATGATGACTTCGTGGGGCAGAAGCGCCCCCGTTTTGAAGACATCTCTGGGGGGCAGGGCCTTGCCGTGTTGGACCATGACCCAGGGAAGAGGCGTCCAGGGCGTTCTTGGTGCGTCCCAGCCTTGCTTGATGCAATAGCTTGTGAAGTCCACGCTGTCGGGGTCGCCCAACACCGTTCCGTCGGGCTGGGTGAATCCGGCATAACGAACGAGTTGGTGGTTGGCCATGCGCCAGGGCACATCCTCACTGCTCTGCGCTTGAGGAAAGATGGTGATGACATTGGTGACCTTTCCCCCGTTGAAGGCGGTGTTGACGTGGCGCTTCAAATGGGCGTAGGCCTCTTCAGCCGTCTCACAGTTCCGTGCGTCGTGGACTTGGAGTGTACGCCAAAAGTGCCGTCCAATGCATCGATTTGAGTTGCGCCATGCGAG
>PKDW01000094.1 GCA_002863145.1 Flavobacteriales bacterium
CGGACGAGCATGTCTCCTCGGCTGAGGTCGATGTCGTCCGTGAGGGTCATGGTGACGCTCAAAGGTGGGAAGGCTTTGTCGAGGGGGGTGTCGCCGACGAGGATTTGGTCAATGGAGCTCTCTTTGCCGCTGGGCAGGGCCACCACTTTGTCTCCAGGTTTCCAAACGCCTGACGCAATGCGTCCCGCGTAGCCGCGGAAGTCACGGTGGGCGTCGGTTTGGGGTCGGATGACGTACTGGACGGGGAACCGGCAGTCTTGGAGGTTGCGGTCCGCACCCACGTGCACCGTTTCGAGGTGATGAAGCAGGGTGCCACCGCCGTACCACGGCGTCTTGTCCGAACGATCCACCACGTTGTCGCCGTGGAGCGCGCTGATCGGGATGAACTTGATGTCCGTGATGTCGAGGCGGGAGGAGAAGTCCTTGTACGCCGCGACAATTTCATTGAAGCGGTCTTCGCTGTAGTCCACGAGGTCCATCTTGTTCACGCAGACCACGACGTGGCGGAGGCCGAGGAGGGAGGCGATGAAGCTGTGGCGGTGGGTTTGCTCGAGAAGGCCGTGGCGGGCATCGATGAGGATGATCGCGAGGTCGGCGGTCGAGGCGCCGGTCACCATGTTCCGGGTGTACTGAATGTGACCTGGGGTGTCGGCGATGATGAACTTGCGCTTGGGCGTGGCGAAGTAGCGGTACGCCACGTCGATGGTGATGCCCTGTTCGCGCTCGGCCTTGAGGCCGTCGGTGAGGAGGCTGAGGTCAGTGCCGTCAATGCCTTTTTGGCTGGAGGCGGATTCAACCGCTTCAAGCTGGTCCTCAAAAATGCTTTTGCTGTCGTACAACAAGCGTCCGATGAGGGTGCTTTTGCCGTCGTCGACGCTGCCTGCCGTGGTGAAACGGAGGAGGCCGTTGTGGTCGGGGGTGGTTGCTGCTGCCATTGCTTCGTGCCTACGCGTATTCAACGTCACTTTAGAAATACCCTTCTTTTTTGCGGTCCTCCATGGCGCTTTCGCTGCGCTTGTCGTCCATCCGGCCGCCTCGCTCGGTGATGCGGGTGGCAGCGACTTCGTCGATGATTTTCTCAATCGTATCGGCGTCGCTTTCAAAGGCGCCGGTGATGGTGAGGTCGCCCAAGGTCCGGAACCGGACGTGCATCATCTCGGGCGTTTCTCCTTCGCGGAGGTTGAGGTGGTCGGAGTGGGCGAGGATTTGGCCTGCGCGACGGATGCAGATGCGGTCATGCGCGAAGTAGAGCGAAGGAAGGGCGATGTTCTCACGAAGGATGTAGTTCCACACGTCGAGCTCGGTCCAGTTGTTCAGCGGGAACACGCGGAAGTGTTCGCCTGGCGCATGCATGCCGTTGAAGAGGTTCCACAGCTCGGGCCGCTGGTTCTTGGGGTCCCACTGGCTGAAATCGTCCCGGTGGGAGAAGAAGCGCTCCTTGGCGCGTGCTTTTTCCTCGTCACGACGAGCACCTCCAATGCAAGCATCGAATTGGTGTTCTTCGATGGTGTCAATGAGGGTGGTCGTTTGAAGGCGGTTGCGGCTCGCGTTCGCGCCCGTTTCCTCTTGGACTTTTCCTGAGTCGATGGTGGCCTGAACGCTGCCGACGATGAGCCGTGCGCCGAGGCTTTCAACAAGGTTGTTCCGGAATTCAATCGTCTCAGGGAAGTTGTGGCCTGTATCAATGTGTACAAGCGGCATGGGGATGCGGCCGGGCGCGAAGGCCTTGGCTGCGAGGTGAGTCACCACAATGCTGTCCTTTCCTCCCGAAAAGAGGATGGCGGGTCGGTCAAATTGGGCCGCGACTTCACGCAGCACATAGATGGACTCGGCTTCGAGTTCCGTCAAATGATCGAGGTTGTAGGTCGAGTCGCTCATGAGTCTTGTGCGGTGGCGTTCTTGTCGTCGGGTTTGTCTTCACGTCCGAGGCGTCCAAAGCGGAACCATGCACGTTCGTGAAAGTAATAAAGCAGGGTCTTGGTGATGAGTTCAAACAACCCAATTTCAAATCCCACAAATGGGTCGCCTGAGACCCACCAACTCACCAAAAAGGTATCCACCGTGCCCACCACGCGCCATGTGGCGGTTTTGGCGATGTGTCGGATGCGAGATTGCTTGGCGTCCATAATCCTACAAATATAGTGGGGAATTCAATCCGGTGGAGGAAGTGGTTACTCAGAGCGCAGCAACCACTTCATTCAGGCTCTCTTCCACGGATTTTCCAGTGGTGTCGATGTCGATGAAATCGGTCAACGGCGGCTCGTAGTCGGAGGCATGCTTTTCTTCTCTGCCACGGGTTTCAGTGGTGTGCACGTACACTTCGGTGACGTGGGCTGCAGCCTTCAATTCTTCTCGGATGTCGCGGTAGGGCGCCACAAGACTGACCACCACGGTGTGACCTTTGGATTGGAGGTAGTGGGCAAGCATTTGTGCGCGGCGAATGTTGTTTTCGCGTCCGCCGCGAGAATAGTCTTCGTTGGTGGTCAGGGCCCGAAGGTCGTCGCCGTCGACGTGAAAGGCGTCGATGCCTTTGGTGGCAAGGTGGTTAAGCATGGCTTTTGCCAAGGTGGTCTTGCCGTGGCCTGGCTGGCCTGTAAACCAATAAATCATGCCACCGTTTGCGCGGCTTTCAATGTCAACGTTTGCGCGCGGTCCGGCCCTACACTCAACACGGTGACTGGCACACCCACAGCATCTTCGATGAAGGCGACGTAGTTAAGCAGGGTCTGGGGCACTTCCTCAAGGGTGCGGATGCCCGTTAGGTCGCCAGGCCATCCCGGAAGGGTCGTGTACACCGGTTCCACTTCGTCGGGTTCGATGCCGAAGGGGAGGTGGTCGATTTTTTTCCCGCGGTGCATGTAGT
Source organism: Flavobacteriales bacterium (assembly GCA_002863145.1). GTDB lineage: Bacteria > Bacteroidota > Bacteroidia > Flavobacteriales_D > Sanyastnellaceae > UBA11663. The sequence continues at coordinate 2,864 of PKDW01000094.1, forward strand.
GGGTGCAAACGTGGATCTCGTCAAAACATCCAAGCACATCGGCCTTCATCATGCACAGCTGCGTGGCGCCGTTGACGTCCACCGCGTAGCGTAGCTGAGGCAGATCGAGCCATCCGCAGCGACGTGGACGGCCTGTGGTGGCCCCAAATTCGTGTCCTTCGGCGCGCATTTTTTCGCCCACTTCGTCGTGCAATTCGGTGGGGAAGGGGCCGGAGCCGACGCGGGTGCAATACGCTTTGAAAATCCCAAATACGTCCCCCACACGGTTGGGGGCGATGCCCAATCCGGTACACGCTCCCGCGCTGATGGTGTTGGATGAGGTGACAAAGGGGTAGGTCCCAAAGTCGATGTCGAGCATGGTCCCTTGCGCGCCTTCGGCAAGAATGCGCTTCCCGGACTTGAGGGCGGCGTTCATGTCGTGCTCAGAGTCGATCAAGGTCAACCCGCGCAAGAAGGAGATGGCGTCCAGCCACTCGGCGTCGTCAAGGGTGTATTCGAACCCATCGAATTGTGCGAGCATCCCCACGTGCTTGTTGCGCAGGGCGTGGTAACGCGCTTCAAAGTGGCTGCTTTCGATGTCTCCCACGCGCAATCCGTTGCGTCCCGTCTTGTCCATGTAGGTGGGGCCGATGCCCTTGAGGGTGCTGCCAATTTTGGCCTTGCCCTTGGCAGCTTCAGAGGCTGCATCAAGCAAACGGTGAGTTGGCAGGATCAAGTGCGCCTTGCGGCTGATGGCGAGGTTCGCGGAGATGTCCACGCCAAGGTCCACCAACGCGTCGATTTCTTTCTTGAAGATGAGGGGGTCGATGACCACCCCGTTGCCGACGACGTTGAGGGTGTCTTCTCTGAACACGCCACTGGGAATGGTGTGCAACACGTGCTTGATGCCATCAAACTCCAAGGTGTGTCCGGCATTGGGTCCGCCTTGGAATCGGGCGATCACGTCGTACTCCGGGGTGAGCACGTCCACGATTTTGCCTTTGCCTTCGTCGCCCCATTGGAGGCCGAGCAGGACATCAACTTTCATGCGTCGCAGGGGTTGATTCAGGCGATTTGGCCTGAGAGGGTTTTGCCCGCTTGCGGGCGTAGATGTTCAAACTGTGGTGCATCACCTCGATGTCAAAAATCTCTTCGAGGGTGGCTTTGATTTGCTGGATGCGCGGGTCGCAAAATTCCAAGACCTCCCCCGTGTCGGCGAGGATGACGTGGTCGTGTTGCTTGATCCGGTGACATTTCTCGTATTGCGCCCCTTGGTCGCCAAACTGATGACGCCTCACCAGGTTGCAGTCGAGCAAGAGGTCCAAGGTGTTGTACAAGGTGGCGCGAGACACGCGGTATTCCCCTTTGCTCATCACCTCGTACAACGTGTCCACATCGAAGTGGCCGTCGTAGCTGTAAATCTGGTGTAGGATGGCGAAGCGCTCCGGGGTTTTCCGGTGCCCGTTTTGCTCGAGGTAGGCTTCGAAAAGCCCTTCCACTTGCTCGTTGATGGGGTCCTTCGCCATGCAGCAGCGAAGATAGGGCATGTCATTCAGGCAGGGGCCCTTGTTCAGAAGTTTCCCACGGCCCTGAACGCGGTGCTTTTTGCATGCGGAATGGGGCCAAATCCGTGCCCGTCGGCACTGGTTGAATTTTCCCTCTCGGGCTTTGCTTGAGGGCGATCCCCGTGAGCTTACGCTCGGCGACCTGCAGCGTCACTTTGGCACAAACTGCAGTGTTCATTCGAACGCCGCCTTCGCCCTCCGGCACGTCAAACGTCACCACTTCTCCATTGCCCACCACGTCCACAAAACGGAGTTCGCCATCCTCGAAAAACGCGTCGAGGTCTCGGCCTTGGATGCGGTGGGCGAGGGTGTCGTTGGCGGAGGACAGGACGACGGCATGTCCACGCATCTCCAACTTCTCAGGCGCTTGTTCGGTGAGCCACAAGGTGAGGGTGTCTCCCGACAGCTTGTCCTCACTGGACCAAAGCGTGGGTTCTCCCCACATCTGAATCGTACCTTTGTCGTCCATCCACACCAAAGAGTCGCCCACCCCCACGAGCTCATCTTGAACGAGCGTCACGCGATGAAATGCGGTGAGGAACTCGCCCTTCCGGTGAAGGGTGTCCGCAGCCAATCGGAGGGTGTCGCCTTCATTGATTTGCTCGAGCCATGCTCGTTGTTCTTCGCCTCCAACGACCACTTCAAGGCTGTCCGCTTCTTGTCGCAGGGCATATTTGCCATGCACGGTTCCGGTGCCATCCGATTGGGCCAGAACCACGTGGCCCCACACCTCGCTTGCGGACTCCCCCCAAGCCAGGCTGTCGCCCTGTACCGTCCCCTCGCCGTCGTCCACGCTGACCTCTCCAGCCAACCAACCGAGGGGTTGGTCATCCATGGTCACATCGCCCAATTGACATGTGAATTGAACGTCCGACCCCGTCCAATCTGTCAGGCCAAAAAATCGGTAACGCGACTGCGTTCGCATCCAGTGCAGGGAATCGCTCTTCAGCGTGTCTTTTTCATTCACTGCAACGACTTGACCTCCCAATTCAAGGGTTTCTGTGGCCGTGCGGTATTGGCCACAACGGCTGTTCACGGTCCAGCCCTCATCCACAATCAAAGCGCCCTCGGTGTACCGTGCGGTTCGACTTTTCAAGAGGTACATCAGAGAAGGAGCAGAGAGCCTGGCCGATTCATGCTGCAGTTCTACGTTTCCATTGGCCAGCGCCCACTCTTCATCGGGCTCAATCCGCAGGTAGTTGGCAGTCATGGTCGTGGCCGGGGGTTGGTGCATGGTCACGTGGCTAAACACCTCCACAGATCCGTCGTCGAATCGCCACGCTGAATCACAGGCGAGCACGGCGTCTTGGTGTCCCAATTTCACGTGGCCGATCAGCCGCTGGGCCTCCGTAATGGAGGGGTCTCGGAGAATTTGGTCTGCGGCGAGAATCTCAACCGTTTGGGCATGCCCACTTGCAACACTCCACAATCCAATGAAAGTCCAGAGCACCTTTTGCATCAGCCTTCCTCTTGCAACCGCTCCACGGTGTACACGCCGGGCACGGCTTGGAGCTTGGTGATCAACTTGGACAGGTGGCCGGTGTCGGACACAATCACGCGGGCTTGGCCCTCGAAAATTCCGTCGCGGGTCTCAAAGCTGATGGCGCGCATGTCCACCCGCATGTCGGCGGAGATCACGCTTGTGACGGCGTTGACCAGTCCCACGTCGTCGATGCCACTGAACCCAATGCCCACCTCAAATTGCGCGGCGGCCTTGCTGGCCCAATCGGCCTTCATGACCCGGTAGGCGTACCGCGAGAGGAGGTTGGTGGCGTTGGGACAGTTGCGGCGGTGGATTTTGATGCCGCCACTCACCGTGATGAACCCAAACACGTCGTCCCCTGGAATCGGATTGCAGCATGCTGCAAGGCCGTAGTCGAGCTTTTGCTGGGCATCGCCAATGAGCAACACGTCGCCCGCCTCTTTTTTGAGGTCTGTGATGCTGGCCGCTTCCGCTTCTGTGGCCCGAGACCTCCGCGAGGGAAGGGGCTCGGGTCCGCGTTCCCATTCAAGCTTGCCCGACCTGAGGTTGAAACCCCCAATGCGGTCCAAGTCGATGCGGCCGGTGGCGATACGGTAATGCAGCTCGTGTGGCGAATCCACCTTGAATTTGCGGAGCATGCCGTTCACGTTGTCTGTGCTGCCCTCGGCACCAATTCGACGGAACCACTTGCGAAGTTTGTCCTTTCCGTCGAGCGCTTGCTTGCGTTCCTCTTCCTTCAGCGCATGTCGAATCTTGGACCGCGCACTTGCCGTGACCACATACTGAAGCCAGTCTTCTTTAGGCGTTTGCTTGCGGGAGGTGATGATCTCGACCTGGTCGCCGCTGGT
>PKDW01000069.1 GCA_002863145.1 Flavobacteriales bacterium
ACAAAATGAGGTTGCCGAAAACGTGGCAGACACCGCCCCATTTGTGGTCCGTGCGCCTGAGAAAGTGAATACTGACGACACGTTGGTCATGGACAGCGACACGGAGAAAGCAATCGTGGAGGAGGCACCTGTGGAAGAAGCGCCTGTCGATCAGGCCTTGGTCGCGGAGAACACCCCGAACTCTGAAGTGGTCAACGAGGAGGCTGCCGTCGCGGCGGAAAAGCCTGCTGCAGATAGCATTACACCCGCCAAAGAGGGCAAAGCAACCAACGATGGTGACGTGATGCAATCCTCTGCGCCTTTGGCGCCGATGGCTTTGGCCGCGGCGGATGCAGGTCTAACAGTGATGGCCATCCAGCTCTACAGAGGTCAGGTTCACACCAACCGCATGGATATGACGCGCGCGCTGGACTTCATTGTGATCCAAAGCGCCAAGGGCAAGCCCGTGGTGCGCATCGAAGGCAGTGCGTCGGACGGACCGTCTTCACGGGCTGGAGGCAACATGGACCTTGCCTCATCACGGGCCATGGACGTCTACCTTCGGTTGGTGGATGGGCTGGTCAACCTTGGCTTGGAAAAGGGGCGCGATTACGAAGTCAACGTCGTTCGCCGGGTCCAACCCGATGGAGACACCCCTGCGTCATTTGTCCAAGGCGAGGCACATCCTGCAAGCTTTCAGTATGTGCGCGTGGATGTGGACGTTCGCTGACCGAACTTTCGAGACATGATGGAACAAGTTGCTCGGCTGCACCTGAAGCGGCCCTTGGTGTTTTTTGACCTCGAAACGACGGGGACCAAAGTGGGGGTGGATCGGATTGTGGAAATGGCCATGGTCAAGCTGATGCCAGATGGCAGGGTCATCAAAAAGCCGGAAGAACCCGGCCGTGAGCACCGCATCCTCATCAATCCAGAGATGCCAATTCCCGTGGAGTCCAGCTTGGTCCATGGGGTGTACGACGACGATGTGAAGGATGCACCAACATTTGGCCGTGTCGCACCCGGACTTCTGAAATGGCTGCACGGATGCGATTTGGGCGGGTTCAACAGCAACCGTTTTGACGTGCCCATGTTGGCGGAAGAATTTTTGCGCGTGGGCATTGATTTTGGGTTGGAGGGGAGAAACCTCATTGACGTTCAAAACGTGTTTCACCGCATGGAACAACGCACGCTTCGCGCCGCCTTCAAGTTCTACTGCGACAAAGATTTGGAAGGTGCCCACGAAGCGTTGCCGGACACGTTGGCCACGGTTGAGGTGTTCCTGGCGCAATTGGAGCGATACAAGGACAAGACCGTGTTGGACAGCCGCGGTGAGACCGTGGGGCCGGTGCCTTCAGACATGGAGGAACTCGGCACGTTCTGCAAAATGCGCAACAACGCGGACTTGATGGGGCGCCTGGTGTATGATGACGATGGTCATGTGGTCTTTCAGTTTGGCAAGCATTCTGGCAAACGCGTCAAAGAAGTGCTTGACCGCGACCCAGGATATTTTGGCTGGATGATGCAAGGTGACTTCCCACGATACACGAAGCGAATCCTGCAGAAGGTCAAAGACGGCGAGCTGTGAGTCGCACCCGGCGCATTGCGGTGTGGGTGTCGAATGACCTCACGTTTGACCAGCGCGTCAAGAAAACATGTCAGACGCTTGAGGGCTTGGGTTGGATTCCTGTGCTCGTGGGGCGAGAAATGCCCAACTCGGCGCCTTGGGAGGGACCTTGGGAGGTGCACAGGCTGAAGTTGGCTGCCCTCGCAGGTCCACGGTTTTACCTCTCGCTTCAGAGGGAACTTCATCGCTGGCTTCGCAACCATGCATCGCGTTTGGATGCCATTTGGTGCAACGATTTGGACACGCTGGCACCTGCGGTATGGCACGGTCGTCTGCCAGTCGTCTACGACAGCCATGAATACTTCACCGAAGCGGCTGGCTTGACGGGCAAGCCGCTGAAGCGTGCGGTGTGGTTGATGTTGGAGCGCTGGGCGTTTAAGTCCCTGCCATGCATGATCACCGTGAACGAAAGCATCGCAGAGTCCTACCGAAGAACCTATGGGTTGGAGGTGTTGGTCGTGCGCAACATGCCAAGAAGGCAGATTCCGGTGAAGGTGGAGGGGCGGTCGGCCTTTGCATCGTGCGGCATCCCAACAGACTTGCCCATTGCCCTGATGCAAGGGGCGTACATGGACCGTGACCGGGGTGCGGCGGAAGCCGTGGCAGCGTTGCCTGACATGACAGGAATTCGCTTGGTGTTGGTGGGGGCGGGGATTGAGTGGGAGGAAGCCCGTGCACGGGTGAACGAGCCTGAGATGGACGGACGTCTGCACTGCATCCCCAAGCTGCCCTTTGAGACCTTGCGCAAACTCACGGCGTCTGCGGATGTGGGGCTGAGTTTGGACAAGGGCAGTCACGGCAACTATGAAATGAGCCTGCCCAACAAGCTGTTTGATTTCATGCACGCACGATTGCCCATGGTGGTCACGGCGAGAAAGGAGGTGGCTGCCATTGTACGCGAGCATGGACTGGGAGAAGTGGTGGAACACGCCACCCCTTCAGCCGTGAAGGCTGCTGTCGACAAGGTGCTGCAGCGTCCACGCGCCGAATGGGATGAGGCCCTCAGTAGGGCGAGCGAATCGTTTCATTGGGGCGTGGATGAACCTCAGATTGAACGGGCTTTGGACACTTGTTTGAAGGCCCATTTGGCGGGGAGCCAAACCCAGTGAGCCAGCGCTGTGGCGCGGCTGACCCGTCCGTGCTTCATGCGTCGCTCTTCTCTGTACAGCGCGGCGTCGAAATTCCTCGAAAGTCCTCCGCCTGCAACTGAGGCGAGCACCAGTTCAGGATGGCATTCGATGTGCTGGCCCGCATTTCGGCAATCGAGCATCCAGGCGTAGTCCGAAAGCACCTTGTATTCGGTGGACAGCGGACGTTGCTTGACCCAAGCCGTGGGGACAACCACGCCCTGGTGGTGCAAGGTGTTTCGCCAATCGAGTGACTTGCCAAATTGGGGCACAAATTCCGCGGGCACGCCAGGTTCTCTCGGCGCCATGGCGAGGACCGTGCAAGCATGTCCCATGTCCCCCTCAAGTCGTCCAAGCAGTGTGAGCAACCCCTCTGCAAGAGGGAGGTCTCCCGCGCCCAGGAACCAAACATAGGGCGCTTGGACGAGGCCCGCCCCTAGATTCATGGCGTCGTAGACACCCATATCGTTTCTGCTGTCTGCATGACGGATGACATCCATGAAGGTGGACATCACGTTCAGGGTGTCATCCGTGGATGCACCATCGGCAACCACAACTTCCAATTGCTCCAGCACATGAGCTGGCAACGCTCGGAAGGCCGTCAAGGTTTGGCGCAAGTCGTCGGCGCCATGGAAGACAGGAATCACGACCCCGATGCGAGGGGAAACGCTCATATCACGCTTTTTGGAGCGGGTTCGTCCAACAGGCGCCCACCCTCGCAGCGCCAAACGCGGCCTGGGCGTCGGTTCATGGAGGTCCAATCGTGGGTGGCCATGACCAACGTCTTGCCTTGGCTGGGCAAGGTGTGTATCAGTTCCAGAATCTCTTCTGTGGTCTCGGGGTCGAGGTTGCCTGTGGGCTCGTCGGCCAACAGAAGAGGCGGGTCATTCAGCAAGGCGCGCGCGATGGCGACGCGTTGTTGTTCTCCGCCGCTCAGCTCAAAGGGCATCTTGTAGCCTTTGTTGGGCAGACCGACAGCGGTCAAGACTTCCTCGATGCGACGTTGCTTGGCCTTTTTGTCTTTCCATCCCGTGGCCAAGAGCGCAAAGTCGAGGTTGGCATCCACGCTTCGGTCTTGCAACAGCCCAAAGTCTTGAAACACCATGCCCAACTTGCGGCGAAGCTTGTGGACGGTCCGCGGTTTAAGCTTGGCCAAGTCATGGCCACACACCGAGCCTCGGCCCGAAGTGAGGCTGAGGTCGCCATACAACGTCCTGAGCAGGCTCGACTTCCCACTCCCCGTCTTGCCAATGAGGTAGACGAGTTCTCCTTCATTCACCTCCGTCCACAGTTGTTCCAGCACCACGTGTTCGTCGTGGCGGATGGAAACGTTGTCGAGGTGAATCAAAGGCGTCATCAGCGCTGCAATTCAAAGGCGTTTTCGTCGAACTCCGGGTTGAACGAAGCCTTGGCGATGCGGATGGTCATCGTTTGGCCCGCCACCGCAGACGAACGTGACGCAGGCAATTTCAGTCCTAGGTCTCCAAATGGGATGTACATGTCGAGCTTTTCAACGACCAATGTGCCATCGAGGGAGGGGCGTTGCCGTTGGATCAACAGGCCGTCCGAATTGCGGAACCAATACGTTTCCTTGACGTCTCCCTTCACAAATTCAAGGATGGTGGAGGGCTCGCCTGCCACTTCTTCTTGGCCGAGGACCGTTCCGTCGTAGCCAAGCTTGTCCATTTTGGTGAGGCGGATGGGAGAGAGGTAGTTCATCATCATGGCCACTGCATCGGCGTCCATGTCAGAGACATTGCCCATTTGAAGTTCCTGGCCGCCCGCGGGTCGGATGGCCCGAATCATCACAGGCTGTCCGGCCATGGCCAATTCGGTCCGCATGGCTTGTGCCTTCTTGGAGAAGCGCTTGTCTTCGCGGTGTTGCAAGCTCATGCCTGCGCCAAATTCCACCGAGCCTTCCGTGGTCATGCCGGAGAGTTTGGACCAGGCCTTGGCGCCACCGATGGCGTCAAAGTGACGCGACACAACACCTTCGACGGTGGTGCCTGCGGGGGCACCTGTGCGGGGGATGCGCACGCGTCCAAATGCGTCGTACTGGTCGATGCCATCACCTGCGTCGAAGGGGCGCAAGTTGTCCAGGATGTCGGGCGAACCCACCACGCAGATGTTGAGGTTGTTGGGCTTCAGCATGTTTTTGGCCACGCGTTGAATGTCCTCGACGGTGACAGCATCCAAGCGTTGCAGGTAGGTTTGGTAGTAGTCTTCTGGCAAGTCGTAGCGCTCGATGTTGAGTGCAAATCGGGCCACCGTGCCTTCATTTTCGAGCGAACGGGCAAAGCTTCCGGAGAGGAAGGCCTTGGCGGTGGCGAGTTCTGTGCTGTCCACCTGTTCGTCGCGAATGCGATTGATTTCCGCCATGAACTCCACCAGCGCGCTGTCCGTGACTTCAGACCGCACATCGGCATAGGCGATGAATTGGGCCGTTACGGGATCGGCACTCAAGGAGCAGCGTGCACCGTAGGTGAACGCCTTGTCTTCACGCAGGTTCTGCATGAGTCGTCCACTGAATGCACCGCCACCAAGAATGGAGTTCATCAGTTGGATGGCCGCGGCGTCAGGGTGGCCCGGAGGGAAGGGCACAGGCTGGGTGATGTTGATCGTGCTTTGCACGGCACCTTCCACCGCGGCAAATCGCACCTGATTCCCAGTGGGGAATTTGGCGGGCATGATTCGTGTGTATGGAATGTCCCCACGGTACCAATTGCCGAAGTGGGCATTGGCTTTGGCGTAGGCTTCGTCTGGGGTGATGTCACCGACCACGATGAGATAGGCTGCGTTGGGACGGAAGTACGTCTTGTGATACTCCACCAAATCTTGGCGGCTGACGTTCTCGAGCGTTTCTTCGGTCATGACCTCACCATAGGGATGCAGGCTTCCAAAGTTGGTGGCCGAGACAAGGTTGCCGGCAATTTCACCAGGCGACGTGGGCGTGTTTGCCAATCCAGAACGCACCTGCTTCTTCACCTTTTCCAACTCATCCTCTGGGAAGATGGGGTTGAGGATTGCGTCCGAGACAATGCGCAACAGGTCGCCCGTGTTCTTGCTCAGTGAACTTGCAAAGAAGCCTTTGGCATTGGCCCGAAAGCTGGCGCCGAGGAATTCAACATCTTCGGCGATTTGGGCCTTGTTGCGGGCCTCGGTACCTGCAGACATCATGTCGCTGGCAATGCTGGTCAGTCCGGCTTTGTCCGTTTCGAGAAACGGAGGGTAATCCAATGTCATGTTCCACGAGACAGCGGGCATACGGTGGTTTTCGACCACGATGACCTGCAGGCCGTTGTTGAGCTTGAGCTTGGTGGGCGTGCCTATTTTCAATTCAGGAGCGGGGCCCGCTTCCGGTGCCGTGCTGCGGTCGACTTGACTCCAAGACAGCGTACTCACAGCGAGAGCCATCGCGAAGAGTCCCGCGCGGCGAAGGAGGATGGTGCAAATCAATTTCATGGCTGGGAATTGGGGTCGTGCAAGAAGTAGAGGGTCACGCGCTGTTCAGGCACGTAGTATTTTTGAGCGGCCGCGCGGATGTCTTCCGGCGTGATGGCCAAGTAGCGCTCAATTTCCGTGTTGATGAGGTTGGCGTCGCCAAAGTACGTGTGGTAGTTGGCGAGGCTTTCTGCAATGCCGGCCATGCTTTGGTTGCCAGTCACGAAGCCGTATTCGATTTGATTCTTCAGCTTTTGGAGTTCGCGGTCGGAGATGAGCTCGCGCTTCATGCGCTCCACCTCGTCGTTCATCGCAGCTTCCACTTGGCTTGGATCCACACCCATGTTGCACATGGCGAAGCCCAGGGTGAGTCCTGGATCTTCTAGCCCAAAGCTGAACGCCCCGCAAAACAACGCGAGTTGGTCGTTCTCCACCACGCGCTGGTTCAATCGCGCGCTTTCGCCGCCGCTCAGGACCTGGTTGAGCATGTCTACAGCGTAGTAGTCGGGTGTGCCTTGCGC
>PKDW01000112.1 GCA_002863145.1 Flavobacteriales bacterium
AACGACAGGAACAACCGAAACAACCGCAACCGTCGCGACCCTTTCTTGTCAGAACCCGAAGAGCACGGTTTCGACTTCGACGGATTGGTGCAGACGGAAGGCGTGGTTGAAGTGCAACAGGAAGGCCACGCGTTCCTTCGTTCTGCCGATTACAACTACCTGAATTCTCCCGACGACGTGTACATCTCGGCGAAGCAACTGAAGCAATTTGGGCTCCAGACGGGAGACACTGTCGTGGCAGGCATTCGTCCTCCACGCATGGGAGAGAAATACTACCCATTGTTGGACGTAAAGAGCGTCAATGGACGCAGCCCCGAGTGGATCAAAAACCGGGTTCCTTTCAAGTTTTTGACCCCGCTGTTCCCGCAAGAACGCTTCAAGTTGAGCACCGCCCGTGGCACCGTCAGCACACGACTCATGGACCTGTTCGCCCCCATTGGAAAAGGGCAGCGTGGCATGATTGTGTCGCAACCCAAAACGGGAAAGACCACCCTTTTGAAGGATGTGGCCAACGCCATCAGCTTGAACCACCCCGAGGTGTACCTCATCATCCTGCTGATTGACGAGCGTCCCGAAGAAGTGACGGACATGAAGCGCAGTGTGAATGCGGAAGTGGTCGCCAGCACCTTTGACGAGCCCGCAGACCGTCACGTGCGCATCGCCAACCTTGTGCTCGAGAAAGCCAAGCGCATGGTGGAATGTGGACACGACGTGTGCATTCTGCTCGACTCCATCACCCGTCTCGCCCGCGCCTACAACACGGTCAGCCCCTCTTCGGGCAAGATTTTGTCCGGCGGTGTCGAGGCCAACGCCCTGCAGAAACCCAAGCGTTTCTTCGGCGCAGCTCGGAACATCGAAAATGGCGGATCGCTCTCCATCATCGCCACCGCCTTGACGGAAACGGGATCGAAGATGGACGAAGTGATCTTCGAGGAGTTCAAGGGTACCGGCAACATGGAACTCCAGCTGGACCGTCGGATTTCCAACCGTCGCATCTACCCCGCCATCGATATTTTGGCCTCAGGCACACGTCGTGAGGACCTCCTCATGGACAAGGCCGATCTCCAACGCATCTGGATTTTACGCAAGCACCTCGCAGACATGAACAGCGTGGAAGCCATGGAATTCGTGAAGGACCGCGTGGAAGGCAGCCGAAACAACGAGGACTTCCTCGCGTCGATGAACGGATAACCATGCGCAACACCCCACTTGCTGGCCTTCCGCTCGTGTTGGTCGCGGGATACTTTGCCTTCAAATGGCTCCTTGCGGGGCCCATCAATGCAGAGCGCTTGGTGGCCTTGGGCGGCATGTATCACTGGTCTGCCCTGACCCTGCTCGCGTTGGGATGGTCGGTCTGGATGGTTCGTCGTGACGGCAGCACGCAGTCCTTTTGGGGCGACTTCAAGCAATTGACCAAACCCCTTGCCGTCTACGCCATCTTGGCCGCGTGTTCAGTGTGGGGATGGAACCACATGGTGGCAAAGGACGCCACCGAATTGCGGAAGGCATTGCGTCTCGCCCAAATTGAAGAGCACACCGCAAGCGAAGAAGCCTACGCGGCCTTCGTGACCGAGCAAGGTCTCGAATCCGTGGGGGAAATGCCCGATCGAGAGACCTACCGCACCCAAGCCACCACCCAGGTGTCGTGGATGCTGTCTGGGGGGGTCACCTTTGTGCTTTCCTTGATCACCTATTTGTTCGCCGCCATGCTCCTTTCCTTGTGTGCCACGGTTCTGTTGCATCAGATTTGGGGCATTGCCTCGTTGTGATGACGTAATTTTGTCGAGGATGAAGCGTATTCCCTTACTGATCGGACTGGCGTTGTTGATGTTGAGCACGGTTGCTCAAGCGCAACGTGGCAGAAAAAACCTGCCCAACTTCGATTCACGGTTGTACCACTTTGGCTTCATTTTGTCCGCCAACTCGAGTGATTTCAACTTTGCCGTCGCCGACAGTGCAGCTGACTCTTTCCGCGGTGTGAACAACGTACCACAGGCCGGATTCAACATGCACTTGATGGCGTCCTACACGCTCTCACGGCACTGGCGCCTTCGATTTGTCCCGGGATTGAGCTTCCAGGACCGCGGTTTGGACTACACGATTGAAGGTTCCAACAATGTGGTCAAACGCACAGAGGCCGTCAACCTTGACATTCCGCTGTTGCTCAAGTGGCGGACAGACCGGGTGGACAATGTCGCGGCATATGCGTTGTTTGGAGTGAAGTATGCACGTGACTTCCAATCTCAAGAGAACGTCAACCAGCAGTTGCAATCCGACAACATCTTGCGCTTGAAATCCGGGAACATTGCCGCGGACATCGGGGCGGGTATTGACATTTTCCTCCCTTTTTTCAAGCTCGCCATTCAAGCCAAAACCGAGCACGGCCTTCGCAACGTCCTGATACCAGACGACAGCATTTACGCGTCTCCATTGGATTTCCTCAGGACCCGAAGCTTTGTCCTGTCCTTCTGCTTTGAAGGGTGATGGCGCCGGACATGGAGGACACTTACCGGACGCTGGCCAGTCCTTGTGAAGGACTCTTCAAGGCCAAAGGTTCCAAGCACTTTGGGTACGGATTTCCCATCGCTTCCGAATCGGAGGTCAAAGTCCATCTCGACGCCCTCAAAAAACAACACCATGCCGCCCGCCACGTGGCCTTTGCATGGATGCTTGGGTTCGACGGAACCCACCACCGCTCCAGCGACGATGGGGAACCGAGCAACAGCGCCGGGCCTCCCATCCTCGGTGTCATTCGGGCCCACGAGTTGACCCATGTGTTGTTTGCCGTGGTGCGATACTTCGGGGGCACCAAACTCGGGGTTGGGGGACTCATCGAAGCATACCGCGAAGGGGCGGCCGAGGCACTGCGGGCAGGTCAAGTTGTCGAGCGCATTCGCACCCAACGCATTCGCATTGCTTTCGCCTACGAGCACATGGGGGTCATCATGGGACTCATCAAACGGTGGGAATTGCAACCTGCCTCCACCGACTTCCAAATTTCCTGTGCTTTGGACGTAGACGTTCGCTTGGGGCAAGTGGAAGGATTCGTGCAAACCGTGCAAGACACGCGGGTTGCAGAGGTCGAGGCGCTCTGAGACTCAGGGCTTCGAAACCCAATACACCCAGCGTTCTTTACCGAGGCTGTAGCGCATGTAGCGCACCTCCCCCAACATCTCCATCATGTCGACTTCCTCAACGTCGAAACCGGCCTCGCGCAACCGTGCTGGATAGTCCTTGTGCCCGTACAACCGAACGTGGTCCTGCTGCCAGTAGAGCCTTTCCCGTTCCATGGGGTCGGTCACGTTGGGATCCTCCGCGGTGTTTTCTTCGTTGTAATTGATGGGCACTTGGAGCACACCCCAGCCACCGCGCTTCATGACGCGGTGAAATTCGCGCAAGACCTTGCGGTCGTCTTCCACGTGTTCAAGCAGGTGGTTCGCCATGACCACATCGAAACTCTCGTCCTCAAAGGGAATGTCATGACAATCGAAATGGTGGTCTGCCCAAGGGCTGTTCAAGTCGGCCGTCACGTAGTCCAGGTTGGCCTGATTCTTAAATCGGGTCAAGTAGCAGTATTCCGGCGCGAGGTGCAGCATGCGCAAAGGCGCCTCAAAAAAGGACGTCTTGCGTTGCAAGAAGGCCCACACGGCACGGTGACGCTCCAAGCTCAAGCTGTGCGGAGCCAACGCATTGGGGCGACTGCGGACACGTCCGTAAGGCAACATCTTCCGGTAGGACTTCCCCACAATGGGGTCCTCCAATACATCGCCGGCATACGACCATGCCACGCTCTGCAATGCCAAATGCGCTCCACGCTGAAGCACGGTGCGAGGCACCCACCTCGTCAAGATGCTGACCAATCCCATGCCCTAAAAATAAGGCGGGACCCTTGGGCCCCGCCTTGAAAGTTTCGTCAAATTACAGATGCTTAGTTGATGACCAAGGCCTTGTGTTGCATGCCCTGCGCGGTTTGCGCGCGCACCGCGTACCACCCGGCCGGCCATCCCAGGGTCAAGCTTCCTTCCCACGTGCCCTCGTGCACCGTCCGACCTTGGGCATCCACAATTTGAATGAACGTGCCCAGGTCGAGGCCCGGCATGCGAAGTTCGTTGCCATGTGCAACAGGATTGGGGGTTACGGACCACAGCGCCTCCGCACCTTCCTCCACACCCACGGTGCCCGCCACGGTGACTGTCACACCCACGCGGTCTGACACGCACTCAATGGGCTTGGGCTCGGCCTTCCATTCGTAGAAGAAGTAATAGTAGTCCAAGCTCGGTCCTGCCGTGCTGTTGGTGATGGTCAACAAATCGCCCACCTCATAAGGGTAGCTCAACTGAGAATTGTTGCCCTCGCGCCACAGTTGGGGATCCTCCGTGGTGCAACGCAAGCCGTAGTTGATGCCAGGCTCGATGTCCCAGTTCAGATCCAAGACAAACGTTCCCGCCTCGACTTCCACGGCAATTGACTCGAGTACAATGCCAAATTCATCAATCAGCTCAAACTCTCGCTCGTACGTGCCGTTGGCAAACAACGTCACGCTGCTGAGAAGCGTGCTCTCGTACACGTCAAATTCCAACCAGCGTGCGCTGTTGGAGTGGTAGGCGCCGCTGTTTTGGTTGGTCAACTCACCTCCCACCTCTTGGTCGCCTGACGTCGTGCGGACATCCTCAGCCCAGAACGTGGTCGTCATGTCAACCTGCGGCGAAAATGCGTTTCCTTCCGCAAGCAAGTTGCCACCCGTGGACCAGTCGTACCAACGGATGTTCTCGCCTGTTGCTGTCAAGTCCACAGTCGCCGGAGCGGGAATTGTTTGGTCAGGGGTGACGGTTGGATTTTCTAAAGGCGCGTCGAACACTTCCACCACCAACGTGTCGGAAGTTCCGGCGTTGCCACAAATGTCCACGCTGTACACAGCATACGAACCGGATGTGGTCACGTCAATGCTCTGGGTTTCGTCACCTGTCGACCACGTGTAGTTGTCCGCGTCTGAAGCCGTCAACGTCAACACAGATCCGTCGCACAAGTCAGTGCTGCCGTCGAAGGCAATCGCAGGCGCATTGCCCACGACTTCGATGATGGTCAACAGGTTTGAGAACCCTGCGCAACCCGCCTCATCGTAAACGAGCACAGAGTACGCTCCGCCTGCAGTGACTTCCGTGGTCGCTTCGGCGCCGCCATTGGACCACTCGTAAGACGCGAATCCTAATGGGGCGGACAATGTCACCGATTCACCAGGACAAAACGCATCCGCGCTTGCCGTTGCCGTCACGTCCACCAAACAAGGAACCTCCAGCACGTTGTGGTATTGGTCAATGGCGGGGTTGTCAATCACTGTTTCCATTCCACTGGGCCATTTGACCACAGCCTGGTCCACCACCTCGTGGTCGCCAAGGCCAAACCGGCACATGAACGTGCAGGTGATGCCGTAACTCTCGCCGCCGCGCACCTCGCGAACCATCGTTCCAAAGTCCCCGGTCAATTCCACCTTCGCCCCCACGGCGTCCACGTTGCTTTCAAACCCTTCGAGGTCGAAGGCAATCCAGTGATTGTCGTTGCCGTCGTTGACCCACAAAATGTCGGGGTTCCCATTGTCAGGGCTCACATAGCCGTTTCCGTAGCTCGCATACACGTCGAGTTGGCCGTCGCGGTTGACGTCGCCCGAGGCGAAGCTGTGCATGGTGTCGTTCCAAGGGAACAAATTGGGCACTTCGGTGAAGGTGTGGTCTCCGTTGTTGCGGAAGAACCCTTCATCCCCACCTGTGTAGATCAGGTCCACGAAGCCGTCGTTGTCGAAGTCGTCCATCTTCGCCTGGAGGAAGAATCCCGAGACCTCAAGACCGCTTCCTTCAGTGATGTCTGTGAAGTAGCCTGTGCCGTCGTTTTCGAGGAGCTTGATGGTCGAGCTGTGGTTGGTGGCCAAACAATCAAAGTCCCCGTCGTTGTCAATGTCGGCGAAGTCTGTTGTCCAGCTTTGCTCATACAGGACAAGCCCACGCTCGAGCGCCTCTTCAGTCCATCCTCCGTTTCCGTCGTTCACCCACAGTTGGTTGATGCGGCGAGGATCGTTGGGATCGTTCACGAACTGTCGGCACTTGGCGATGAACAAGTCGATGTCACCATCGCTGTCAAAATCGGTCCACACCGTCCCGTAGTTGCCGCTGTGATCGTTGCCGGGGTAATCCTGCAGGTCGTAATCCGTGAGGTCCATGAAAAGCTCTGGCTCGAGAGAGCCATCCTCCGCGCCTTTCCACATGCGGCTCAAGGCATCGTCATGGCATCCAAACACGTCAAGCAAACCGTCGTTGTCGATGTCCACCCAATTGCACGCCTGCATGAACATGCTGCCGTTGACCAATTCCATGGACGTGTGCACGCCAGGGGCCGTGATTTTCTGCACGAACACCCCGTCATACGAACCGCCCGAGAACACGTCCTTGTGGCCGTCGTTGTCGAAGTCGGCCACACACATGCCCCATTGGCTTGCGCCACTCACCTCGCCGAGGTTGTAATCGGTGAAGGTGCCTGCAGGCGTTTGGTAGAGGGTGTGAAGCGTGTTGCTTTGGTCAAGGACGATCAAGTCATCGTAGCCGTCGCCGTCCAAATCCGCAAAACCCACACAGCCTCCGCTGTTGTAGGTGTCGGGAAGCAGGTTGCTTGCGT
>PKDW01000025.1 GCA_002863145.1 Flavobacteriales bacterium
CGTCTTTGGAGACGAGGGCGATTTTGAAATCGGCTTGGAATGTGTGGTCGAGGGCTGCACCGATGACACGGCGTGCAACTTTGATGCCTCTGCCAATTTGGACGACGGATCCTGCACATACCCGGACTTGGAATACCTCGATTGCGAAGGCAACTGCCTGAATGACGTCGACGCCGATGGGGTTTGTGATGAGGAGGAAGTCCTTGGTTGCACCGATGAAGGAGCCTCCAACTACAACGCCCTCGCCACGGAGGAAGACGGTTCTTGCCAGTACTGTGATCTCGAACTTACTGTGGACGTGTTGCAGGCACTGACGTGTGCGGGCGACAACAATGCCTCGGCTGAACTGACGCTTCTCGGCGTGACCGCTCCTGACAGCATTGAGATGTATCTCGACGGTGTCCTCCAGGACACGACGCTGTTCGACGGGCTGTCTGCAGGCACTTACACTGTGGAGGTGTTGCAAGGACAGGATTGTTCGGCACTGATCAACTTCACGGTGGAGGAAGGCGTCACATTGGATGTCATGGCTGAAGTCACGGATGTGGCTTGCGCAGGTGAACTCAATGGCCAAATCATCGCTGTCATGATGACTGGCGAGGCGCCGTACGAATTTGTCTTGGATGGCCCCGAAGTCATCATCAACAGCACGGGCGTGTTTGGCGGTTTGCCGCCAGGTGACTACGTGTTGTTCGCTTCGGACGCCCAAGGCTGTTCAGGAAGTCTCGAGGTGACCGTGAATGAGCCTGAGGCACTGTCCTTGAGTGCGGTGGTGACCGATGCCACAGTTCAAGGCACAGGTGCCATCAACTTGACGGTCACTGGGGGCACTGCGCCTTACAACTTTGAATGGACTTCGGACGGGGTCTTCCTGTCTGACGAGGAAGACGTGGACGGGCTTGAAGCACCCGACGAATACACGGTCTTGGTGACGGATGCCAATGGCTGCGAAATTGCAGGTGGCCCCTACGAGGTGGACGATGTTTACAGCGTCATCCACATGGAGGGCGTGCCGTTCTCGGTGTACCCTAACCCTGCAAGGGATGTGGTGCAGCTTGACATGAATGAAATGTCCCTGGGTGCCGTGATGTCCATCTACGATGCTTCCGGCCGATTGATGTGGTCTCGTGCCGCAGAACGTTGGACAGGAACGTTCACCGTGGATGTGTCGAACTGGTCTGCTGGAACGTACCACGTCCAAGTAGCCACGGCGCAGGGCGTGGGGCACGCACCACTTGTAATTCAACATTGATTCTCACGATGGCGGAACGCATTCTGCCTGAGTCAATCAAAATAAGACCCCGGCCGAGAGGATGAGGTTTTTTTCTGGAGAGAGGGGTGCGGTCGTTATGACTTGAACGCCGCAATGGCGTTTCTCGTGAAATCGCTGAGGACGAGTCTGCCTGAAATGGCGGCCCGTTCCGTGAGGAGTTCATCCCAATGCTCAGTGCCTTGCCAGAGGACGCGCTTGAGGTGGGTCATGGCTTCAGGGTTGCTTGAGGCCAATTCGCCGGCAAGGCGGTCCACGGCTTCATCCATCTCTTCGGCGGAGTCGAACACCTGGGCGTACAATCCATGATCGGCAGCCCACTGGGCAGACTTGAAGGTGCGCGCATCGACAGCAAGCGTGCCCATGCCGGACACCCCCAATTTCCGTTCCACTGCAGGCCCGACCACAAAGGGACCGATGCCCACAGCGAGCTCCGAGAGTTTGACGGCGGCAAACTTGGTGGCGAAACAATGGTCCACGGCAGCCGCAAGGCCGACGCCTCCACCCACCGTTTTGCCTTGCACGCGGCCAATGACAAATTTGGGACAGGTGCGAATGGCGTTGATGACCAAGGCAAATCCGCTGAAAAAGGCCAGTCCTTCGTCTTCGTTGGAAATCGCGACGAGCTCATCGAAGCTCGCACCCGCACAGAAGGCCCTGTCGCCACCTGAGCGCATGACAATCACACGAATGTCTTGACGTTCACCCGCTTCAGTGATGTGCTCCGCCAATTGACGGAGGATGGCACCCGGCAAACTGTTGGACGCCGGGTGGAAGAACGTGATGGTGCCGACGCCAAGGTCGTTCACCTCAGTCCGAACGAAGGCTTCCATGGCTTACTTGCGGTTGTTCAAAGAGACAAATCCGCGGTGGGTGGATCCCGTGTATACTTGACGGGGGCGCCCGATGGGCTCGCGGTTCTCTGTCATCTCTTTCCACTGGCCAATCCAGCCTGGCAGACGTCCAAGGGCAAACATCACCGTGAACATGTTGGTGGGGATGCCGAGCGCGCGGTAAATGATGCCGCTGTAGAAATCCACGTTGGGGTAGAGGCCGCGCTGCACGAAGTACTCGTCGTTGAGGGCCACTTCTTCCAGTTGCTTGGCAATGTCGAGCACCGGATCGTCGATGCCCAATTGGCCGAGCACTTCGTCGGCAGCCTTCTTGATGATGCGGGCACGTGGGTCAAAGTTCTTGTAGACTCGGTGGCCAAAGCCCATCAAGCGGAAGCTGTCGGTCTTGTCCTTGGCGCGGTCAATCCACGACTGCAAGGGGCTGCCTTCGGCACGAATGGATTCGAGCATCTCAATCACTGCCTGGTTGGCACCTCCGTGCAGAGGACCCCAAAGTGCAGAGACCCCAGCGGACACGCTGCTGTAGAGGTTGGCTTGCGAGGAGCCCACCACGCGCACGGTGGAAGTGGAGCAATTTTGCTCGTGGTCGGCGTGCAAGATGAACAGCTTGTTCAACGCGGATTCAATGATCGGGTCCACCTCATACTCTTCGGCAGGAACGCCCCACATCATGTGCATAAAGTTGCCGACGTAGCTCAAGTTGTTCTTGGGGTACATCGTCGGCAAGCCCACGTTGTGTTTGTACGCCTGTGCCGCGAGGGTTGGAATCTTCGCAATCAAGCGGTGGATGGTCAAGTCGATGTCCGTGATGTCGCGGTTGGGATTCTGCGACTCAGGGTAGAACGTCGACAACGACGCCACCATCGAGCTGAGCATGCCCATGGGGTGGGCGCCGAGGGGAAACGCGTCAAAAAAGCGCTTCATGTTTTCGTGCACGAGGGTGTGGTGCGTGATGCTGTCATTGAAGTAATCCAGCTCCTTGGCGTTGGGAAGGTCCCCGTAGATGAGGAGGTAGGCCACTTCCATAAAGGAGGCCTTCTCAGCGAGCTCTTCAATGGAGTACCCACGGTAGCGTAAAATGCCGTTTTCGCCGTCGAGGTAAGTGATGCCGCTCTGCGTCGATCCGGTGTTCTTGAACCCGGGATCCATGGTGATGTATCCCGTGGTGCCACGAAGCTTCGAAATGTCGATGGCTTTTTCGTTTTCGGCACCCGTCAAAACGGGGAATTCGTATTCCTGTCCTTCCAGGATGAGGCGTGCAATGTCACTCATGTTGAGGCGCGATTGGTGAGCAGTTTAGGTGTGTCCATCCTCACGAGAAACATCCGATTCAAAAAGAAGGACTCCACGCGGGGGAGCCCAAAGATAGGGGAAGCGCCGCCGTTGCGCGGTGCTTTCAACAAGGTCAATGCAAGGAGGCCGAACTCAGCGCCAAGTGTAGTTGAAAGCGTCGCGGTAGCTCTCCCATTCGGTTTGGTCTACGCCATCGGTGTACGCTTCGTTGAAGAACCTCAAGTAAAGTTCCATCTGCGAGGGCTGCTTGTAGCCACTGATGGGGGCAATGACGTTGGCATTTTCGTCGAGGTAGACGATGGTGGGGTAGGCATTCACCTTCATCGCCCGTGACAACTGGTGAACCCCATTGCGGCCACGGCGGTTGGGGTCGTAGTCGGGGTTGGTGAATTCTGTGCCTTGGAACGTCACGGGCTCCGGGGACTCCGCGTCAAACTTGACGGCGTAGTAATGCGCGTTCACGTACTCGATGACGTTGGCGTTGGTGAAGGTGTTGGCCATCATCATTTTGCATGGGCCGCACCACTTGGTGTACACGTCCATCATGATTTTTCGTGGCTCCTTTTGTTGGGCCGCCACAGCCTCTTCAAGAGAGATCCAATTGATGCTCGCCACCTGGCCAAAAGCCAAGCTGCCCACCACCATCATCACCAAGGTCAAGAATGTTGTCCGCATGCCTGCAATATCGCAACAAAAAAGGCGCCCGGAGGCGCCTTTTGAGATTCTTGTGCCGGGAAGGATTACTTCACGCCGTGCATCAACTTGTTGAGCGGCTTGTTCAACAAGGCAATCAAGACGGCAATGCCGACACATGTCCAGCCGATGGTTGCGAACACGTCTGTGTACTTCACGAGACCTGCCGCGGCAGTCACTTCTTCGCCGGAATCGCCGTGGCCACCCGTCAACGAGGCAATCAAACCGCCGGCGTAGTTGGCAATCGCGAATGAGAGGAACCAGCCGCCCATGGCCGTTCCAGCCATGCTTTTGGGCGAGAGCTTGGTCACCATGGACAAGCCGATGGGAGAGAGAAAGAGCTCCCCGGTGGTGTGCAAGAGGTACAAGAACACCAAGGTGAGGAGGGGCACCATCGCCTCTTCGTTCGCGAACTGGAGTCCCAACAAGGTGATGAGGAAGCCGGCGCCCAGTTGAAGGATGCCGAGGGCAAACTTCATGGGGATGCTGGGGTTCTTTCCGAGTTGGTCCAACTTCACCCACATCACCGAGAAAATGGAGCCGAAGATGATGATGAACGCAGGGTTGAAGAACTGCGTCATGGAGGCAGGCATCGTCCATCCGAAGATCTCACGGCTCACGTTGCGGTCTGCAAAGAGGGTAAGGGAGGTGCCGGCCTGCTCGAAGCACGCCCAAAACACAATGTTGATGACCATGAAGATCACCAAGGCAATCATGCGGTCGCGCCAAATGGGACCTTCCTTGATGCCCGCCCGAACAAGCGAAGCCGCCACCAACACGAAGAGGCCGATGAGGAGGTAGGTCATCCAGTCGTTTTGGCTGATGAGGAAGTAGCATGCAGGAATGAGGGCGAGGGAGCCCACGGAAATCCATTGGTAGATTTTCAACGGTCCGGCCTTCTTGTGGCCTTCTTCAGTGATGTCGAGGCCGGGTGCAGCGGCGTAGTTCTCACGGCCGCTCCAGAAGATGAAGAGACCGGCCAACATGCCGATGCCTGCAAGGCCAAAGCCGTATTCAAAGCCGTACGTCTCTCCCACGAAGGCCACCACCGTGGTGGCCAGGAGGGCACCGATATTGATGCCGATGTAGAAGATGGTGAAGCCCGAGTCACGGCGAGGATCGTTGTCCTCATAGAGCTTTCCGACGATGGTTGAGATGTTTGCCTTGAAGAAGCCGTTGCCGACGATGAGCGCGCCCATGCCAAAGAGCATGAGCATCTCGCTTGTGGCGATGGCGTCGGGGCCGCCGATGGCGCCTCCCACAATCAGAAATTCGCCGATGGCCATGAGCACGGCACCCAGGAGGATGGCGTAGCGGTAGCCGAGGTATTGGTCGGCCATTTTGCCACCGAGTACAGGGGCGGCGTAGATGAGGGCCGTGTAGGCACCGTAAATGAGGGCGGCGTCAGCGTCACCTTTCAAGAGGGATTTGACAAGGAACAAAGTCAAGAGCACGCGCATGCCGTAGTAGCAAAAGCGCTCCCACATCTCCGAGAAGAAGAGGGTCATCAAGCCTTGAGGATGCCCTGCGGCAAGTTTCAATTGGGCCATGAGATCAGGTATTTTGAGGGTTTTGTATGTACAGGTGTAGGGCGGCTCAGAAGTTCTCCTTCACGAAGTCCATCATCATGTTGAAGAGGTGCAACCGGGTGTTGCCGCCGTAAATGCCGTGGTTGCGGTCGGGGTAGACAAAGAAGTCGAAATCCTTGTTGGCCGCCACGAGGGCATTGATCATTTCCATGGAGTTCTGGCAGTGCACGTTGTCGTCCCCAGATCCGTGGACGAGCAAGAGGGCGCCTTCAAGCTTGTCGGCGTGGTTTACGGGGCTGTTGTCGTCGTACCCGCTTTCATTCTCCTGAGGCGTGCGCATGAAGCGCTCTGTGTAGATGGTGTCGTAGTAGCGCCAGTTGGTCACGGGAGCCACGCTGATGCCGGCATTGTAAACGTCTGCGCCTTTGGTCATGCAGAGCAAGGTCATGAACCCCCCATAGCTCCAGCCTTGGATGCCAATGCGGTCGGCGTCGACGTGATCCCACGTGCCAAGGTGTTCGGCGAGGTCAATGAAATCCTCCGTCTCAAGCTTGCCCAACTCCTTGTAGGTGCTGTGCTCAAACGCGCGGCCTCGGAACTGGGTGCCACGCGGGTCGCACGACACCACGATGTAGCCTTCTTGTGCAAGGTATTGTTGCCACATGAAGGTGGAGCCACCCCAGCTGTCTGTCACGGTGTTTGCACCTGGGCCGCCGTAAATCGCCACGTAGACGGGGTACTTCTTCGCAGGGTCAAAATCCTGAGGAAGCATCTTCCAGCAATTGAGTTCCACGCCCGCGTCGTTCGTGAAGGTGAAGAACTCCTTGTCCACCGCACCGTGTTCGGCGAGGGTTTCCCGCAACGAGGCATTGTCCTTCAAGGTACGGATGACCTTGCCATTGCGGTCGCGAAGGGTGTACACCGGCGGGGTGTTGGCCGTGCTGTGCTGGTGAATGCTGTAGTCGAAGCTGTTGGA
>PKDW01000168.1 GCA_002863145.1 Flavobacteriales bacterium
TGAACCAACTCAAGAACGTCATCGGCAAGACGCTCCGCCTTTTTCCCACGGTGACCTGTGCCCAACAACAAGGCCAACAATTCCCGATTTTCCAATGCCCCAAGTCCTTCCCGAGCCGCCCGTTCACGCGGCCTGATTGATTCCGACATGGCACAAAAAAAGACCCCCTGTGGATGCAGAGGGCCTTTGAATTCGTCAGCGTCGACGTCAAGTCAATCAGAGACCAGCAACGTGCTTGGTCAGACTGCTCTTGAGGTTGGCTGCTTTGTTCTTGTGAATGATGTTGCGCTTGGCAAGCTTGTCAAGCATGGCACTCACCAGCGGCAACATGGTCGAAGCTTCCTTGGCGTCTGTCGACGCGCGGAGCTTGCGGACAGCGTTGCGAGTTGTCTTGTGCTGGTAGCGGTTGCGGTCGCGCTTCTTTTCGTCAGAGCGGATGCGCTTGAGGGCTGATTTGTGATGTGCCATAGGGTAACCGTGCTAAAAACAGGGGTGCAAATATAGCGAGGATTTGGGGACAACAAGTCTTTTTTGCGAAAAATCCCGAGGACTCACCAAGACAACAGCAAATCGACTTGCAAATACCCCCCATACAAAGGGTGACGAATGGGCTCCGAAAACATCAGTTCGCTGGGAACAAAAGACACCTCGCCCACAATGTCGTCCAGGGAATCGTCGTCCTCATCAAAAATGCGAATCACCACAGTTTGGTCCAGTTCAGCCCCTTGAAAGGTGAGGCCATCCACATCGATGCGCTGAGGCAAGGAAGCTTCAAACGCCACGGGCGAAGTGTAATAGGGTTCGTCGACCACGGAGAAGTCGGCGTACAAATCAGGCACCCCTTCTTCTCCCCAAGGATCCTCGACGTAGTTGGCATCAATCGCCATGATCTCAATTTGCTCAACCCTGACTTCGGGAACACCGCTTCCCTCTCCACAACCTTGGCAACCCCATGTCAAAAGGGCCAGAGCAAGCAGTGAAAAATGTGCTGATTGACGAGTCATGAGTCCAAAAATACGACGAGTTGAACACTACACTTTGGGCCAACAAGAAGGGCGCCGGGGCGCCCTTCCATCCTAACAATCTACTTGTACCCAATCAAACAGTCAACGCATTTGCATCACACTGTTTTCTTGATGCACGCTCAAACTTAGCATGACCTCGATATAACACCTAGGAATTATATGATGAATCCCAAATAAAGTTCTTCACACCTTCTTCATTCTGCGATGAATGCTTTCTCAAAAATGCATCTCAAGACCCCACTTCACGACAGAATGCAGACTGAGTCTTAGATTGAGGTGCCGGGGCTCAAGCCACTGACTTGAATCCAGTGATGGTTGCCATCGACACTCTTCCGCATCAACGTGCCGTTGTTGGAGGTCCAGCTGTTGAAATCACCCCGCAAGTGAACGTAGTCTTTGCCCGGTGCACGCAGTTGCACAATCACGGTGGAACCGTTGATGACATTCACCCCATCGAGGGTTCCGGCAGGCGGATCCAAGACAATGGGGGTTTGGGCCCGTGTGGGTGCGGCCATCGCCAAAAGCGCGAGGGCCATCATCCAAGTCAACGTCGTATTCCTCAAGGCAAGCATGTCCAAAAGCTTGGTGTCAAACTCACAACAAGATATGAAATCTCCGGTCGCCTTCTGAATCAGCGTGTGGCTTCCACCACCAATTCGTCCACGAACAACCACGAAGGCTCGGTCGCGGCATCGTGCCAAGAAGGGCACGCACCGGCGTTGGCCAACGTGATGCGCACGTATCGCGCTTCGATGCCGAGATCCTCGATTCGCAAGGGCACGACGGTTTGGCGTGCGTCTGGCTTATGGGCATCTCCCCAAGGCGCCTGCGTCGGCAAATCGACGAACCGTTGGCCGTCCATCGACACCGACCACGTCACCGCGCGCGGCAAGAAAATCCACGCATCCTGGTAGAGGTAAAACTGGGTTTCCAACGCCGAGATGTCAAGGGTGTCGCCCAAATCCACGGTGCAAACCATGTCCACAGCCTGCACGGCCTGCCACGCACCGTCACGGAAGTCCTCCGAGCCGCGCCGCCCGTCGGCCAAAGCCTGCAGTCCTCCGCCCGTGTAGTACTGACTCGGCTCATACCCCAATTCAAGGGGCTGATGGGCGGCGGCGTGTCCCGCCACGGGAAACGATTCCGTGACCCCCGTGGACCGACCGCGGACGACCACGTCCACCTGCACCGTTCCCGTACCTTCAATGGTCAGAGGCTCCCCCACGTTGACCGCAGATCCTTCCGCGCCGGAGGACGACACGAACCGGACGCGCCCCCCCACATTGCGCAAGGCCGCGTTCACCGTCACTTCAATTTCGCCCCGACGTCCCGGCCGCACCTCGAGGTCCACAGGCACGCCTTCCAGGCCCGGCCTCACATCCATGAACGCCCACCTCAATCCAAGCACGTCCAACCGATCCAAGAAGCCCTCGTACGCACCCTCTGCTTCGGTGACTTTGGGCCCAGACCAAAGGACCTCCGCCAGCCCTGTGGCGCGTGGAAGCACCTTCCCCATCACAGCCTCTTGCGGCGCGCGCTCAGTCCACATGTTGCATTCGCCGCCGATGATTTGGCCTGGATGACCTTTGGCTGCTTCGGGAACCGGGACGAAGGAATAGACCTCCGCCAAGTCGGTCGAGCGCAACGGATAGTCCAGATAGCAATGGCTCGTGGGCGACACCACCGCATCCGTCCCCAGGTGTGCGGCCTCGATGGCTCCTTCCATCCCACGCCAACTCTGTACCACCGCCCCCTCGGGCAATCCGCCTTCCAAGATTTCATCCCAACCTATGATGCGCTTGCCTCGCTTGGCGAGATGTGCCCCCATTTCGTTGATGAAGGCCGTTTGAAGCTCCGCCTCGTCCTTCAAGCCCAAGCGCCGCATTTTGGCTTGGCACTTGGGACACGCGGCCCAACGGACTTTGGGCACCTCGTCTCCTCCGATGTGGATCACGTCCGAGGGAAACATCGTGCACACCTCGTCAAGGACGGCCTTCATGAAGGCCAAGGTCGAATCGTTGCCCGCGCAGTACACGTCCTTGAAGACCCCCCAATTCGAGGGCACAGGCAGGGTGTCTCCCGTGCAGCCAAGCCAGGGATACGCCGCCAGCGCCGCGCGACAATGGCCCGGCATTTCGATTTCAGGGATGACCTGCACGTGCCGCGCTGAAGCAAAGGCCAAGATGTCTTCAATGTCCTCTCGCGTGTATGCGCCCCCCGTCACCTCTCCATCGGACTCCGTGCGGTAGGCGCCGACTTGGGTCAATTTGGGGTAGGCCTCCACGGGCAACCGCCATCCTTGGTCTTCGGTCAGATGCCAATGCAGCACATTCATTTTTTGCAAGGCCAACACCTCAATGACTTCCTTGACAAATTCAGGTTCCATGAAATGCCTGCAGCAGTCCAAAAGCAATCCTCGGTGCCTCAGGTACGCTTGGTCCTCGATGTGCATGGCAGGAAGTGTGAACCCGGAGGCACATCCCTGCTCACACGTCTCGGGCAGCAATTGTCGAAGCGTCGTCCATGCGCGAAAAGCCGCTTCCGCATCGCCCGCACTCATCGTCACCCGATCGCGTTTCACGCTCAAAGTGTAGCCCTCTTGCCCTAGGTCATCCTCTGAGACACGCCAAATCCAATCCGCCTCGCGTTCCTCGGAAGTCCTCTCCCAAGAGAGCTGCGCCTCCTCCAGCCACACGGTCATGGCCGACATGTTCCACCCCTCGGGCCACATCAAAGTCAGGGCTCCCTCACATCGAAATCCACGGCCCTTGGCCTCGCCTTCGAGGGGCTCCAAAATCTGCGGCAAGGGCACGAGGCCCGTCGATTTTCCGGCAGGCAATGGATGGGTGTCGGGCATCTCGCATCCAGCAATCAGCCCCCATAATAATAACCCAAACAAAAGCTTCACTTTGACATTCATAACATCATCTTTGCAAGCTGCTTACAGTATCCACCAAATCGCAAACCAAGTCGTAATCCACCAAGTTCACGGTGGTGTCGAACAGCTTGCACTCCCCTCCTTGTGAAGGCTTTCTGCAGGACGCATGCACCGCATCTACGCCGGCTTCAGCCAATGCAGCGACGTCTTGTGGGCGAACGCCTCCTCCCGCGATGACCCGCAATCCTGAAGCCATCATTTCTTGGAGTTGGGCCACGCCATCGACGGCGCGCACGGCGCCCCCACTGGACAACACTTCTTCGACCCCAAATTCCCTGAGGGCAGCCACATCTTCCTGGACCTGCAGACTGGCGTCAATGGCGCGGTGCCACACCAGAGCCTCGGCCCCTACCGCATTCACCATCGCCTCGAGATACGCTTGATCAAGGCCTCCCTCTTCGCCCAGCGCCCCCACCACAACGCGTTCAGCCCCGCAATCCATCATCACCTTGGCCTCTTCCACTGCCCAAGATCGCTCTGAGGCGCTGTGCACGAAGCTGCCCTCTCTGGGACGGATCAGCGCCCGCACAGGCATGCCCATGGCCGCAGCGGCCTCCACCGCCACCACGTTGGGGGTGATGCCGCCCACAGACCAAACCGAACACAACTCCACACGATGTGCACCGGCTTCCATGGCCACGGCAACGTCCCGAATGGTACTTGCACAAATTTCTACAGAAACCATTGATTCACATATTTAAAAGTCATTTCACATCATGTTTTACATCATGCATCATTTGACGAATATGTCGCCAGTCCCGGGGATGGGTCATGTCCAAAAACACCCCTCGAAAGGACACCCATTCCAAGGGCTTGCCCTCCCGTTCTGCCGCCAACATGGCGGCGTGCGGTAACTCCCGTTCTCTTCGCTCCGGATGCAAGGGTGCACGGCGACATCCTTCCAAAAAGGCTTTGTACCGGAGCCGGAACACGTTCATGCTCACCCACACCTCTCCCTCTTCATCGGCTACGCGATGCACCTCTTCTTCACTGGGCTTTTCAATGAGTCGGACCACGCCTGTTTGGGGTGTGCCTTCGAACACCGCGAAGGCACGCTCGCGACCCTCTGGCAAACCCAAGGCGCTCCGCGCAAAAGCCACCACTCCCTGCGGCGTTTGATGCAACAACGCCACTGCCCCCTCGGGCGGAAGGTTGTCTCCATTGAACACGGCCACAGAGAGGCCCTCCCACTCCGGATGGGCCTCGAGGCCACGCTGCACCGCATCTGCCGTCCCCAAGGGCTTGTTGGCGCCTTGAGGAAGGGTTTGATGCACAAAGTCCAAAGTCAACCCTTTGGGGATCCATGGCTCGAGCTCGTTGGGCATGACTTGGTCTTCGCAAGACCGCACAACGCACACGTGATCCACGCCTTCGTGCAGAAGCCGTTCGAGCAAAAGGGCCAAAAAAGGCCGGCCAGAAGCCTCCACCGGCAACATCGCCTTGGGCCGTTGGGCCAGGATCGCGCGTTCCTCTTCACTCCAGTGTTCATCCATCAATTCCGCGGCTTGTTTCATGCGGCTGGAACGGCCTGCGGCCAGCACCACGGCTGGATTCTTGGGGCGGTTCCAAGGCGTGCAATGGGCCCCTTGGGCGACGGGCAGCGTCCACGACGCACGGGCACCTGCATTCCGGAGCGCTTGGTGCACTTCTCGCGCGGCGTGTTCCGGACACCACACGAGGGCACAACCTCCGCCTCCAGACCCCACAACCTTCCATCCCCAAGCGCCCGCTTCCATGGCAGCCTCGCCCAGAGATTCCAATCGGAGCGTGCTCAAGCCCAACCCATCACGCAAGGCTGAGTGATGCGCCGACATCCACGTTGCCAGTCGGTCTGCCCCCTCCCAATGCGCCGCAGCACGCGCCTCGAGTTGCATGTTGCGCCACGTGGCTTGCCAGAGTGTTTGATCCTCGGCCGGCCAGTCGCTGAACCCATCCAAGACATCGGGGTCCACCCAACTTCCGCCACGGTTCTCCAGCAAGGCCAAGCGCCTGATCTTGCACCGATGCAGGTGTCCGCGGGTGTCTTTGGGTTCACCCGAATCCACCACAATCCACACGCCTTCGCTGGGCAAGTCCAAAGGCTCTACCCGCCAATCGGGATGAATGCGGTGAATTCCCCCCAATGCGCTGGCCACGTGGTCCATGTGTCCGCCAGGCTCCCCAAAATGCGCGACTTCGACTTTGTGCGCCCACCGTGCAAGCTCATGGGGTGTCAAGGCGACATCCGCCACGCGCGCCAACGCTTGCATCCACGCCACGACCATGGCTGAGGAACTGCTGAGCCCGGCCTGCAAGGGCAAATCCACCGAACACATGACCGTTCCACCTCCCTCCACATTCCAACCCGCCTCCAACGCTTCCTGAAGTCCTGCACGCAAAAAGGCGGATGCATCCGGCTGCGACTCGGGCGCCAGACGAGAAGCGTCTCCTGCGGCACAGGACCACGTGAAATCCACTTGTGGCGTGCACACCGTCCAAACCCCATCGGTCCGAGGCTCGACCACCATGCGGCATCCCAACGGAATGGCCGCCGCAATGACTGGAAGACCGAGGTAATCTTGGTGCTCGCCGAACAGACACACCCGGCCGGGCGCGAAGGACACAAAGGCTGGTGCAGCTGC
>PKDW01000053.1 GCA_002863145.1 Flavobacteriales bacterium
GAAACGCCCCGCCCAACAGCGGGGCGTTTTCATAGGGCTATCTTTATACAACCGTGCCCATCGACCTTCAACCCCACGCCTTTCGCCAGCTCGGCTCTCTGGAATTCCTCGCCAAGCAGGCTGTGGAAGGCTTCATTACTGGTCTGCACCGGAGTCCGTATCACGGGTTTAGCGTTGAATTTGCGGAGCACCGCCTCTACAATCCTGGCGAGAGCATGCGCCACGTGGACTGGAAGCTGTTTGCCCGGTCGGACCGCCTTTACGTCAAGCGGTACGAGGAGGAGACCAACCTCCGCTGCCAGCTCGTCCTCGACGCCTCGCGATCGATGGCGTACCCCGACGGCGTCACCCTCGAGGACGATCGCATGAGCAAGCTCAAGTTTGCGGTTCTGGCTTCGGCGGCCCTTATCGAGCTCTTCCGTCGGCAACGCGACGCCGTGGGCCTCAGCCTGTTTTCCGAGTCCCTCGACCTGCAGACCCCGGCACGTTCCTCGCGTGCGCACCACCGCATGCTTTTTGACAAGCTTGAAGGGTTGCTCACAGAACCTGCCGAGGCGCGGCCGACCAGCGCCATCGATGCACTCCATCAAATCGCGGAAGCCACGCCGCGTCGCTCGCTGGTCATTGTCTTCAGCGACATGCTGGACAAGACCGAGGACCCCGAGGCCCTCGTCAGTGCACTTCAACACTTGCGACACAACAAGCACGAGGTGGTCGTCTTTCACTTGCTGGATGCAGGGACAGAGATGGATTTTGAATTCACCGATCGTCCCACGCGGTTTGTGGATTTGGAGACTGGGGAAGAGCTGAAGTTGCATCCGACGGAGGTGCGTGAAGCGTACGTGTCGCGCATGGCCAAATTGACGAAAACCCTCCGTGACCGTTGCGGTGCTCACGGCATCGATTGGGTGGATGTCGATGTGGCACAAGGCGTTCTGCCGGTGCTGACGGGATACCTCACGAAGAGGGCGAAACTTTTTTGATCGAAACGCGTATTTCTTTTTGCAGGAATGGCACAGACCATGCTATCTTTGCGCCCCGGCCAAAAGCGGTCGGAAATCGGAAAGGCTTAGGCCTGGAAGAGGAGGTCTGGTAGTTCAGTTGGTTAGAATACCTGCCTGTCACGCAGGGGGTCGCGAGTTCGAGTCTCGTCCAGACCGCCAACACAAATTTAAGAGCCTTGTAAGTCAATGACTTGCAAGGCTTTTTGCTTTTCACGCATCTCCCAACTTGCTTTCATTCTCCTCGATTTTCCCGATTGCCAGCTCGATGTAACTCGACATGAATGTCTTGGTGAACAGACGCGTTACCTTCGTCGAGAACTTCGGCGACCGGCCGTTGTTCCATTTTCTCAAAGCAGCGACATGGCAAACCTTCCTTGGAAAACGGTCAAAGAATACGACGAGATCACCTTCAAAGTGCACGAGGGCGTGGCGCGCATCGCGTTCAACCGTCCAGAGGTGCGCAATGCCTTCACGCCCAAGACGGTGGACGAGCTTTGGGAGGCCCTCATCACCTGCCACGAAAGCCAAGACATTGGGGTGGTGTTGATCACAGGAGAGGGGCCGTCGCCGAAGGATGGCGGATGGGCCTTTTGCAGCGGGGGAGATCAAAACGTCCGCTCCAACACAGGTTACAAGGGAGAAAACGGTGTGAATCGTTTCAACATCCTCGATGTGCAGCGTCAAATTCGTTTCATGAACAAGGTGGTGATTGCTGTCGTTCCGGGATGGGCTGTAGGAGGAGGCCACAGCTTGCACGTGGTCTGTGACATGACGATTGCGAGCAAGGAGCACGCCGTGTTCAAGCAAACGGACGCGGACGTGGCGAGTTTCGATGGGGGCTTTGGTTCCGCGTACCTCGCCCGTCAAGTGGGCCAGAAGCGCGCCCGCGAAATCTTCTTCCTCGGCGCTTCCTACTCGGCCCAAGAGGCCTACGAGATGGGCATGGTCAATGCGGTTGTGCCGCATGCCAACCTTGAAGAAACAGCCTTCAGCTGGGCCAAGGAAATCATGACCAAGAGCCCCACCGCCATCAAGATGTTGAAGTTTGGCTTCAACCTCATCGATGATGGCCTTGTGGGACAGCAGGTGTACGCAGGGGAGGCGACACGCCTTGCCTACGGCACTGAAGAAGCGAAGGAGGGACGTGACGCCTTCCTCGAGAAGCGCGCTCAGGACTTCTCTCGCTTCCCCAAATTTCCCTGATTCGATCCAAGCGCTTGGGTTGATCATGGTTTTTGGCAACGTTTGTCCTTAAATAAGTTGGGTTCTGCATTTTTGTGCCATGACAAAGCATGGTTTGGCGTTCGGCGTTTTGTGGATTGCATGCGGATTGGCATTCGCCCAAACCGAAGACAAAGCCACCTCTGCGCCACCTTACACGCTTGAGGTGGCCACTGAAGTCGCCCATCAGCCGGGCTTGACGAAATACCTCATTTCGGTGAAACTGCCGGAAGGTGACCGTGTGAGTTCGGTGTACGGCACGGATGTGCATCCCCTCACGGTTCGCGCGCCCAAAGGGGTCTTCAACAGCCCGTACAACGGGAGTTGGTCTGCGTCAGGTATGAACCCCAAGTTCTTCGAAATCATGCCCGAGATGGCCGACGACACCTACGCGACCATCGGGCTTTCGACAGCAGCCAAGATGAGCGGCATGGAAGGGGCAGAGGATCCCACGATGGTTCAAGATCCTGGTTCGCCGTGGGATCAGTTCTTCACCGAAAGCGGAGAAACGGATTTGGACATCTCCACCCACACAGGGGGCGCATATTTCGTGTTGCGAACGGCCGCCAACGGCGCAGGCCAAGATGGCAGGGTGTTCTTGATGCAAGTGACCACGGAAGGAGACCTGTCCGGCGCAATCAACCTCCAATTGTTTCCAGCATCAAGCGAACACGACCAAGTGCGTTGCCGCTTTGAATTCAATGGAAAGGGCGAGTTCCCTGGCATGGCCATTGAGTAACTCGGCCTTCAAAGAAGTGTGGGTTTAAACGGACTCAGCAGTCCTCTCCGAATGCACTCAACACGGTGAGCACATCGGCCACGGTAATGGATCCGTCGCCGTCCAAGTCGGTGGAGCTGTTGCAGTCTGTGGCGCAGCCAAAGTCCGACAGGACCAAGAGCACATCTGACACTTCGATGGCACCGTTGCCATTGATGTCAGCGGGACACACCGCACAGGCTTCAGGTGCAAAGTAGGCATTGCCGTTGGTGGCGGTGCAGGTGGTTTCGTCTTCAAAAAATGCATTCAATTCGACCCAGATGCCGTTGGCAGGCAGCGTGAGGGTTTGCACGAGGCTGTTTCCACTCACGAAGAAGGAGTCTTCGTTGACCGCCAAGTTGCCGGTCTCTGGAGCGCCGACCCAGTTGACCTCAAAGGTCAGATCAAATGTGTTCGATGCGGGGTCGCATGGGGTCGCGCTCAAGACATTGAGGCTCGTGATGTTGCAAGGCGTGTCAAAGCCTTCCCATTGGTCCACACCGTACCCTCCATTGCCGATGTAGTGGTAGGGCGGCTGATCTTGAATGTAGACTCCTGTGCCGTCTGGCCAAATCGTCTCAATGCCTGCGTATTGTGAAATGTAAATGGCGGGAGGAGGTGTGGGGCCCCATTGCGCGTAGTCATACAGCAACCCGGTCGGGAGGAACAACATGATCCAATCGCCAGCCAGGCCCGCTTCCCAAGAAATCTGGATTTCTTCCCCGGGCTGAATCATCATGTTTTGGCCCGTAGAAGCAAGGGCAGACAATTCCTGGTAACCCGCCAAACTGAGGAGTCCCCATTCCGAAATGTCGGAGGGGCATTCCGCCATGTTCTTCAGGCGCATGGTGTTCGCGGCCGGGTCGATCTGACTCATGCGGAACAGGCCGCAGCAGGGGTCCTGCCGGGTAAAAACGTTGTTCTCGCTGCGTGAGCACCCTTCGTCGGTGCTGAAATACGCCGAGACGCTTGCTGGTTGGCCGTCTGCGGGAAGCCCCACCAAGTTGATGGACTGTGGGCTGCTGCCGATGGGTTTCTGCTCCCCATTGATCACCAAGAAACCGTCAGCCGGAGCATTTTCATAGGTCAGGATGACTTGCTGTGTGTACGTCAATGACAACGGATCGCACGCTTGTTGCACGCCGCCTTGAATGTCAGTGATCGCACATACAGGTGGCTCGTATTCCTCACATTGCGTGTAACAACTGCTCGCGGACATGCTTGGGATCAGAGCATTGCTTTCGACAAGGGGGTGAAACTGCAGCACCTTGGGCGTGCTGCCATCCAAATGGCAGTAACTCATGATGGTCCCCGTGGCCACTTGCGGCCCATTTCCGCAACCACCCTCAGAGGGGTAGCAGTCGTCAATGGCGCCACCGGGCCAGCCGCACCAGTGCGTGTGGTTGGAGCCGAAGTTGTGTCCAAGCTCGTGGGAAACCACATCCAAATTCCAAGAGTAGCTGTTGATGTTGGTCGTGGTGCTGCTCGTCATCACTGCGCTGAATCCGTAGGCAAACGAGGAGCAGTTCACACCGAGGTAGGCAATGCCGCCGGTGCCTGTGTTGCCACGCTTGGACATCAAATGGGTGACGTCGCGTTGGACCGCGTCAAGCGAAGGCGTGGTTTCCCAGGTTGACCGAAAGTTGTCCAACATGCCACCGGCGTTGTTGGTGAAGTTGGACATGGGGTCGGGCGTCTGCCAAAGGTGAACGTAGGTGGCCTGCAGCAAGAACAAACCGTCAAGCTCTTGGGTGTAGATCGCCGACACTCCGGCCATTTGGGCAAGCGCCCAATCGGTGGCATTGCCCACGTTGTTGTAGGTGCCGTACGTGAAGTTGTCCACGTCGATGGCCACCTCGACACATCCACCGTTGTTGGCGCGGTTGGTGCTCTTCTCCGTCCGCTCAATGGCCTCCTTGAGGGGTGCCTCATCCACGCCACATGCGAAGGGGGCGAGGTTGGTTCTCTGGTTGAAGTCGAGCACGGCATAGACATCGCCGTCCACTTGGGTCAGGTCAAATTGCTGCCCGTCGTGATGGAAGCTGCCAAGCACATGGTCGTGCATGAGCACCAGCGTTCCCACCACCTTGTCGTTCAGGCCCAACGTGAATGTTTGGAGTTGGGGCACGTAGTTCTGTTCTTCAAAACCACGCTCATTCGTCAGTCCGACGGTCACAACATCGGGGTGCACAAAAAACCGTTCCAACTCGAACGTCGTCCACTCAGGCGCAACGCCAGCCCTGCCCTGGGGGCGTGGGAGCGTCAATTCAAAGGACTGCTTGTCTTCGGCGCGAAGTTGTGCAAGGCGCTCGGAGTCGAGTTGCAAAAGCACGGCGTCGCCAGGATGCTCCACGGCAGCCTCGACTTGCCCCCGCACGTCACTCGGCCACGCACTCATGGGTGCGAAGAGCGCGACTTCATTGGGCAGAGATTTTTGGGCCCACATGCCCGTCGCGAGGCAAACGAGAAAACTGCTGAGGAGGAGTCGACGTAAACGCATGTCAGGAGGATTGGGTGACGCAAAACGAGGCGTACAATAAGTAAAACGTCCAGTTCATCCCGGGGTTGCTTCCACTTATGTCAGCGTGCATGAGTGTGATGTCATTCGTCACGAACAAGAGGTGCCAAACGCAGACAACACAACCAGCACATCACTGACCGTCACCGCATCGTCGCCATCGACGTCGTAGAGACATGCGGCGCCAACACATCCAAATTCAGACAACACCGCCAGCACATCCGCCACAGAGACGGCGCCGTCGGTGTTGACATCTTCAGGGCATGTGGCAGGCTCTTCTTCGTCGGGGTCGATGATGCCATTGCAATTGTTGTCGATGCCCGTGGCATTGCCAGGCGCACCGGGGTAGACGGTGCTGTTGGCGTCGTTGCAATCGCCATCCAAATCCACAGTGCCTGCAGGAATCACTGTGCCACAGATGTACTGGGCAAAGAATTGGCCAAACCCATCTCCGTCGCTGTCGAAATACACCGGCGTCCCTGGATCGCAGCTTCCGTCATCCAAGGTGGCTTGGGCGTCATAGTTGCACGCCTCAGGGTCGGTGCATCCGCCAAAGGTGGGCTCTCCTGAACAGACCCCATTGAAGGCGACGAGCAAGTTGTAATTGGCCCCACCCGAGCTGGTCCAACCATTGATGAGGTTGATGCTCCAATTGCCTTCTCCGGTCATGCCCAAGCTGGCCAAATCCACGGAATGTGTGTAGGTGCCCGAGGCGGATACGTTCCAAGCAGAGGGCCAGGTCAGTGAGCCCAAAGTGCATCCGGTTCCTACGTCGTATCCACCAATGCCCACACAGGAACCATCGGGCGCACCAATTTCCAAGAGCAAGTCTCCGGCCCAACTGCCGTCGCCGGCGGTGTTTGTCCAGACGAGGGTGATGTCCACGCTCGTGAGTGTGCCGACGGCTTCTTGTTGAGCCGAGAAACTGGCGCTGGCGGCCAAATCGGCCACAGCGGTCACTTCAGTCACACAATCGCAGGGGAATCCTGCGGGAGGGAAGGTGCATGAACCATCGTCGAAGATGGCATCCTCGAAG
>PKDW01000032.1 GCA_002863145.1 Flavobacteriales bacterium
TAAAGACAATACACAGAAAAAGACGTTCCAACATTATAACATTGTTCACAAACCAGCCTACCGAAAAAGAATCTCCCTCAGTTTCCTGGGAGTTCGAGCCCCAGGATACGAGGATGTCTATGTGGGATTCTGGCGCCGACACGATCTCGTGCTGCTGGGAGGTGAATACGGGAAGCTCGCTCCTTTTGAGATCGTGGAGAAGGATCTGCGTGGCGCGCCACGTTTTAAGCGCCACGGGTACCATCCGCGGCTGACGATGTCCCATCCGCCGTCCAGGCACCGTTGCGCGTCATCGCTGTCCAAGCGGACCTCGTGTGGCAAAACCCCGAGGCGAACCGGGCCCAATTCGAGGCCACCCTTGAACGCGAATGGGCGAAGGCGCCCGCCGACTTGGTGGTCCTTCCCGAGATGTTCACCACCGGATTTTCCATGGATCTGACCCACGTCGACGCATTGAACGAAGCGGGCCTCAGCACGACGTCACGTTGGATGCTCGACCTCGCGCGAAAACACGATGCCGCCATCGTGGGCAGCGTCGGCGTTCGAGACGTCGCGGGAGAGGCCTCGAACCGCATGTGGATGGCCACGCCAGAGGGCGAACTGCACGTCTACGACAAACGTCACTTGTTCACCTTGGCGGGGGAACACCGCGCGTACCGTCCCGGCATTGAACGGGTCGAAGCAACTTGGCGTGGCTGGAACATCCTCTTCCAGGTGTGCTACGATTTGCGCTTCCCTGCCTTTGCCCGAAACAACGGCAGCACTCCCTACGACTTGGCGCTCTATGTGGCGAATTGGCCCGAGCCACGCAGGGAGGCTTGGCGCACCTTGCTTCAGGCACGCGCCATCGAAAACCAATGCTTTGTGGTCGGCGTCAACCGCTCAGGCACCGACGCCAACGGACACCACTACGCTGGAGACAGCGTGATTGTGGACCACGCAGGGCACCTGCTTGCCGATGCTGGCGGGAAAGGACAACCCGCCGCCTTACGGGCGACCTTGGACGCCGCGGACATGCAGGCCTTCCGCAAAAAGCTTCCCTTTTTGGAGGATGCAGATCGATTTGGACTGCGCTGAATCAGCGGCCGCCGTAACCCCACCTTCTTACTTGAACGCGTTCTCGCCTGTGATGTCGAGACCGGTGATGAGCAAGTGAATGTCGTGCGTGCCCTCGTACGTGATGACCGACTCGAGGTTGGCCATGTGACGCATGATGGGGTACTCGTTCATGATGCCCATGCCTCCGAGCACCTGACGCATCTCACGGGCGATGTGAATCGCCATGTCAACGTTGTTGCGCTTGGCCATGGAGATCTGGGCGGAGGTTGCGCGACCCTCATTGCGCAACACCCCAAGGCGGTGCGTGAGCAACTGCGCCTTTGTGATCTCTGTAATGGCTTCGGCCAACTTCTTTTGCTGCAATTGGAACCCTGCAATCGGACGGCCAAACTGGGTCCGCTCCTTCGCGTAACGCAAGCCAACGTCATAGCAATCCAAGGCAGCCCCGATGGCGCCCCATGCGATGCCGTAACGGGCGCTGTCCAGGCAGCTCAACGGCGCGCCCAAACCGGTCCGGCCGGGAAGGATGTTCGCCTTAGGAACGCGGACGTTGTCGAAGATCAATTCTCCAGTGTCTGAGGCGCGGAGGCTCCACTTGCCTTTCATGGTCGGCGTGCTGAAGCCCTCCATGCCGCGCTCGACGACGACGCCGTGGATGCGGCCTTCCTCGTTCTTCGCCCACACCACTGCAAGCTGCGCAAAGGGCGCGTTGGAGATCCACATCTTGGCCCCGTTGAGAATGACCTCGTCGCCATCTTCCTTGTACGAGGTGGTCATGCCTCCTGGGTTGGATCCGTGGTCGGGTTCGGTCAATCCAAAGCATCCCATCCACTCGCCGGATGCGAGTTTGGGCAAGAACTTTTGCTTCTGCTCCTCCGAACCGTACTTCCAAATGGGGTACATGACAAGGGAGCTTTGCACAGACGCCGTGGAACGCAAGCCGCTGTCGCAGCGCTCGAGCTCTTGCATAATAAGGCCGTAGGCAATCTGATCGAGGCCGGCGCCTCCGTACTCCTCTGGGATGTAGGGACCAAATGCCCCAATCTCACCCAACCCAGGCAACAAGTGCTTGGGGAATTCGCAGCGCTCCGCGGCGTCTTCGATGATGGGGCTGACTTCCTGCTTCACCCAGGCACGCGCGGTATCGCGGATCAACTTGTGCTCCTCGGTGAGGAGCTCATCCATGTTGTAGTAATCATGGCCTTGATAGAGGTCTGTACGCATGGTCTTTGAATTGCGCTTCAAAGATAAACCCTGCGACCTCCTCAGCGCTCAGGCTTCGTTCTGTTCATACCAAGTATCGGTCAACAAGTTCCCGGTTTGGTACGCAGCGACCGCCATGGCGTCCACACGTTCGTTCAAAGGATTGCCTGCGTGGCCCTTGACCCAGTGGAAGGTGACGTGGTGTTTGCGGTAAATCCGCAGGAAACGTTGCCACAAATCGGGGTTCTTCTTGTCCTTGTATCCCTTCTTCTCCCAGCTGAACACCCAGCGCTTCATGACGGCATCGACCACGTACTTGGAATCGGAGTAGACGTCCACCTCCACCCCATCGCGGGTCAGCGCTTCCAACCCCACAATGACCGCGAGCAGTTCCATGCGGTTGTTGGTCGTCAAGCGAAAACCCTCACTCAATTCCTTCACGTGCTCGCCGAACATCAGCAAGGTGCCGTATCCACCTGGACCGGGATTGCCGCTGGCCCCACCGTCGGTGTACATCGTCACTTTCGCCATCAGAACAAATGTTGGATGTTGGACGTGAACAATTTCACTGCGATCGCAAGCAAGATGATGCCAAATACTTTTTGCAACACCGCGATTCCACCTTCCCCGAGGAAGCGTTCGAGCCTGCCCAAATTCCTGAGCACGAGGTAGACCAACACCATGTTGATGACGATGGCAATGGCAATGTTGACTTGAGAAAATTCCGCCCGCAATGAAATGATGGAGGTCATGGACCCGGCGCCCGCAATCAGTGGGAACGCCACAGGCACGATGGTGGCCGTTTTCATGGTCCGGGCATCCTGTTTGAAGAGCTCCACACCCAACACCATCTCCAGGGCCATGAAAAACAAGACAAAGGAGCCCGCCACGGCGAAACTGTTGACGTCCACCCCCATGAAGCCAATGATGCCCTCTCCCAAGACGAGAAAGGCCAGCATGATTCCAAGGGCCACCAACGTGGCGCGGCCCGCGTGGATGTCTCCCGCTTTTTGTTTGACATCCACCAGAATGGGGATGCTTCCCACAATGTCGACCACGGCGAACAACACCACGGTGCTCTTCAGCAGTTCTTCCCAATTCAGCAGCTCCATCATCGCTTCAGGATGTGTGTGATTTCAAATGCGTGTTGTCGCGGACGTCCCAACCATGTGCCAACCGGATCAACCCTTCTAGCACTTGGGCGTAGTGTCGGTGCTCCAATTCCAGCACTTTGGTGGCAATGTCCTCCGCCGTATCCGTTGCGGCGAGCTCAACCTCTCCCTGGAACACAATGTCCCCCTCGTCGTAGTCTTGGTTGACCAGGTGAACGGTCATGCCTGACCGGCGATCTCCCGCCTCTTTGACGGCGTGGTGGACGTGCATGCCATACATGCCTGATCCCCCGTATTTGGGCAACAACGCAGGGTGGATGTTCACCATCCGACCCGCAAAAGCCTCGCACACCTCCTCGGGCACTTTCAACAAAAATCCTGCGAGGGCCACCCAGTCCACGTGACGCGAGCGCAAGCCCTCGAGCAACGCCCCCTCTTGAATGTCGACTTTCTTGAGGTGGCTGTCCTCCACGCCGAAGCGTTTGGCCACAGCCCTGACTTTCGCCTCTGCCCTGTTGGTGCACACCCACACGACCTCAGCCACCTCCGCACCACTGCCTTCGGCAAAATGCTTGAGCATGGCTTCCGCATTGGAGCCCACGCCAGAAGCCAAAATGGCAATGCGGGATTTGCGGCGCAATTCTTCCATGTTCACTCAGAACGCAAAGTCACCGGGGTCGACGAGGTTGCGCTCGTGCGCCTCGACCGCGGATTCCATCTCTGTGAGCTTGTCCTCAAGCGCTTTGGTTTCCGGCGCCGATGCATGGAAGTACTTCATCACACGGACAAGACGGTCCCCAATCTGCAGCGCAAACTGAAGGTCGCGCTCCGCGGCCATGTAGAACTCGGCATCCAACGAGGTGAAGTAGGCCACCTGGTCCTCTTGCATCTTCATGAAATGGTTGGTGACCTCCTGGGCCATGGCCCACGCATGGTCGCGCTGCACCTGAGACAGGCCGCGGGTTTGAGGTGCCACCGCGGTGTCGGCGGCCAATTGCAAGTACGTCTCTGCCACAGGCATCATGACCCGGCTGTAGGGCACATTTTCCTCGGGCATGGCACGCAACAATTCGTCGAGCACCGCAATCGCGCGCTCTGGATCTCCGGCCTTCAACAGCGTCTCTGCCAGGTTGGACATCTGCAGTCGGATGTTGGTCACCATCCGGCGGTTGTTCTCATCCATGTAGATGCCATGCTCCACGTCGTCCATGTTGCCCCAGGCCCACTTCTCCATGACGTTCTCGTACATGATGTCGAGTCCGATGGATCCCAAAATGTTGGGGTTCTCGTTCTTGGGGTACTTCAGCGGAACAAATCGATAGGCAAGGCCCTCCAGGCGGAAGAACTCGGACAAGCCCAAGTAGCTGTCAGGACCTGTGGTGACCGCGAAGTAGATGGGACGCTCCCAGTTGTTGTTCGCAATCATGTTGAGCGCCGCATAATGGTTCTTCGTGATGTAGCTCGGGGTGCTGCCGCTGCCATTGGCCAAGGTCCATTTCACCTCGTCCACGAGGTACTTGGTCTCCTCTGGACTCACCAAACCTGACGCCACAACCGCGGCGGAATCGACGGGGATGCGGAAAGTGTTGCCCGGGAGGGAGAAGTATCCCTTTTGGCCCGGGAATTGCTCCAAGTTCTCGTCGTCCAACGTGAATGCCATGGCCTCCAGCAAATCGACAGGTTGGCTCTGGCGGTCCACCAAAATGACGTCTCGCGTCCCCTGGCGGTATTTCTCTTCATCCATCATGATGGGAAGCGGCGCACTCTCGTAGGCACGGCGGCGCATCTGGTCAATGTACCAGTCCGTGTTGAGCAGGCTCAGGTTGCAGACGCGCACATCCGTGCGGATGCCCTCCACTTCTTGGGCGTACCAAAGCGGGAAGGTGTCGTTGTCGCCGTTGGTGAAAATGATGGCGTTGGGCGCCAGTGAATTCAAGTAGTTCTTGGCCATGTCTACCCCGGTGCGACGACGCGCCCGGCTGTGGTCATCCCAGCCTTCCGCAACCATGATGAGCGGCACCACAGCAGCCAACGCCACCACCACCCCCGCCTTCACAGAATCGCCCGTGGAGGCCTTGCCAAGGGCCCATGAAATCGCATAGAGCGCGGCCGCAACCACCCCCATGAACAGCACGCTGTAGGACAAGGCATGGGATCCACCCGTCATGGTTTCCATGAGGAAGAACACCACACCCGCCACCAACGGCAGGGCGAGCCCTTGCATGTGCGCCTTGACTTCGGGACGGCGCGCCGCCTCGAACAAGGCCATGACGCCCAAGCCAATCCACATGGCAAAGGCGTAGAAGGACCCGACGTACGCGTAGTCCCGCTCACG
Source organism: Flavobacteriales bacterium (assembly GCA_002863145.1). Classification (GTDB taxonomy): domain Bacteria; phylum Bacteroidota; class Bacteroidia; order Flavobacteriales_D; family Sanyastnellaceae; genus UBA11663. The sequence goes on from PKDW01000032.1 coordinate 5,710, forward strand.
CGGTTGCAACGGCGTTTGGTTCAAGTAGACCACGATCGCAATGCCTGTCATCAGGAAGAGCAACCCCACCACGGAGGCCCCTTTCGGGTCGCGGAACGCTTGGAATGCCAGTCCGATCAAGCCCAAAATCAACGGCAGGTAAAAGAAGCGGTTCCAGCCGCGGTTGTCCATCATCTCTTGGGTGAGCGTGTCCCGGTTGCCCAAGCGCTCGGCGTCGATGAAGTCGACCCCGCTCAACCAATTTCCATCCATGAAGTCGCCGTGGCCCTGGACGTCGTTTTGCTTTCCAATGAAGTTCCAGAAGAAGTACCGGAAATACATCCAGCCCATCTGGAAGTCCGTGAAAAAGCGCAGGTTTTCACCCTGGGTCGGCATCAACTCTTCGAGCGTTTTGGTCAGGCGACCTTCCGCCTGCAGTGCCCGGCGCACGTCATCCTGGTTGCGCGTTTGGTTGGCGCGCTGCGTGGACCGGCGCAAGTCCTCCTCTTGGGCGCGCTTGGTGCGCTCCAAACGTTGCACATGTCCCTTTCCGTATTCCAAACCCTTGTCGAGCTGGTCGACGATGTACCCCGTGAGGCTGGAACGCATTTGCGCATTGTCGAGAGGTGCCGAGTTCATTTGTCCCGTTTCCGGGTTGCGCACCAAAAGGACGTTGTTGCCTTGAACGCCAAAGTCCGTGTCAAACCGCTGCCCGTAATCGGCGAACAAGCGGCGAAGCACACGCTCGAGCTCCGCTTGGGCCATGCCTGCTGCGAGAATGTC
>PKDW01000144.1 GCA_002863145.1 Flavobacteriales bacterium
CCATCGTCGAGGGTGGCATCTGGGTCGTAGTTGCAGGCTGTCGCGTCGGTGCAACCCAAGCCGCAGGAATCGACGCCAATTTGAACCACATCCGAGCCTTGGGTAGACCCATCGCCTTGTTGGGCCGTGTCCAAATCGCCGGTCGCAATCACCGTGCCATCGGCAGCAGAAAGCGTGTAAATCGCACCGTTCCAACCGTCGCCGTAGGAATCGGTCATGCTCAACGTGAAGCAACCTTCGGGCAAGCAAGCCGTGACCGTGCCGGCACCGCCAGAGGCCAAGACCTCACCATTCAAATCCAGGGACCATCCAATCTCACCATCCCAGGAGCCGCCTCCGACAGCAACGGTGATGCCTGTGCCGTCGATGCAAGACCCATCTTCAATGGTCGCTTCGGCATCGTAGTTGCATGCCACGGGATCCGTGCATCCAGTGCAAGAGCTGTTGTCGCCACCGCACACGCCACAATCGTCAAATTGCAGACAAGATCCATTGTCTGTGATGGCTTCGGGACTGTAATTGCAGGCCGTGGGGTCGGTGCACCCGAGGTCTGGGTTGCAGTTCTCAATGGCCAAGTCGAGTGCATTGCGTACGTTCAAGCGTCCTCCCGTAACGGTCTCACCCACGAGGTTGGCCACTTGGTCAACCCCGTTCAAGATGTAGCTGCGAACGGCGTCAGCCGTGGCTTGTGGAGATGAAAGGGCGTTGGACGCGAGGTCTGCACAAGGCGCGCTGTACACCAATGCGATTCCACCTGCCACGCATGGGCTTGCAAATGACGTTCCCGAGGTTCCACCATATCCGGTTGAGCCAGAAGGCAAAAACACGTTCTCACCGGGGGCGCCCAAGTCAATGGTCGTGGCTCCGTAACCCGAGAATGTACGCACGTCGTTGTCGTTGGTGGCCGTCACCGCCACCATGTAATCCGATCCACATCCGGTGGGCATGTCCCCCACCACATCGATGTTGACATTGTTGTTGGCCGTGGCACCGCAGTTCAAAATGCCCACAGCGCCCAAATCGTCATAGTACGCGCACCACACTGGGTAGTTTGCAGGGTTCGCACCGTCAATGCCCCAAGAGGCATTGGTGGCCACAACGAACGCACCCTGTGTGCCGCCCGATGTGTTGTAGAGGTTCCGCATGGTGTAGGGATAGTTGTACGCCGCAATCACATTGGATTCGGTGAGACCACCTCCCATGTCAACTTGCATGATGTCTACATCCCAATTCACACCTGCACCGCCATTGCCGTTGTTGCCTGTGGCGCCAATCATTCCACTGACAGATGTCCCGTGACCACCCGCCGCAATCGCGTCGTTGTTGCTCCCTGCGTTCCAGCCATTGTAGTCGTCGACAAATCCATTGCCGTCGTCGTCGATGCCGTTCCCGGGCACTTCCGCCGGGTTGACCCAGTGGTTGTCAATGAGGTCCACGTGGTTGTAGTTGGAACCACCGCCCTCAAGAACGGCCACCACAATACGGTCTCCGTTGGCGGTGGTGCCACCGGTGGTGATGTCCCAAGCCAAGTCAGAATCGATGTCGTTGTCTGAAGCATCAATGTGGTGCCACTGCGACCCAAACTGCGGATCGTTGGGCGTTGCGCGCTCTTCGACGTAGTGGTTCAACTGTGCAGCCTCCACAAAGGGCAGGCCGTTCAGCGTACGCAGCATCATGTCCTCGTTCATCGCCACGTCGTCGTAGCTGAACAAGTAAATGCCAGAAAGCGCACTCAAGGTCTCCTTCAATTGCAAGTCCGCGGGAATGCCGTGGTAGAAAATGCCTTTGTCAGTGATGGCCTCTGGCTGAAATCGCTTGTCCAATTTGACAATGACCTCGCCTGGGACCGCAGTGCCTGCGGGGGGATTTTGAATGGTCTTTTGCCCCCAGCTCGTGGCGCAAGACAAACTCACAACCAGCGCTGTGAACAGAGAGAAATGACTCATATTAAGTTGTTTGGTAAGTACGATTGGTTGATTCAACGTCAAAATAACGTCTCCGAACCCAATATCGTGGCTTCTTTCGCCAAAACCAAATCCCGCCTGCGGCAATTCACTTTTGGTAGGCCTCAAGCAACAAGTCGAGGATGTCCTTGGCACTCGCTGTGATGGGCGTTCCAGGACCAAACACGCCGACTACGCCGTGGTTGTACATTGCCTCATGGTCACCTGGTGGAATCACCCCGCCGGCGACGACGAGGATGTCGGGGCGGCCGGCCTCGCGCAGGGCTTCAATCAAACCCGGCACGAGGGTCAGGTGGCCCGCAGCGAGCGTGCTGACGCCAACCACATGGACGTCGTTTTCGACCGCCTGGCGTGCCACTTCGGTGGGCGTGCTGAACAACGGACCGAGGTCGACGTCGAAACCGAGGTCGGCGAAGGACGAGGCAACCACTTTGGCACCCCGGTCGTGGCCGTCTTGCCCCATCTTGGCGACGAGAATACGAGGACGGCGGCCGGCGCAGGCCGCGAACGCATCGCTTAGGGCTCGGACGTTGTCGTAAGCTTCGGACCCTTCCATGGCCCGTGAAAATACGCCCGAGACGCGACGGTCGGCTGGTTGGAAGCGTGTGAAGACCTCCTCGAGAGCCGCACTGATTTCACCGAGCGTGCAGCGCACGCGGGCCGCCACGACCCCGGCGGCGAGCAAATTGCCGCCGCTGCGCGCCGCCGAGGTCAAGGCGTCGAGGGCCGCTTCGACGGCTGCGGAGTCTCGCGAGGTTTTGAGGGACGCTAGGCCGGCGAGTTGCTGGCGCTGGACCTCGTCCTGATCGACGACGAGGACATCCACGTCGTCTTCCCCTTCCACCACAAAAAGGTTGACACCAATGATTTTGTCGCGGCCGCGGTCGATGGCCGCCTGCTTGGAGGCGGCAGCTTCTTCAATGCGGAGTTTGGGAAGGCCTTCATCAATGGCCTTGGCCATACCCCCCTTCTCGGCAATCTCGGCCATGAGGGTCTCGGCGGAAGCGAGCATCTCGGCCGTGAGATCCTCGAGGACGTGGCTGCCGGCCCACGGATCGACGGCGGCCGTGTAGCCAGCCTCGGTCTGCAAGAGCAGCTGGGTGTTGCGGGCAATGCGCGCAGACATGTCCGTGGGGAGCGCGATGGCTTCGTCGAGCGAGTTGGTGTGCAGGGACTGCGTGCCACCCATGGTGGCGGACAGGGCTTCGATGGCCGTGCGCGCGACGTTGTTCCACGGGTCTTGGGCTGTCAAGGACCAACCTGAGGTTTGGGTGTGGGTGCGGAGCATTTGGCCTTTCGCATTGGCACCAAACTCCCCTCTCATCCGGTCGGCCCACAACACTCGGCCTGCGCGCATCTTGGCAATCTCCTTCAGGTGCGCCATGCCGTTCGCCCAAAAGAAGCTTAACCGCGGCGCAAACGCGTCCACGTCGAGGCCCGCCTCCACGCCCGTCTTCACGTACTCGAAGCCGTCGGCCAACGTATACGCCAACTCAATCTCCTGCGTCGCGCCCGCCTCCTGCATGTGGTAGCCACTGATGCTGATTGAGTTGAAGCGCGGCATGTGCTCGGCGGTGTACGCGAAAATGTCGCTGATGATACGCATGGACGGCGACGGCGGGTAGATGAACGTGTTGCGCACCATGAACTCCTTGAGGATGTCGTTTTGGATGGTGCCCGTCAGCTGGTCCTGCGCCACGCCCTGCTCCTCTGCCGCCACGATGTAGAAGGCCAAAATCGGCAGCACCGCCCCGTTCATCGTCATGCTGACGCTCATTTGGTCGAGCGGGATGCCTTTGAAGAGGCGCTTCATGTCCTCGACGCTGTCGATGGCCACGCCTGCCTTGCCGACGTCACCCTTCACGCGCTCGTGGTCGCTGTCGTAACCCCGGTGCGTCGCCAAATCAAATGCCACGCTCAAGCCCTTCTGCCCCGCCGCCAAGTTCCGGCGGTAAAATGCATTGCTTTCTTCAGCCGTCGAGAATCCAGCATACTGCCTCACTGTCCAAGGCCTGACTGCGTACATCGTCGAATACGGCCCACCCAAATACGGCGCCACGCCAGGCCCAAACATTTCATGCGCATGCCCCTCTCGCCTGTCATCGGCGAATCGACTGCAAAGTTCCTCAGGCCACTTCGCGCCTTGGATGGGCGCTCGTGACGACTCCTGTGCAGGGTGGTCCAGCGCGAAAAAGCGCGCGTCGGCGTCCTGCGCCCAAGGCTTGTCGCCGCGGGCCATGTCAGTTGACACGTACCACGGCCGTGCGAGGTGAGCGCGCTGCCCTTCGAGCGTCCACGCCTTCATCAGGTCCGCGCCTGCACGCCAACCGCCCGCCGCCTCCATTTCCTCGAGGCGAGACCAGGCCTGCTCAGCCATTTGACGTGTCAAAGCTTCTATCGCGCGGCTGCCCTTCATCACGTCGCCGTGCTCGCCGAGTCCGGCTTCCTCGCGCAGAATGTGCTGGATGTTGCGGGCCCAGCGCTCGGCGCGCACGGCCTCGTCGCGGTCCTCACGACCTTCCAGCACCTCCCGAAAATCGTGGCGCCGAACCTCGAGCCCGTCCACCCCCCCCAGCACCGCGGTGTAGGCCGCAATCGAATGGCTGAGCAAGGCGTCACGCGAATGCGAGGCGTCGACGTGAAGGCCAAGCGTCGAAGTTTGAGCTTCGAGTCGCACCACGGCACCCGCCGCCATGCCCATGGAAGACAGCAACCGCGACCACAGGGCGCGGGCGGCACGGGCCATGGCCACGCTCGACAACACGTCGGTGCTGAAGGCGAGGCGAAGCGTCGCGTGCTTTGCCGCTTCTTCGAGCGACCACCCGGCCGCCACCAGGACGTTCAAAGCTTCCTTCGAGGCGCAGAGCATGGCGCCAAGCGCATCAACTGGAAGCATGCCGCGGTCTTGCCATTTGGCCGCATCCACGCCCCAAACGTGAAACGCCGGCATCGCCGCATGCCACGCCTCAGCGTGCAACGCCAACGCCTCCCCGTCAAACGCGTTCTCGCGCCCCACATCCCACGTGCTCGAGCCACACACCATTTTCCCTTCCGCCCACGCCACCACAGCGCGCAAGGCCCCCACGGTGTCGTAGCCGTCCACGTGGAGCGCCACCATCTCCGGGTGCACGTCGGCGAGCAATATCCTGAGCGACTCGCCGTCCACCCCTTCGGCCAACGTTCGGATGCCTTCAACCCCGTGCATGAGGCCTTGCATTATCGCGTCTTTCTCCGAAAAGCTCTGCTGAATCTCCCAGCCCCCTTGAGGCCGGGATCCCAAGGGCACCTCTATCGCACCCCATGGCTCGGTCACCACTTGCGGAATGCGTAATCCGTCCCACCTCACGCCACCCAACACGTCTTCTTGGCCTCGGGCTCCAGCCTTCCAGCCATCCACCGTCCATGGAGAAAATTGCGCTGCGTTCATGCCCCCGAAATTAAGGTGATTAGGTTTGCACCATGAGCCTGCGACCCTGCCTCTTCCTCGACCGCGACGGCGTGATCAACCACGATCCCGGCGATTACACGAAGAACCTGTCCGAATTCACGATCCTGCCGACCGTGATGGAGGCGCTGCGTGTGGCGCGTGACGCGGGCTTCGAGGTGGTGCTCATCACCAACCAAGGCGGGCTCGCCAAGGGGCTGTACACCCACGAGGACGTGGCGAAGATCCACGCGTTCTTGGGCGCGGAATGCGACAAAAACGGCACGCCCCTGCTCGACATCTTTTACAGCCCGCACCACCCCTCGACGGGGCGATCGCTGAGCCGCAAGCCCGGAAGCTTGATGGTGGAGCGGGCGTGCGCAAAACACGGGCTCGACCCTGCGCGGTCTTGGATGGTCGGTGACAAGCAGCGCGACTTGGATGCGGCTTCGCCCGTGGGTGTACGTGGCGTCTTGATTGGGGTGAATGCGCCGCTGCTCGACGCAGTTCACCACATCTTGTCTCAACTTTCCTGAGGTCGCCTCTGTATCTTCAACCCATGGCGAAACTGGACACGCTTCTGGTCGACGGACACCTCACCTCGTCCAACGAATTGCCCGCGGCATTTGCCAACCGGGCTTTTCTGCTTGCCGATGGTGTGTTTGAGTCCATGCGCTTTACCTCCGGACAAGTGCCGTTTTTGGCGCTCCACGTCCAGCGCCTTCATGCAGCCTTGGATGCCCATGGCATGACCGTCCCCGACTCCCTGCAACACGATGCCCTGCAAACGGCCATCCAACAATGGCATGGGAAATGGGGTGTGCGCAGCGACGTGCGCATTCGCTTGACGGCCTTCCGCGCAGGCGAAGGTGCGTATGCGCCAGAGACGGACGAGGTGAGTTGGGTGGCCACCGCCACGACGATGAACGAGGAAGGGTTTGGCCTTCCCGCCAAGGGCTTGGATGTGGACATCTATCAGGATTTGGTCAAGCACCTCGGGCCCCT
>PKDW01000011.1 GCA_002863145.1 Flavobacteriales bacterium
TGGATTGACGATGGTGCCGTAACCGATGCTGGAGATTACGATGGCATCGCGGACGCCATTGCCAGCGATTATGGAGCCGATATTTCCTACTTCAACCAAAAGAATCCTGTTCTCACAGGCTTGGATGACCCCAATCTATTCGCTGAAGTCCAGGCCAATTGTGGCTTGAGCGCAGAGATGTATTTGGGTTCTCCAGAGGACATCCTGTCAGAAGATGTCCTTGCCTACCTCAATGACAACAATGAGTTCAATGTCACCGTGACCTACAGTGAAGTGTTGCGCTTGATGGACGTCTACTGGCAGATTTTGGAATTGGAACAGGACGACTTGCAAGCCTACCAATTCCGGGAATACGTTGAGGGCGTCACGGTGTACGACTACAGCTTCCTGCTTCGCTTTGAAAAAGAGTGACCAAGGAGAACCTGATTTAAAAGAGAGCGCTTCAGCGCTCTCTTTTTTTTGTGTTAACTCCCCATTTCCAATTCGAGAACAGGATAACAAAGGGGTAACCTCACAATTACAAATGCGTCGTTTGAGCAAAAGAATTTTGACCTGAATTCTATAACCTCAATATCGATCATGAAACAACGTTTCTCTCTGGTGGCGCTTCTCTTCGCTGCTGCCACACTTGCCTTTGGACAATGTGATTGCCCCCCCATTTCAGAAAGACCCAACATTGAAGTCGAAGACAATGGTTTTGGTGCAGGTACAGACACATGGACTTGTCAAAACAACTACATCCTTTCGGGATACGCTTTCGTGCAATCAGGTCAAGCTCTGACCATTGAAGCCGGAACTGTGGTCAAGGGCGCAGCTGGTACTGGCGCGGATGCATCAGCCATGATTGTGGCGAAGGGTGGACAAATTTTCGCGGAAGGGACCGCCGACTGCCCCATCATCTTCACCCACGAAGCGGATCCTCTTGACGGTTCAGTCTCATATGACACCCGTGGCCAGTGGGGAGGATTGATCGTGTTGGGCGATGCCACCACCAATTTTGGAGGTGCGGCACAAGTAGAGGGCATTCCATCAAACAATGGCCTTGCGACCTACGGAGGCGAAAACGACATGGACAACAGCGGCGTCCTGTCCTACATCAGCATCCGTCATGGCGGAACCCAACTCGGCGCAGCCAACGAAATCAATGGCTTGACCCTCGCAGGTGTGGGGTCTGGAACGACCATCCACCATGTGGAAGTCGTGTCCAACCTTGACGATGGCATCGAATTCTTTGGTGGTTCTGTCACAGTGGACGACGCATTGGTTGCGTTTTGTGGTGACGACAGCTTTGATTGGGACCAAGGTTTCCACGGCGGCGGCAGCAACTGGTTGGCCATCCAAGACCAACCTGGTGCAGAAGGAGACCGCGGAGGTGAGCTCGATGGCGACGATTCAGACGACGGCAATGTGAGCAGCGACGAAATGCCATTTGCCATCCCCACTGTGGAAGGTTGGACTGTCGTTGGTGTCGGAGGCAACCAAGGGTTGTTGCTCCGCAATGGCTCAGGTGGTCACATTTCAAATGCTTTGCTCTGCAACACGAGCGAGGGCATTGAGATTGAAGACAAGGCCGACGAAGTGGAAGATGCTTATGAGCGCTGGGCTGCAGGTGACTTGACCCTGAACAACATTGCCGTCACTGGCGGTGTTGACGCGTTGGACTACGACGGTGACGCTGCCGACGGAGACGACTTGCTCGATGCGTACGCCAATGACAACATGGTGGTCAACGGTGAGCCTGAAGGACTCGACTACCTCTTTGGCTTTGATGCCGCAGGTGGCATGGCCAACAACCAGCTCTTCTTGAATGTCGGACAGGGCTCAGGCCACGACTTTGCCCTCGGCTGGACGTTCTGCGACGAGCGTCAGTTGTTTGGCCAAGAGTTCAATGCTGTCCCTGGATGCACCGACGAGATGGCATGCAACTACAACCCAGAAGCTACGGAAGACGATGGCAGCTGTGACCTGATTGTGGTGACGTTGGAAGGCACGACTGATGCCGAAGGCACAACAAATGGCGCTGCAGACATCACCGTCACAGGGGGATCTGGTGCATACAGCTACAGCTGGACTGACGAAAACGATGTTGAAGTGAGCTCCGACGAGGACGCCTCCTTGGCTGCAGGCACCTACGCCGTCACTGTCATAGACAGCCTCGGTTGCACTGGCTCCTTGAGCGGCGTGGTCATCGACAACACGGACAACGTCTTTGAGGTGTTGGGCAACTTCAACATCTACCCCAACCCCTCTGCAGGTCAAGCGACCATTGTTTGTCCTCAAGGGATTGTGGCCGACATCCGCATCTTCAACATGAAGGGGCAGGTCGTCAAGTCCATCGATACTGTTCAGCGCTCAATCCAAATTGAAGGACTCAGCAATGGCCAATACATCGTTCAGATGGTGAGCCAAGGGCACGCTGCCCGCAAATCACTTACCGTCATCTCTCACTGAGATGGGCATTGAGTATCGACGAAAAAGCCCGGCCAATCGGCCGGGCTTTTTTTGTGCGCTCGATCTGAAATCAGTTCGGGACTTGAATGGTCTTTTGGACTTGGCCATTGGCCGCACGTACGATACGCAAGGCGGGCATGCCAGGAATGACATTCCCTGCTTCCCGACCAAGACCGTCCCATTCACCTTCCACACCTGTGATGGTCGCGGGAAGGGCAACTGCCTCGAGGTTCGATACTTCCGACGAGCGCCATGCCAATGAGCCAGGCGACACGCCTACCGGAACCGTGGAGAGCAACTCTCCTTCCGCAGTTCGAATTTGAATTTCCCCGAACGTCACGTAGTCCGTCACACCAGCGCACGTCCAACCATACGTCGGATGGGTGATCAGGCTGTAGGCAGAAGGTGCATCCGCATTCAGGACCGCCCCTTCTTCCCAAATCATGCTGGGGCCATCGAGCAAGCGAAGTCCATTTTCACCGCTGATTTGGACGGCCAACTTGGTGTCGACAAATGCAGATGCGTTGCACCCCACAGAAACACCTTCCAAAGCAACTGTCTCCGACGACGAAAGGTCAGCAAGGCTTGCCCGCGTCACCGACGTGCTTGACCAATCTCCATTGTTCACGGTGAACAGGTCGCCGTCAAGAACGTGCAGGGCCACAGGGTTTTCCGCTCCCTCTCCGAGATCCCACTCCTCGTAGGTGTCTTCCTCAAGGTTCCAGCAGCCTACACGCCCTACTTCTTGGCCCCAAGCCCAGCCATTGTTGACCGCGATGTACACTTTGCCATCGACCACCATGACTTCTTGGCTTGGCAGCATTGGCCCTTCCGTGGGCAACAACTCCCCTTCCAAGGCCAAGTCGGCGCCATCCAACCAAACCAAAAAACTGGTGAGATCCAAAGGCTGCCAGTCTGCGTCTAGACCGCCGCGCGTGACGACGACAGTGCCGTCTTCAAGCAGTGCGGCCTCCTGAGCGCCGAGCAATTCAACGTCAGCCAACATTTCGCCTGTGGTCAAATCAACCTTGACCACACGGTTCTCCAAGACCACCACGGCCATGTCGCCCTGAATCTCGAGATCCGTAGCGTAACTCACGTTGTCAAACGACAGCAGCTCCTCGTAATTGAAGGACGTCAGGTCGATGCGACCCAAGCTGGGGGGCGTTTCGTTGAGTACCCAAAGTTCATTTTGTGCCAGACATGGTTGAAGCATCAGGAACCATGCACATGTAGCTTGAAGAGCCATGAGGCTCAAGTTGGCTTTTAAATATTTCATGTCTCAATATTAAAATGAACTGTTCTTTGCCTCCAATCACAAAGTCCTTGAAGTGCAAAAAAGAAAGGGCCGCCCGTTGGCAACCCTTTCCATTGTTCCAAACGTCAGACTCGACGTTTGATCGAAAATACATTATTCATAGACCGCTCCCCATGCAATGAGGAAGTCAAGCAAGTCTTGTGTTTGAACTTGACCATCGCCGTTGAAGTCAGGACAAATGTTGTACGAGCAACTGCTGTCGTCTAATGTAGCCAGGTCATTGAAGTTGACGGCCTCATCATCCGTGCAGCCGAGCCACACACAAGATCCCGTATCGAACGCGGCCGAGGCGTCATAGTTGGATGCCGTGGGGTAGGTACAGCCAGAGGTGCTCACGTCCATCTCGGCGATGCCCATGGCCGCCACAGAACAACCGTCCTGCACCCAGTCGAGTCCCCATTCGGGTCCGCTGGTGCCGTAGGCCACCAAGAATTCCAAGAGGTCTTCAAGCTGAACCAATCCGTCTCCCGTAAAGTCGGCACTTCCTGGTGCATTCGTGCAGTCGCCACTGTTGGTGTTGGCCAATTCGTTGTAGCTGCTGTAGTCTGGCAACACACACCCCACGAAGCTACAGGAACCGTCGTCGTCGGTGGCAAGCGGCTCGTAGTTGATGGCATTGGCATACGTACATCCGGCCACTTCGTTGGCGTCGCAGATGCCATCGCCGTCGAGGTCAAAATCGCACACACTCGGGCAAATGCCGTTGACGTCTGGGAACACACATGATCCGTCGTTCAAAGTCGCAGTTGCATCGTAGTTGCAAGCCCAAGAGACAATGCACCCTGCACACGAAGCAAAGTCACATGTACCGTTGTCCACCTGCGCGGTGTAGTCAAAGTTGCACGCCGTTTGGTCTGTGCAACCACCCATCAAGTAGGTGCAAGTTCCGTTGTCGTCGGTGGCGTTGGGGTTGTAGTTCAACGCGGACTCATCCATGCAACCAGGCACTTCGTTGGCATCGCACACCATGTCACCGTCCTGATCTGACAAGCAGTTGCCATCGCAGTCTTGACCTGCTGCAGCGAACAAGCAAGAACCATCAGGGTACAACGCGTCGTCATCGTAGTTACAAGCCGTAGGCGTCACACAACCGAAGCAACCCGTGAAGTCGCAGCTGCCATCGTTCACTGTCGCCACAGGGTCGTAGTTGCAGGCAATGAGCAACGTGCATCCGAACACGTCATACGTGCACTGTCCGTTGTCAATGCTGGCATCAGGATCGAAGTTGGACGCACCGTTGTCCGTGCAGCCCAAACAAGAACTGTACTCGCAAGATCCGTTGTCCGTATTGGCTTCGACATCGTAGTTGCACGCATTGCTGTTGGTGCAGCCAAACGCTTGACAGGATGCATACTCACATCCGCTGTTCACCTGCGCTTCAGGATCGAAGTTGCAAGCCTCTTCGTTCATGCAACCCAATGTCGCGCACAAGTTGCCCTCGGCGTCGAAATAAGCACAAGGTTCTTCCATGCCGTAGTTGCAGGCGAGTTCGTCGGTGCACTCACCGTCACCAGGAGGCATTCCAAACAAGCAAGAGAAGTCACACGAACCTGGCAGGTAGAAGTCTGCACTTGGGTCGTAGTTGCAAGCGAATGGCAACGTACAGCCGCCCACCTCAACAATACAGGTGCCGTTGTCGTCCGTGGCAAATGGTGAGTAGTTCGAAGCCTCAGGGTTTGTACATCCTGGGATTTCAAGTTCGTCACACACACCGTCTCCGTCCGCGTCGTTGATGCAGTTGCCATCGCAGTCCACAAATTGGTTGACTGGGTAGGTACACGCTGAAGGCGCGCTCAACGTGGCCGCAGGATCGTACGTACACGACGTTGGATCGGTACAACCGGCACAGCTGCTCAAATCACAGAGCGACACATCGAGGTAGTCCGCAGTCGGGTCAAAGTTGCAGGCAAATGGCAACAAACAACCCGCCACCAAACAGCTTCCATCGTCGTCGGTCGCCGCAGGGTTGTACGCAGGGTTGGTTGGGTCTGTACATCCTGCAATTTCAAACTCATCACAGATACCGTCGCCGTCCGCATCATTGATGCAGTTGCCGTCGCAGTCATATCCGTAGGCTGGGAATTCACAGCTGCCGTCGTTCAACGTGGCGTCCGCATCGTAGTTGCACGCATCTGCAGACGTACATCCCGCACACGAGGTGAACTCACAGCTTCCAGCGATTTGGAATTCCGCCGTGGGATCGTAGTTGCACGCGAAGGCAATCGTACAGCCGCCCGTCAAACAAGAACCGTCCTCGACGTTGGCTTCAGGGTTGTATCCTGGGTTGTCTGGATCCGTACAACCTGCAATTTCCAACTCGTCACAGATGCCGTTCTCGTTGACATCGTTGATGCAGTTGCCGTCACAGTCGTAGCCATACAACGGGAAGAAACAAGAGTTGTCGTCTTCGTTGGCGAACTCATCGTAGTTGCAAGCAGCCGGATCTGTACAGCCCAACACTTGCAACACCAACGTCGTCACCTCCGTGTAGGTGGACGTGTTGCCACAGGCGTCAAACGCGGTGTACACGCGCTCCACAGTCAATTCGTTCACCTCATCGACCAAAATGGTCTCTTCCACGCTCCAAGA